>CAMCRC010000080.1 GCA_945877175.1 Klebsiella pneumoniae | reverse complement strand
AGGCCGACGTACAGAACGCTCATGGCAGTGCCAGCTTCAGTGCACTGACGCCTGAACAGCAGGACGCCCTGCTCGTCAGCATCGAAGACACGGAGTTCTTCGGCACCATGCGTTACATGACCATTGCGGGCATGTTTTCACTGCCGGAGTATGGCGGCAACCGTGACTATGCCGGCTGGAATCTCATCGGTTTCGAACACAGACATGTCTGGGAGCCGCCTTTCGGCTTCTATGACGCAGACTACATGGCGAAGGGAGAATAATCATGGCACAGGCAAGTTTCCCTACGCGCGAAGAAGTGGATTTCGTGATTGTGGGTTCCGGCGCGGCCGGCGGCATCATGGCGAGAGAATTGTCGACAGCAGGTTTCTCGGTGGTTGTGCTGGAGCAGGGACCCTATCTGCAACCCGGTGATTTCCGACACGACGAGTGGTCCTACACGCAGAATGAAGAGCTTGTGTGGGGCAGCCGAAAGGGACACCCGCAGACGTTCAGACGCTATGAGCACGAAAAGGCAGAGCTTGTTGATGGCGCACCGCTGGGCTACGCCCACAACGTAGGCGGCAGCAGCGTCCACTTCTCGGGCAATTTCTGGCGGCTGCACCCGATCGATTTCAATGAGGCCAGCGTCCGTGGCACTATCGCTGGTACCAATTTCGCAGATTGGCCAATCACCTATGACGAACTGGAGCCCTACTACACAAAGTTAGACTGGGAAATAGGAGTGTCTGGTCTTGCCGGTCCATGGGACCCGCCCCGTTCCCGTGACTATCCCTGCCCTCCCATGCCTGTGAAATCGGCAGGCGTTCTCCTGGAGCGAGCAGGCAAGGCCATGGGCTATACCCCTTTCCCAGCGCCAGTTGCCATTCTTTCCAAACCCTTTAATGGACGACCTGCGTGCATACATTGCGGATTCTGCAACGGCTTTGGATGTGAGGTAGCTGCCAAGTCATCCACTGCAGTGACCATGATTCCGCAAGCGCTTGCAACTGGCAATTGCGAACTGCGTACAGGATGCACTGTTGCGCGTGTCAATACGGATGAAAACGGGCGCGCCAATGAAGTGGTGTACTGGGAAGAGGATGGCACGGAACAAGCGCAGAAAGCGAAAGCAGTAGTGCTGTGTGCCAATGGCGCAGAGACTCCCCGACTTCTGTTCCTCTCGGCTTCGGCGCAGTTTCCTGACGGGCTCGCGAACTCCAGCGGCATGGTCGGCAAGAACCTCATGTTCAATGGCTCGTCGAATGCAGCCGGGCTTTTCCCTGAAGAAATCAACGGCCACAAGAGCATTGCCACAACCCGGGTAATTCACGACTTCTACACCATCGACCCGAAGCACGGATTCTATGGCGGCGGAGGAATCGACTCGCGTTCGTTGACACGCGGATTGCCTATGGCGGCGGCACCTTCTCAGGGGCAAGCTGGGGCAGCGAGTTCAAGCGCGGCTTGAAGCAGGAATTCACACACACAGCTTCGTTCAATGGCCATTGCACAACGCTGCCCCTGTCCACCAACAACATCACGCTCGATCCAGAGGTCAAGGACAAGTGGGGCCGCCCGGCACTTCGAACTACCTTCATGAACCATCCTGACGATATTGCCACCATGAAGTTCTTCCACGATATATCCATGGAAATGCTCGATGCAGTAGGCGCAATCCAGAAGGTTGGCTCTTACGCTCGAAATGGCCAGACGGGTGGCGTACATCTGCTTGGAACCTGCCGAATGGGCAATGATCCGGCGACCTCAGTGGTAGACCGCTACAACCGCTCTCACGATGTCCCGAACCTGTTCATGGTGGACGGTGGCAGCATGGTGACGTCAGGACGTGGACAGCCAACAATGACGATCATGGCACTGGCCTTCAGGGCAGCAGATCATATTGTCCAGGCCGCTGGCAGAAACGAAATCTGAGGGTGTCCAGACACTGTGGACGCGCAAAGTGAGACAAGGAAGTCTTGCGGGTGCATTGTTTTTTGGCGGGAGTAGCACGACTCGAACGTGCGACCCACGGCTTAGAAGGCCGTTGCTCTATCCAGCTGAGCTATACCCCCAATCGAGGTCCAGGCACTGAACTCAAGTCGTCAGTGAACAGGGAAATTGGGGTGACCGATGGGGCTCGAACCCACGACAACCGGAGTCACAGTCCGGGGCTCTACCAACTGAGCTACGATCACCAATGAACTCTGTACCGATACTCACTTTGCAATGAACATCGTATTTAAGGAGTGGTCGGGGTAGAGAGATTCGAACTCCCGACATCCTGCTCCCAAAGCAGGCGCGCTACCAGACTGCGCTATACCCCGATGCCCTGCAGTGAATGCAGGGTCGGCATAATACTCACGGCCTCAGGGACAGTCAATCTCTAAGTGCAACTAATGTCCTCATAAACAGTGGCTTGCTGCACAACGCGAGTGCTCGACACTCAGCGCTCGATACGCCAGCTGCTGCCATCCGCACTGTCTTCGACGACGACTTTCATGTCGGCGAGTTTGTCGCGAATCTCGTCCGCCAATGCCCAGTTCTTGCTGGCACGGGCTTCCTTGCGCTGCACAATCAAGGATTCAATTGCAGAGGCATCGACGGCAACTTTGCCTTGCGTCTGCAAGAATGCATCGGGCGAGCTCTGCAGGATTCCGAGCACGCGTCCCAGGCGCACAAGGACACCAGCAAGCTGTGCAGCCTTGTGCGGCTCAGTCTCTCGATGGCGATTGATGTCACGTGCCAGATCGAACATGACACCAAGTGCAACAGGCGTATTGAAGTCATCGTCCATTGCGTGGCAGAAAGATTTCTCGTAACTGCTGTTGACGAGTTCACGCGCACTTCGCGTATCCAGACCTCGCAGCGATGTATAAAAGCGCTCCAGTGCGCCTGCCGCTTGCAGCAGACTCTGCTCCGAATAATTGATGGGGCTGCGATACTGACTGGAAATCAGCAAGTAGCGTACAACTTCAGGGCTGTACTGCTGCAGCACCTCGCGCACAGTGAAAAAATTGCCTAGTGATTTCGACATTTTTTCATTGTCCACGCGCACGGCACCGTTGTGCATCCAGACTTTTGCAAACTGCTTGCCGGTCACAGCCTCGGATTGAGCAATCTCATTCTCGTGGTGGGGAAACATCAGGTCTGAGCCTCCGCCATGGATATCGAAGGAATCCCCCAGGCAGCACGTTGACATGGCCGAGCATTCGATATGCCAGCCGGGCCGGCCGTAGCCCCATGGAGAGTCCCAGCCCACTTCGTCGTCGCCTGCCGATTTCCACAATGCAAAGTCGCGAGGGTCACGCTTCAGCTCACCAATCTCGATGCGGGCACCGGCCAGCAATTCCTCTGGATTCTTGTTGGAAAGCCGTCCATAGGGTGCGAACTGCGCGACAGAATAGTAAACATCGCCACTGGCAACACGATAGGCATACTCGCCTTCAATCAGGCGCCTGATCAGCGCTATGATCTCTTCGATGTGGCCCGTCGCTCGTGGTTCCTTGTCAGGCCTCAACACGAACAGCGCTTCTTCATCTTCACGCATGGCAGCAATGAAACGCTCGGTGAGTTCAGAGAACACCTCCCCGTTTTCCCTGGCGCGGCGAAGAATCTTGTCGTCGATATCAGTAATGTTGCGAATATATGTGACCTGGTAACCGCGATGTCGCAAATAACGCACGACCACATCGAACGCGACGAACATGCGGGCATGTCCAACGTGGCAATAGTCGTAAGTTGTCACGCCGCAGACGTACATCTTCACCTTGCCACTTTCAAGCGGCACGAATTCTTCTTTGGTTCTTGTCAGCGTGTTGTATATCTGCAGCACTTTGTTCACTCAACTGGAAATTTTGGCCCAGGAATCCCTAAGGGTTACTGTACGGTTGAACACCATCCTGTCTGCCGTGGAATCGAAGCGATCGACGCAGAAATAGCCTTCACGTTCAAACTGGAAACTGGCTTCCGGCAAGGCGGTGCGCAAACTCGGCTCGGCCTTGCATCCGCTCATGACCAGCAATGAATCCGGATTCAGGCAGTCCTTGTAGTCGCCGCCATGCTTGTCATCCGGATTCTCTTTATTGAACAGACGATCGTAAATCCGAACTTCTACATCCAACGCATGCTCAGCAGGCACCCAATGAATCACGCCCGCCACTTTGCGCCCCTGGGGATTGACACCCAGCGTGGCGTTGTCATAACTGCAGATCAGCTCAACCGGCTGACCTGAGGCATCCTTGACAATTTCCTCGCAGCGAATGACGTAAGCACCGCGCAGGCGTACTTCTGCGCCAGGACTCAAGCGCTTGTACTGAGGCGGAGGCACTTCCTCGAAGTCGGCAGCATCGATGAAAAGTTCGCGGCCAAATGGCAGTTCGCGCACACCCATTGCTGTCTCTTTAGGATGACACGGCAGAATGAGGGTCTCGGACGCGCCCTGCGGATAATTGCGCAGCGTCACTTTCAACGGGCGCAGGACACACATTGCGCGGGGAGAACTTCTGTCAAGGTCCTCGCGTATGCTGTGCTCGAGCATGCCTACATCCACTACGCTTTCGCTGCGACTGATTCCTACCCGCTCACAGAAATTGCGGATGGATGCCGGGGTATAGCCGCGGCGACGCAATCCGGACAACGTCGGCATCCGTGGGTCATCCCAGCCATTCACAAAACCCTGCATCACCAGTTCCTTGAGCTTGCGCTTGCTCATCACGGTGTAGTTTATGTTCAGTCTTGCGAATTCGATCTGCCGAGGCAGCACATATCCCGCCTCACTGGTCACGCCATCGCTTGCCGCATGCAGGGTCGACTTGTCCAGATTCTGCAGAATCCAGTCATAGAGAGGCCTGTGGTCCTCGAACTCCAGTGTGCAAAGGGAATGCGTAATGCACTCGATGGCATCGGAAATGCAATGGGCATAGTCATACATCGGATAGATCGGCCACTGTGCGCCTGTCTGATGATGTTCGACATGGCGAATCCGATAGATCACCGGATCGCGCATGTTGATGTTGGGCGATGCCATGTCGATTCTTGCGCGCAAGCTGTGGGCGCCGTCAGGGAAATCACCGGCACGCATGCGGATGAACAAATCCAGATTCTCTTCGATACTACGATTCCGGTAGGGACTTTCCCGGCCCGGACTCGTGAGATTGCCGCGATATTCGCGAGCCTGTTCCGGTGTCAGACTGCACACATAGGCCTTGCCTGCACGAATCAATTGCAGCGCAAATTCGAAAAGGGCATCGAAATACGACGAGGCATAGCGAATCTCTCCGCTCCAGGAAAAGCCAAGCCACTGAATGTCTGCCTTGATGGAGTTGATGAACTCCTGACTTTCCTTCTCTGGATTGGTGTCATCAAACCGCAGATTGCAGCGACCATCGTTCGCCTGCGCTGTGCCGAAATTCAGACAGATTGACTTGGCATGACCGATATGCAGAAAGCCATTGGGCTCTGGTGGAAAGCGTGTCTGCACACGCCCAGCGTGCTTGCCGCTCTGCAGGTCTTGCTCAATAATGTGGCGGATGAAGTTGGAAGTCACCGGCGCTGCTGCGCCAGCAGAGCCAGAATTTCCGGAATTGTCTGAAGCATTCATGTCGTGGTTTCTGCTTTCTCACAAGTTGCAAAGCACGTATTATAACCTCTCCACGTATTTCTCATAAGAGGCGAAAACCTCTTTAAACCTCAAGGTTGTCCGTAATGATTGTCTTCAAAACGAATTATGGTGACATCACCATCGAGCTTGACTTCGACAAAGCCCCGGTTTCTTCCGCCAATTTTCTCGAATACGCCAAGAGCGGATTTTATGACAATACAATCTTTCATCGCGTCATCGACAACTTCATGATCCAGGGCGGAGGCTTCGAATCGGGGCTGCTTCAGAAGCCCAATGGCAAGCCCATCGTCAATGAAGCGGACAATGGCCTGACCAATGCGGTCGGCACACTGGCCATGGCGAGGACATCTGACCCGCACTCTGCCACATCGCAATTCTTCATCAACGTCAGCAACAATACCTTTCTGAATCACAAGAACAAGACATCACAGGGCTGGGGCTATGCAGCCTTCGGCAAGGTGAGTGCAGGCATGGAAGTGGTCAACAAGATCAAGCAGTGCCGGACAAGCTCCAAGTCCGGACATCAGGATGTGCCTGTCGATGAGATCATCATCACTGCCACCGTGATCACCGATCCGGCCAAGTCCTCAGAGGTCGCAGCGACCAGCAAAGACTGAAGATGCCCAGCGCCGGAAAGACACTGTTCACCTCCGATATTCATCTGGATTCCGAGAATTCAGTCATCACTCATTCCTTTCTGGACTTTCTGGAGAACCGGGCAAAAGGCGCTGAAGCGCTGTATGTACTCGGCGATCTCTTCGAAGTCTGGGTGGGCGACGATGACAACAGCGTATTGAATTCACGAGTCGCCAAAGCCTTTGCGACGCTTGCAGACAGCGGCACCCCCGTTTACCTGATGCATGGCAATCGCGATTTTCTGCTGGGCAATGCCTATGCGGAGCGGTGCCATGCCACCCTGCTGAAAGAGCCCACCATCATTGAATGCCACGGACGAAGAATTGTTCTCATTCACGGTGATAGTCTCTGCACGCGCGATGTTGAATACATGAAATTCCGCCGGATGGTGCGCACGGAACGCTGGCAGGCTGAGTTTCTTGAAAAGTCACTCGTCGAGCGACACATGATTGCGCAGCAGGCGCGCATGCAAAGCAAAGCCCACAGCAGTCTCAAACCCTCGGACATCATGGATGTAACACCACTGGAAGTACTGAATCTGCTACAGGAACTTCAGGTGAACTGCCTGGTACACGGCCACACGCACAGGCCCGCGGTACACACCATTCGGCTGCAGACACCCATCAATGACAAGCTCGAAGCACAGCGCATCGTGCTGGGCAGCTGGGACAACAAGGGCTGGGCGCTTGAACTTGGCGATGACGGCTTCGACCTCAAGTATTTTCCGCACACAGCAATTTGATTCGATTGCAACGTCAGGTCAGGCTGTCCACCTGGTGAAAATAGCGCGCGAAGTGAGCCTCGCAAAGCACCAGCAGCTCCTGATCCGACATATCTGCCAGCGCAGCCAGACTCGTGCCTTCGTGTGCCTTGAGAATGGAAAAACCAGCTGCCTCCATCTCCAGCCCACCGAACGGTGCTTTCTGCAGAAGACTGTGCAACCAGCAATAAGGAGACAAGGCAGGATTCATTGGAATTTTCCGCTCCTGCAGAGTGGATTCCAGTGCTTCGGCAGAATGAATATGAAACCTGTTCTTCAGTATCTGCACGGTCAGGGCTTCAATTCTGCGCAGCACGGCTTCCTTCTCTGCATCGGCATAGGAATTCCAGCGAATGACTTCAAAGGCATAGCGTTTGCAACCTCGACATATCGCATCACCAACGGAGGTTGTTGAGCAAATGCCGATGCAGGGTGTTCTGGTGGGGCTGGTCTTCAACTGGAGTTCCCGTGCCATATGGCCTAAACTTGGACCCCGATTTTACCAGTTAATCGAAGCTCATCGACAAGGGGAATATTGTGTTAGAAGCGTACCGTAAACATGTCGCCGAACGTGCCGAGCAGGGAATTGTTCCGAAACCACTGGATGCCGAACAAGTGGCCGCACTGGTCGAATTGTTGAAGAATCCTCCCAAGGAGGAAGAAGCCTTCATCCTTGATCTGATTTCCAATCGCGTACCCGCAGGCGTAGACGAAGCGGCCTACGTGAAAGCTGGATTCCTGACCGCCATCACCAACGGCAGTGCCACCTCCCCCATCATCGACAAGGCCCTGGCAGCGCGTCTGCTCGGCACCATGCTCGGGGGCTACAACATCGTGACTCTGGTGAAACTTCTGGACGATGCAACGCTGGCCCCGCTGGCCGCGAAAGAGTTGTCCCATACCCTTCTCATGTTCGACGCCTTCCACGACGTGGAAGAGCGAGCCAAAGCGGGCAATGTCCACGCCAATGCACTGCTGCAATCCTGGGCCGATGCCGAGTGGTTCACCAACAAACCGGAGCTGCCGAAAGTCCTGACGGTAAGCGTCTACAAGGTGCCCGGCGAAACCAATACCGACGACCTGTCTCCAGCTCAGGATGCGTGGTCACGCCCGGACATCCCTCTGCACGCGCTGGCCATGTACAAGATGGCGCGCGAAGGCGTCACCAACGCGGCCGCACAGATTGCTGAATTGAAGAAAAAAGGCTTCCCTGTTGCACTGATCGGTGACGTCCTTGGCACCGGTTCTTCACGTAAATCCGCCACCAACTCCGTGCTGTGGAATATCGGCAACGACATTCCCCACATTCCCAACAAGCGCGATGGTGGCGTGTGCATCGGCAGCAAGATTGCCCCGATCTTCTTCAACACCATGGAAGATGCAGGTGCTTTCCCCATCGAATGCGACGTGGAAAACATGGCCACCGGTGATGTCATCGACATTTACACCTATGAAGGTCGCATCACGCGACATGGCACACAGGAAGTTGTCGCAGAGTTCACTTTGAAGACTGAAGTGCTGCTGGACGAAGTCCGTGCCGGCGGCCGCATTCCCCTGATCATCGGCCGTGGTCTGACTGAAAAGGCACGCGCCTCACTCGGCCTGCCAGCATCAACAGTGTTCCGTCTGCCGTTCAACCCCGAGAGCTCCACCAAGGGCTATACGCTGGCACAGAAGATGGTCGGCAAGGCCTGTGGCGTAAAAGGTGTGCGTCCAGGCAGTTACTGCGAACCGAAAATGACCACCGTTGGTTCTCAGGACACGACTGGTCCAATGACGCGCGACGAGCTGAAAGACCTGGCCTGCCTCGGTTTCTCGGCCGATCTGGTGATGCAGTCCTTCTGCCACACCGCCGCTTATCCGAAGCCCGTGGACATCGAAACCCAGCACACCCTGCCCGACTTCATCCAGACCCGTGGCGGCGTGGCGCTGCGTCCCGGCGACGGCATCATTCATTCCTGGCTGAACCGCATGCTGCTGCCAGACACCGTCGGCACTGGCGGCGACTCGCATACACGTTTCCCGATCGGCATCTCGTTCCCTGCAGGTTCCGGCCTGGTGGCCTTTGCGGCGGCTACCGGCGTGATTCCGCTGGACATGCCAGAGTCCGTGCTGGTGCGCTTCAAAGGCGAAATGCAGCCTGGTATCACCCTGCGTGATCTCGTGAACGCGATTCCCTATGCAGCACTGCAGTCCGGAGACCTGACTGTCGAGAAGAAGGGCAAGAAGAACATCTTCTCCGGCCGAATTCTCGAGATCGAAGGTCTGCCGAATCTGAAAGTGGAACAGGCCTTCGAGCTGTCCGATGCTTCTGCCGAGCGCTCTGCTGGCGGCTGCACCATTCGCCTGAACAAGGAACCGATCATCGAGTACTTCAAGTCCAACATTACCCTGCTGCGCTGGATGATCACGGAAGGCTACGGCGATGCCCGCACGCTGGAACGCCGTGCCCGCGCCATGGAAGAGTGGCTGAAGGACCCGCAATTGCTGGAGCCGGATGCTGACGCCGAGTACTACAAGATCATCGAGATCGACTTGAACGAGATCAAGGAACCCCTGCTGGCGTGCCCGAATGATCCGGACGACATCAAGCCGCTGTCTGCCGTCCAGGGCACGAAGATCGATGAAGTGTTCATCGGCTCCTGCATGACCAACATCGGCCATTTCCGCGCCGCGAGCGAAGTGCTCAAGCAGGTCAAGGGTGTGATTCCGACGCGTCTGTGGATTGCGCCGCCGACCAAGATGGATCAGCACCAGCTGGTGGAAGAAGGGGTTTACAGTGTGTTCGGTGTGTCCGGTGCCCGCACCGAGATGCCTGGCTGCTCCCTGTGCATGGGCAATCAGGCGCGTGTGGCTCCCAATTCCACCGTGGTCTCCACGTCTACCCGCAACTTCCCGAACCGTCTGGGCGAAGGTGCGAACGTGTTCCTGGCCTCGTCTGAACTGGCGGCCGTGAGCTCCGTACTGGGTCGCATCCCCACCATGGAAGAGTATCTCGTGTACATGAAGAACGTGGACACCATGTCAGGCAAGATCTATCGCTACCTGAACTTCAACGAGATCAAGTCGTACATGGAAGCCGCAGAGCACGCGAAGACCATTCCTCTGGTGAACGTGCGGGAAGTGGCGGCCTGATCAGCGCACGATATCAGTCGCCTGCCAGCCGCCTCCCAGGGCCTGGTAGAGACTGATCAGCGTGTTCAGCTGCTGCAGCTTGCTGTCCAGAGCCGCATTGCGGCTTGAG
>CAMCRC010000079.1 GCA_945877175.1 Klebsiella pneumoniae | reverse complement strand
CTGCTGTGGCGAACGCGGTGTATATCCTGACAGGCCAGCGCGTAAGAGAACTGCCGATGAAGAATTATCGCTTCACGGCGGTGCCGACGGAGAGTGTGTAAGTCATAGTATGGAATTTTCGCGGGCAAGCCCGCTCCCACAAGGTGCTGTCTTGCTGGGCCTTGTGGGAGCGGGCTTGCCCGCGAATTGCCTGCCTGTGGGAGCGGGCCCTGCCCGCGAACTGACTACTGCTGACCCTGCCCGGCCCCGGGTCCAGGCCGCTGCCTCTGCGTATTCATCATCTGGTGAAACTCGGTGAACTCCAGCCCCCCTGTCTTGTCCTTGTCCATCACGAGGAATGCCATGGCCAGTCTCTGACGAGCCCGTTCAGGCATTTCGTTCAGTTCGATCTTGCCGTCCAGATTCTTGTCCATGAAGCCCATGCTCAGACTCGTGACATATTCCTGCTTGTTGATTTCGCGCACGTCGTCGGCCTTGTTGGCATAACGGAAAGACACGCCCCCGTACAGCATTTCCTCCCAGGTCTGCTCGCCGAAGCTCACCTGCGCCTCGGCATCAGGATTGCTGAGATTGCTGGGTGAATTGTCATAGACCATGGTGTGGATCAGTCGGCTGCCCGCCGGCACCTCCAGGGGCTCCTCCAGCTGGAAATAGCGCTGCCAGTTGAAGTCATAATTCGGCACTGACAGCACCAGCTCTTCGCGACCATCGGGATAGATCACCGAAAACGTGGAGCTGCGCCCGCGATAATGGGCATGGGGGAACAGGCTGTACACGATCACATCTTTCTGGAACTGGTAATAGGCCTTCTCTTCATCCCTGCCTTCACCTGGCGCAATCTCAATGTCCACATTCAAAATGGCGTAATGCTGCAACGTGAACTCGGGTGGCTCTTCCGCAAAGTAGAGACCGATGCGGGTCTGGTCCACGGTCTCGCGCCCATAAGTGGTGTAGTGCATCTGGCTGAAGAAGGTAGCACCCGCTGGCACCAGCACCCCCGTACCCTCCGGATACTCGTAGACCTCGTTGCCGGGCACGAAGGTCATCAACTGGGACTGCAGCAATGCGTCACCAATCGGGGTTCCCAGATCGATGCCTATGGGTTCATCTTTTTTGCCGAAGGTTGCGATGGCGTGATGCAGTACCTGACGATCACTCGGCACGATCTGCACAGCCCGCACCCAGACATCGTGATCCAGCGGGTTGTCGACTGTCAGTATCTGGTAGTCCAGAGAGCCTGTTGCCGGAACGGAATAGGCGGGCAGGTCCACGATGAGGTCTGGCTCGCCCAGTTCCCATTCGACGGCGGGCTGCACGACGGACAGCAGCGGGTCATCCCCTTCACCGCGCGGCGCACCGGCATCGATCCAGTGCACCAGACGCTGCGCCTCTGCGATGCTCAGACTCATGTCGTGCTTGAAACGGTTTACCTGCGGGTCCGCGTGCCAGGGCGGCATGCGCTTGGTCAGCACAACTTCGCGAATCATGGGCGAGAAGCCCTGAATCATCTGATGACTGGTCATCGCCCACGGGCCGATGCCCCCCGGACGGTGGCAGTTTGCACATTTTTCCTGCAGCAGCGGCGCGATGTCCTGTGCATAGTTTGCAATGGCTGCCGGCGCAGGTGCTGCAATGACGTCAATGGCAATGCCCGCAGCGGGTTCGCGGACTGGCAGTGGCAACACTTCGTCATTCAGAACGGCGTCCAGCGCCAGGGCTACAAAATTTTCACCAGACTCTTCCAGCGTTTCGGAAACGGGACCGCGGTAAACGATCTCCCAGGTGCGCGGATTGACGACCAGCACTTCGCCTGTATAGGTAAACGCCAGTGTCTGACTGACCAGCCCGGTGTCGTCGATCAGCACAGGAACGCTCAGGCTCTGCTCGCGCTTTGCGTCCAGCACAGCGCTGCGCGTCTGTCCTGCGTCGGCATTGATCAGGAAGAATGGAATCTGGCGGTCGGGGAGTCCGGCAATGGCAGCCGCAGCAATTCGCGCGGCCGGCCCGGCTACCTCTGAATCGTTGCGATGGCTCATCAGCACAATGGCGTCGGCCAGACGGTGGTAATGCAACTTGACGGCCTGCCCCTGCTCATCAAGCAAGGTGAAGTCGGGCGCATCGGCAGCGCTGGCGATGCGGCTCCCGGCCAGCACACTCAAGAGAAGCAACAGGGCAGCGATGCTGCGAAGAAAAACGGGATGCACTGTCATGTCAGACTCCGGAACGCGGTGAGTGGAACGCTGGCGCATGGTAATGCATTCCAGAACGCCAAAGAATGGAGCGGCGCTTCACTGTGACTGCTTTGCAGAATCTGAGCACAGATTGCAGAATTTGCTCAGTTACTCACTCAACGTGGTCGTCTTGCCGGACAAGTAGTTTTCCTTGATGAATTGCCCCAGCAGCTCAAATTCGTCGCCCCGGGTGCTTGCGCGTCGCCAGACAAGCCCAATCTCGCGGAAGCTGTCCTTGTCCAGTGGCGTGGTCTTGATGCGGGTGTTCTTGAGCAGCGCTGATCCGATCGCCATCTCCGGCAGATAGGTCACGCCCAGATCTGCATCCACCATCTGCACCAGTGTCAGGAGACTCGTCGCCGTGATGTCACTGACCTTGTCGGCGTTCTTTATGCTGCAGGCTGACAACGCGTGGTCCCGCAGACAATGACCATCCTCCAGCAGCAGAATGCTGTCTTCGGGCAGCTCGCTTACCTGGTAGTTGTCGGGGTCGACCAGTGTACTTTTCGCCTGATGTGCCAGATAAAAGCGATCCTTGAAAAGGGGCATCTCGCTCACATTGCGCAACTCATAGGGCAGTGCAATCAGAATGATGTCGAGTTCGCCATCCATAAGCCTGGCGTAAACGCGCTCGGTCAGGTCTTCCTTGAGATAAAGCTTGAGGTCCGGATAGGCCTTGCGCAGAGCAGGCAACAGACGTGGCAGCAGAAAGGGCGCAATGGTGGGAATCACACCCAGCTTCAACTGCCCTGTCAGAGGCTGCTGATTGCCCTGGGCAATATCGACCAGATCTTCGAGATCGCGCAGAACTTGCCTGGCCTGTACCGCAATCTGCCTGCCGAGACTGGTCACAGTGACATTCTTGTTGGTGCGATCCACCAGCTGAATGTTCAACGTACTCTCCAGCTCACGGATCGCGACACTGAATGCAGGTTGAGACACAAAGCAGGCGTCAGCAGCCTTGCCGAAATGACCGATCTGCTCCAGTGCGACGAAGTATCGCAACTGTTTGGTTGTCGGCAGATGATTCATGGGAGGATTCACTCAGAGATTGACTTTGCGGCAGACTAATTGAGTTTCAATATCATCGCAATAGCTTTAATCCATTTCCTGTATTCAGGCTTGCAGGCCTACTATGGCACCATGTGTTGAGGAACACTGCAAGCATACGAGTGACAGGCCCTTGCCGGCGCAAACTTCCCCTGGTTGGCGCCGGCTTTTTTTTGCCTGGATATACATCAAAACCCAGTCAGAGTATCTTTGCCCGTCACGATTGCGGGAGTCGGCAGCGCCGGCCATGAACGGGTAACGCATTGATTGTATTGATTTCAGGCCTGGCATTGTTCATTTGCCTGCATGCTCTTCGAACGTTTGGCTGGCGCGAAACGCTTTTCCAACGCTTTGGGCAGATGTATTACCGGCTGTTGATCAGCGCCGGCCTCTGTCTCAGCGTTCTGCTGATGATTGCGGGCAAGTCCAGTGCAGACTTCGTGCAGATTTGGGTACCCCCTTACTACTTGCGCGAACTGACGAGCCTTTTGATGCTTTCTGCCTGCATCGTATTCAGCGCGGGCTTTCTGCCTGCATCTCACACTCGCGCGCTTGTGGGACACCCGATGCTGACGGGCATATTCATCTGGGGCGGCGCCCATCTTTTCTCCAATGGCGATCTTGCCTCCATGTTGTTGTTCGGATCCCTGGCGCTCTGGGCTGTGCTGAAAATCCGGATTCTTGAAGCACGACGTCGCTGCGCGATGCCGGTGGCTTCAGCAAGTCCGGCTTTGCAATGGGACGCCGCGGCCATCCTGCTGGGGATGATTGCCTATGGCGCCCTTTTGGTGTTTCATGGACCTCTGTTCGGATTTGCCGTGACAGGTCAGATGTAGAAAGTGCTGTAGGGGAGGTGCCGTAGCATGCAGATTCACTTCGAGAATGTCGCACAGCGACTGTCTCCTGCAACCTGTTTTCTTGCCGTGGCACTGTGCCTGCCGATGCAGAGCTTCGCTCAGACGCCGGCACCCCTGCAGTGGTCTGGCATCTGGAACGCAGAGGGCAGCCTGCTCACCCTGCGCGTGACTCATCTTGACGATCAGCTGCATGTCGAGCCGGTAGAGTCACTCGGGTTCCAGTGGCGCAACAGCATCGGCACTATCAATGGCAACAGTGCCACCATCAATGTCGAATATCAGGGCGTTGTTGCCACAGTACTAGTGCAGCTGGGAGACGGTGGAACCGCAATGGTCAGGCCACTGAGCTGTCAGCCTGATTATCATGTCGTATGTGCGCTGGTGCAAAACCAGCAGGCGCGGTTTCGCAAAGTGGGAGAAGTGGTTGCTCAGGGTCCCGGGGCTCAACATCCAATGCCCTGACCGACTGAGCGCCGCCCGGCTGGCCGGGCGGTCTGCAGCGAATCAGCCAAGCTCGGTCATGGACGTGATCTTCTTGCCAACGATGCCGTAGGCAATGGCCTCTTCCACCGTCATCCAGTAATCCCTGTCTGTATCTTTCGCCACGCGTTCCAGTGGCTGACCGGTTTCATCTGCAATGAGCTGATTGATGCGTTCACGCATCTTGATGATCTGCTCTGCCTGAATCTTGATGTCAGACGCTCGGCCGCGTGACCCCCCAGAGGGCTGGTGCACCAGGAATCGCGTATTGGGCAGACTGAAGCGATTCTCCCTCTTCGCCGCCAGATAGATGGTGGTGGCCGCGCTGGCAACCCAGCCGGTTCCTACCACGCGCACTTCAGGCTTGATGAACTTGATCATGTCATAGACCACATCACCAGATTCCACATGCCCGCCGGGCGAGCTGATGTAGATCGTGATGGGCTCATCGCCGGCAGCTGCCAGCGCCAGGAGCTTCTCGGTCACCGAGCGTGCGATCTTCTCATCGATGTCACCAAAAATGGTGATGGAACGGGACTTGAAAAGCTTCTCATCGATGAAGCGGCTCGCAGGAGCCTCGGGAACGGGCTGCTCGGGGGTATGATTATGCATAGAAATCTCCAAAGGTTTCAGGAACTGGCGTGCGTCTCTGCGCCCAGCGGCCGGAATGTGATCAGCAACTGTGGCAGAAGAGTCAGCGCACCCAGAAGGGCCACCATCATGGCAATACTGGTCAACAGACCGAAGACAATGGTCGGGATGAAGTTCGACAATACCAGGATGGAGAAACCCGCCACCACGGTCATGGTCGTGAAATACATGGCCCGGGCGATACTGTCATGGCAATGGAACATGGTGTCACGATAGTTGCCAAAGCGATGAAACTCATGCTGGAAGCGATGCATGTAGTGAATCGTGTTGTCGACACCGATGCCCACTGCGATGGCCGCGATCGTGATGGTCATGATGTCGAGCGGAATACCCATCCAGCCCATCAGCCCGAGCACCAGCAAGGCGGCAATGATATTGGGGATGATGCACAGAACTGCAATGGGCACCGATCTGAACAGAAACAGGAACATGATCATGATGGCGAACAGCACCACGCCCAGCGTCAGAATCTGCGACTGGTACAGGCTCTGCAGCACGTTGTTGTACAGCACCAGAATGCCGGTGACGCGCACCTGGTCAGGCGCATAACCGAACTCTTCCTGCAGACCGCGCTTGATGCCATTGATCAGCTCATTGCGATTGAGGTTTTCGTCGGATTCTATCACCCGCACATTGAAGCGTACCTGATTGTCTGCCACAGACACGAAAGGGGTCAGGACAGAGTTTTTCAGGGTTTCGGGAATTCGCGAATAGAGCAGCGCCCACACGAAGCTGTCGACCGGAGCATTGTTGTTCAGCTGCTCTGCCAGATGGATGACTGATCCGAACGAGAGCACCTTGCCTGTCTGCGGGTTGTTGTCCAGATAGTCGTGTATGCGCTTGATCTCGTCCATCTTGTCGCCTGTGAACCAATAGGCGTCATTGGGTTCTTCTTCAAAGCCGTCGTCGAAATCGTCTGCAAATTCGTCTTCCACAACCGGCAGGTTCACCACAACATCCATGGACAGCGTGCCGCCCAGTTTCTCGTCGAAAAGGCTCATGCCCTTGTAGATTTCAGTGTCTTCACTGAAATAATCGATGAAGCTGTTTTCCACCTTCAAACGGCTCAGACCCACGACGCTGAAGATCAGTAGCAGCGCAGAAATCCACAGCACCTTGTTGCCAAGTCGGTCGGTCATGCGAGCCAGGCCTGAGGTCAGTGCGAGGGTGCTGTTGTGCTCGTAGACTGTCTCGTCCTTGCTGAACAGTGCCATCAGTGCTGGAAACAAGGTGAACACCACCAGCAGCGCGGTCATCACGCCAATGACCATGATCCAGCCAAACGAGATGATGGGGGAGATACCGCTGGTCAACAGCGACGCGAAGGCCACTACCGTAGTCAGCGTGGTGTACAGGCACGGTTTCCACATGGACAGCACTGCATGGCGCAGGAGCTTGCCGTGCTCGCTGAAACGCCGTGTGGCACGCAGCTGCCGGTAGCGCACAATGAGATGGACTGTCAGCGAAATTGTGGTGATCAGCAGCAATGACATGAAATTGGACGAAACCACCGTGACACGCCAGTCCATCAGCCCCAGGATGCCCACGACGATCACGCTGGCGACCGCGCAACAGGCCAGCGGCAGGAATATCCAGCGCAGGCGCCGGAAGATGGCCCCCAGAGCAAACACGATGAAGGCGAAGACGCCCAGACTGAACGTTGTGAGGTCGTTCTGGACGAAGGTCACCATGTCGTCCGCGATCATCGGCGCACCGCCCAGATAAATAGTGGCGGAGTCCTGATAGCCAGCGAGAATTTCGCGTATGGCGCCGATGTCTTCATGCCGCTGTTCTGCCGTCATGGTGCTGTAGGCATCGAATTCGACAGTCACGTCTGCCAGAGTCTGTGATTCCTCAGCACTCAGGCCTTCTGCGCCGCGTTTCTGACGCAGGACTTCGCGCACCTCGATCAGCGAGTGGTACTGCTCGTCACGGGCGAAGCTGACCAGCAATGCCGCCGTCTGACCGTCGGGACTGATGATGGCATTGCTGAACACGGGGCTGTTGATCAGCTCTTCCCGCGCAGCCGCGAGGTCGATGCCCGGGGTCAGAACAGTGTCGTAATTCTCGGAGATGCTGAGCAGCTCGGTGTCGCCAAAAATGGGGACGTTGAGCAGGCTGTCCACGGAATCGATACGCGGAATGGTCAACAGCTCCTCACGCAGGGCCCCGAGAGCGGCGAAGGACTCCGGGCTGAACAGATCGGCCTCGGGCGTGAAGGCAATGGTGACTGCATCCCGGGCGCCGTAGCGGTTGTTGACCTGGCGCGAGAATTCCAGCTCCTGGTCGCCTTCCATGAGCAGAGAGTCAGCGGAGGCATCCAGCTTGAAATACTGTGCGTACCATCCAAACGAGGCAGTGACGGCAAGCAGCAGCAGAATGACCAGCAACGGGCGCTCGAAGACGAGCTTGCTGTAAAGAGTGGATAGACCGGAGCGCATAGGGTTCTCTGAAAATGAGCAGCGGCTAACTATACCTTGTTGGGCGGGGGCTTGCACCCCGGCCGCCTGCTCACACAGCCTTTGCCAAGAGCCCCTGCAAGCTCCGGAAGCCTTCTTTGAAACCCTTGTGAAATTTGTTTTAAATCAAAGAGTTTTGAAGCCAAAAGAGATCACAATTAGTCACAATATGCGGCTTGCGACAACACCAGCAGGTTGATTAAAGTGGCACCAAAGGATCAGTCAGGGTATGTTCCCGGCCCTGAAGCGCGAAGATCCCGGTCATGCAGAGGCGCCAGTGGCGAAACTGCAGGCAAGCAGGGAACACAGTGGTACATCGAGAGGAGTATGCAGTAATGAAAAAGTTAGCTGGATTGTGCGTATCCGCAGTACTGACGACCCTGGTGTCATTCACTGCCATGGCAGACGATTTCCTCAAGCCTGTGAAGGATTTCACGCTGGTAGACCACCTGGGCGTTTCCCACTCGCTGGCCGACTATGCCGACAAGGATTACATCGTGATGTACATCCACGGTTCCGGCTGCCCCATCGCACGGCTTTCAGTGCCCGAGTACCAGCAGATCACCCAGACCTACAAGGACAAGAACATCGAGTTTCTGATGCTCAACTCCTTCATCCAGGATGACATGCCGCGTATTCAGAAGGAGGCCATGGAGTTCAACATCGAGTTCCCGATTCTGAAGGATGAAGACCAGACCGTCGCCAAATCCCTGGGCGTCGAGAGAACAGCCGAAGTGTTCGTGATCGACCCGCGTACCCGCGAAGTACACTTCCGCGGTCCGATCAACGACGCGCTGGGCTACGAGACGCAGCGTGTGGAAGTGGACAATCACTACCTGACTGACGCGCTGGAGACCATTCTGGCCGGCGGTGTCGTGAACATGGATGACATCCCCGACTCCAAAGGCTGCCTGGTCGGTTTCTTCCACCCGGCGGTGACAGGGCTGTAATCAGCGCTTCACTTCAGCGAGAGCGAAAACAAAAAGGGCCTCTGTGCAGACAGAGGCCCTTTTCTTTTGGGCGCAGGATTGGCCGACCGGATCAATCCACGAAGGCGCGTTCGATGACGTACTCGGCCTTGATGCCCTGACGGGACTCGCCAAAGCCCCAGACGTCCAGGATACGACTGATGTCCTTGAGCATGGCGGAGCTGCCGCACAGCATGAAACGATCATCCGCCTTGGTGGGAGCAGGCAGGCCGATGTCGGAGAACAGCTTGCCATTGAGCATCAGGTCGGTCACCCGGCCGGTGTTCACAAACTCTTCGCGGGTCACTGTAGGGTAGTAAATCAGCTGCTCGCGTACCTGTTCGCCGAAGAATTCGTTGTCGGGCAGTTCGTTGCTGATGTACTCGCGGTAGGCCAGATCGATCACGCGGCGTACGCCGTGGACCAGAATGACTTTCTCGAAGCGCTCGTAGACGTCCGGGTCACGGATGATGCTCATGAAAGGCGCCAGTCCGGTGCCTGTACCCAGCAGATAAAGATTGCGTCCGGGCAGCAGGTGATCTGCCACCAGCGTGCCAGTGGGCTTGCTGCTGATCAGCAACTCATCGCCGATGCGGATGTTCTGCAGGCGCGAGGTCAGCGGTCCGTCCGGCACCTTGATGCTGAAAAACTCCAGTTCTTCCTCGTAATTGGCGCTGGCGATGCTGTAGGCACGCATCAGGGGGCGCCCTTCCACTTCCATGCCGACCATCACGAAATGGCCATTTTCGAAACGCAGGGATTTGTCGCGGGTCGTCGTGAAGCTGAACAGGGACTCATTCCAGTGATGCACACTGGTGACACTTTGCTTGGAGACTGCGGCCATTCTGTATTCCTGCCAATGATCAGTAAGTGAGGTTCCACGCCTGGCCCGGGCCAGCTGGAATGCGACGCATTGTAGACAACCGGTTAACTACCTGTAAAACAGATAATCTCCATATCGTTGATCGGTTTTTCTGATATAACCTGTTCGAAGCGCCGCACCATTACCCCGGGGACGTGAACGGAGCGGGACGATACAGCGGCGATTCCGCAAATTCAAGCCGCCGGAGTCATTGCGCCCGGCAGGAGACCTGCATGCATTACACCCTTCGCCAGATCGACGTCTTCCTTGCCACCGCGCATTTCGAAAATGTGACGCAGGCTGCCCAGAGTCTTGCCATGTCCCAGTCCGCAGCCAGCTCAGCGCTGCAGGATCTGGAGCAGCGCTTCGACGTGCAGTTGTTCGACCGCGCCGGCAAGCGTCTCCAACTCAATGCCCTGGGCAAATCCCTGCGCCCCCGTGCCGAGGCGCTCATGGCCCAGGCACGGGAGTTCGAACGCAGTCTGTCGCTGCACTCAGAGATCGGCGAGCTGAAAGTGGGTGCGACACTGACGATCGGCAATTATCTGGCCGTGGCGATCATGGCCGACTTCATGGGGACGAATCCCGGTGCCCGCGTCAGCCTGACCGTGGAAAATACTGCCGGCATCGCCAGCCGCGTCCGCAACTTCGAACTGGACATCGGGCTGGTGGAAGGGGAGTTGCAGGACCCGGTTCTGGACGTAC
>CAMCRC010000078.1 GCA_945877175.1 Klebsiella pneumoniae | reverse complement strand
CCCGCTCCCACAGCAAACCCGCTCCCACAAGCAGGGCCCGCTCCCACTCAGGGCGTATCATCGCCCGGCGAGGGCAGGTCTGCCAACCGCGCACGGACATCCTCGAGCATCGCAGTGTCGGTGTCCGGCAGGGCGGACAACAGTCTCAAGGCCTCGCGGTACTGCGGGGCGGCCAGGGCGTACAGCGCCAGATGGCGATAGAGATCACCCAGTTGCAGCAGGGTCCGGGCATTGCGGACATGCCCCTCGCCCAGCGCGCGCTGATTGATCTGCAGGGCCCGCTTGTACAGCGGTTCGGCCGACTGCAGTTCCCCTTGCGCCACGTACTGATCGGCAAGCCGGTGCAGATCCCTTGCCAGCAGGGGCTCAAGTCCTATCCGACTGGCGCTGTAACTCTCCAGCAGGCCGGTGAACAGGCCCTCCGCCTCGTTGCCCCGGCCCTGCCGGGTCAGCAGCACCCCCAGGTTGCGTGCTGCAATGCGGGTATCCGGGTCGTCTTCCCCCAGCATTTGTGCATACAGGGCAAGGGCCTGGCGCAGCAGCGGCTCGGCTTCCTCGTAGCGGCGCAGCATGGCCAGTGTGGCGCCCAGATTGCTTGCCGACGCCGCGACTGCGGGATGGCGCGTCCCCAGCGCGGTTTCGTCGATGTTCAGAGCCCGGCGGTAATGATCTTCGGCATCGGCATACTGCCCCCGGCGCACCTGCAGCCCGGCCAGCAGGCTCAGGGCGGTGGCCACGTCGGGGTGCTCGTCGCCGGCCGCGCGCTCCTCCAGATTGAGAGCACGAGTCAACATGGGCAACGCATCGTCCAGACGGCCCTGTTCCTGATACAGAAGCGCCAGATGCTGGAGGTTCACCACGGCGGTCGGCTCGTCCGGCTGCTGACCGAAACGTTTGGGGTCAGCATCCAGCAGGCGTTTGTTCAGAGGCTCTGCCAGCACGTAATTGCCGGCACGGAAATAGAATCCCGCCAGCGTTTCAGAATCCATGGCAGTGTAAGGCTGGCCGCCGGCAAGAGACTCCTCCAGGCGATTCAGGGTCACCAGCCCTTCCTGTTGCGCTACCTGTCCCTGGGCGGGGCCCGGGAGCAGGCCGCCCGCCAGCAAGGTCAGCAGGCTCAGCAAGGCCGCAGAAAATCGCAATGTCATGGACGTCTCCGCGGAGCGCGAGGTTGACTTGATCCAGCGCACTGCACGTGCGCCCGGGCACAGAGTATGATCCTCCGAGGCACAACGCGCCAAGCACCCCGATCTTGATTCCGACAAGAGACCTCACCATGTTCGAGACCGCAGAACTCGGCCGCCACATCAGCAAGAAAGCCTTCAGCGAAGCCGAGCCCGTGCTGCAGACCAAGCTTCTGGAGATACAGCGGGCCATCCGGGAGGCCAACGTACCGGTGATCATTCTGGTGTCAGGCGTGGAAGGCGCCGGCAAGGGGGAAGTCGTCAACCTGCTCAACAAGTGGCTGGATGCCAAGACTTCCGGCGTGATCAACGCAGGAGTGCCGCTGACGGGCTTCTCCGACCTGATTGCGCAGGCCGGCAACCCTGAGATCAAGTGGACGCTCTCGGCCACCTGGAGCCGCGGCCCGATGCAGGTGGGATTCATGACCCAGTACACGGATGACGTGATACAGCCCACGGTGCTGGACGCCGCGCGCAATCCCTGGGAGGTGGATTCTCTGCAGACCTACAACCTGTATGCACAGTACAGCCTGTCAGGTTTCCTTGGCGGTGAGTCCAGCGTGCGTATCGGGGCACGCAATCTAACCGACGAGCAGCCACCACTGGCCTCGGGTGGTTACCTGGGCAACCTGCACCAGCCCCAGGGCCGTTATTCCTACGCGAGCGTTCGCCACTCGTTCTGATCGACCTTGCAGCGCCTGCGCCCCGGGGACTCACCCCGGGGCGCTTGCCTGTTCCTGGTGCCCCTTGCTTGTCCCCGGGGTATGTAGCACATTCAGACCGTTCCATTCGAATTCAGGAGAACACCCATGATTGCAGGAATACCGTCTCTTTCCGCCTTGCGCCGCGCATTGCAGTTGACACTTGCCGTGCTGCTCAGCATGGCCTCGGCCACTGCCCAGGAACGTGTGCTGATCGACGTTGAAATGACCGAAGGCACCAATATGGCGGCGGCCCTGTCGCCGGATGGCGAGACCTTGATTCTGGCGATCCAGGGCACGCTGTGGTCGGTGCCAGCCACGGGTGGCACGGCAACGCAGATTACGCCTGCGGAGATGGATGCACAGGAGCCGGTGTGGAATCCCGATGGCGAAAGTATCGCCTTCTATGGTTTCGTGGCGGATGCCTTCTCCGTGTGGACAGTGGCACCCGATGGCAGCGATCTGGAACGGCTGCCCGATGGCGGCGGCGATTCCCGCTATCCGTCCTACAGCAACAATGGCAGCACGCTTTACTACGCCAGCGACGAGAATGGCGGCTACTCCCTCTGGTCCACCAACCTGGACAGCGGCGTGCGCACCAAACTCACCACGGCCGAGGAGACCGGCTATGTGATGCCTGACACTGCGTACTTCTCCGGCAATGGCAATGCGGTTTACCCGGCACTCTCGCCCGATGGCACTCTGCTGGCCTATGTCATCGACGGACCCGAGAACATTCTGCTGGTGCGCTCGCTGACGCCCGGCACTCAGGCGCGGGAAGTGTACCGCGCACCGCTGCTCGGCGCGCCGCTGTGGTCTGCCGATGGCATGGACCTGTATCTGGTGGGCATCGGCGATGACACCAGCTATCTGGCCAGTGTCCGCGCTGATGGCCGTGGCATGACCCGCCTGGTGGATGGTGGTGACGTGTTCCCCTTCCGGCCATCGCAAGCGCCGGATGGCACCCTTTACTATACGGCTGACGGCGGCGTGAAAACCGTGTCGCCCACCGGTGTGGCAGGGCCTTCCGTGGCTTTCTCTGCCACAGTGACGCTGGATCGCACGCCCTACGAACGCCGCACCTATGACTTCACCGATCAGACGCCGCGCGACGCCCTTGGCATCGTTGACCCGGTGCTCTCGCCCGATGGCAGCCAGGCTGCGTTTACCGCACTGGGTGACCTGTGGATGGCCGACCTGGAGGCTGGCACACCGGCACGCAATATCACTGACGACGTCTACATCGACATGTCGCCGAGCTGGTCACCCGATGGCACGCAGATCGCCTTCGTGTCCGACCGTGAGGGCAAGGCCGACATCTGGCTGCTGGACATCGCCAGCGGCGAACAGCGCCGCATCACTGATGTGCCCAAGCCCGCAAATTCGCCGGTGTGGTCACCCGATGGCACGAAGCTGGCGTATCTGGCCGACAGCGGCAACAGCGTCTTCATCTCGGCCACTGTCAACGTGCTGGACCTGGCGACGGGCGCCGACATCATCGTCGCGGACACCATCTTCGGGCCGAGCGTGCCCAGCTGGTCGCCCGATGGCAGCAAGGTGGTGGTGTATTACCGCGAGCCCATGAACAGCCGCTTCCGCGAAGGCAAGAATGTGTTGTATGTGCTGCCTGCGGACGGGCAGGGCGAAAAGCTGATGATTTCCCCGGTGGAAGGCAAGTCACTCGGGCGTCGTCAGCACAACCGGCCTGCGTGGTCCAGCACCGGCGAGATCGTCTATCGCATTGATGGCGCCCTGTGGTCGGCGCCGATGAGTTCCGAAGGTGAGTTGGGGGATTCCACGCTAATCGCAGCAGCAGGGGAGAACCCGAGCTGGTCTGCCGATGGCAGCAAGCTGATCTTCATCGACGGGCAGGACATGCATCTGTATGACAAGGCCTCGGGCGAGACCACACAGCTGGACATCAAGCCCCAGTGGACGCAGGCACTGCCGGAAGCGGCGTTCACCATCCGTGCAGGACGCATGTATGACGGCTTCTCCGACATGTGGGTACCCAGCGTCGACATCGTGGTACAGAACGGCGTGATCACGGATGTGCGTCAGGCAGGCCTCAGTCAGCCCACAGGCACCCTGATCGATGCCTCCGAGCAGTTCGTCATGCCCGGCCTGATCGAGAACCATACGCACCAGTCCATCACGCAGGGCATCATGCTGGGCAATATGTATCTGTGTCATGCCATCACGTCGCTGCGTGAAACTGGCGATGACCCCTACCATGCGGTGGAGCGCCGTGAGTCCGAGGCCTCCGGCCGTCGTCCGGGGCCACGTGTCTTTACAGCGGGTCCGTTGAACGAGGGTACCCGGGTGTCCTACGGCGTGTCGGAGACAGTGGAAGATCTGGTGCGTATCGAAGACTCCTCGCGCTTGTCCACAGAGCTCCAGCTGAACATGTACAAGAGCTATGTCCGGCAGGATTACGCCGTGCAGAAGCGCGCGATTGAACTGGCCCATGAGGCCGGCATCCCCGTGTCGTCCCATGAACTGTACCCGGCGGTGGCCAATGGCGCCGACCAGATGGAACACCTGTCGGCCACCAGCCGTCGTGGTTTCTCCATGAAGGCCTCACGCCTCGATCGTTCCTATCAGGACGTGATCGCACTGATCACCAAGTCCCGCGTCATCGTCACGCCCACCATGGCATTGTCCGAGCGTGGCAGTGATCTGGCGATCCAGCAGGACATTCTGAAGCGCATCGTGGATGGTGGCGGCCGCATCGTGGCAGGCACGGACTCGCCCTTCGTGGGTCACGCCGACTCACTGCACCGCGAACTGGAGATCTATGTGGGGGCCGGGCTGACAGTGGCTCAGGCGCTGCGCTCTTCCCAGAGCGACGCGGCAGAAGCCCTGGGTGCCGGCTCGCAGCTGGGTCGCATCGCCCCCGGCTACATGGCAGACCTGGTGGTTCTCAATGCGAATCCCTTCGACGACATCGGCAACGTGCGCGACATTCACACGGTGATGAAGAACGGCGAAGTGGCCTGTCTGAATCCGCAATAGGCAGCCCTAAGGCTTGCTGTCTTCAGCAAGCCTCAGGCAAAACGCACTGCAAACTGTTCCAGAGGACGGCGGTATTTCGTCTTGAACTGGCCTGGATCTGCAGGGCTTCTTGTTCCATAGGCAAGAATGACGGAACTGGTGAGGGAGTGTTCCGCGAGGCCCAGTTGCTCGTCATAACTGGCGATTTCGAATCCTTCCATCGGGCATGCATCAATGCCCAGCATGGCACATCCCGTCAGCAGGGTCCCGAGTGCCAGGTAGGCCTGTTTGTGTGCCCACGTCTGGAAGTCCTGATCCGTTGGCAGTCTCGCCATGAAGCGCTGATGGCGTATCGCGAGCTCTGCCTCCGGCACTGGCGGGATCAGTCCCATGGCCATCATCTGATTGATATGGCCGGTAAAGGTGTCGAGGCTCAGCTGGCGATAGATCGCCAGGACGAACAAGCCATCGGCACTGTTGATCTTGTCCTTGTTCATCATGGAATGATCGGCCAGCTTTGCCAGCAACTCCCGATTCTGGACATGCACCAGCTTGTAGGGCTGCAGACCTGCAGCCGATGGGGACAGATGAGTGGCCGCCACGAGGGTCTCAATGTCTTCGTCGCTGGTGCGACGGTTTCCATCGAACAGTTTTACGGCATATCGCCATTGCAATTGTTGAAGCAGATCCATGGGGTCTCCGTTGTAAGGTAGATGATTCAGTTGGAATTCGAGGCTTGAAGCGCGGCACCACGCTTCAGGAAGGTCTCTTCATACTCTGGTACTTCTGTACCCAGCGCGCGATCCCAGAAGCGGAAAAAGAGGCCATAGTTGCCATTGAGCCTTGTGTGGTGCAGGTTGTGGAAAGTCGCCGTGTTCATCCATCGAAACGGCGGAATGCGGGCGTACCAGCGCGGCAGGAATTCATAGCCCAGGTGCGACATGATGTTGTTCATCAGGCCCACGACCTGCAGAACCCCCAGGGCGGGCAGGTAGATCGGCACCAGAAACAACACAGGGAATATGGCGGACCCGAGGATGAAAGCCTCGAAGGGATGAAACGAATAGACGGAGAAGGGGTTCACATCCACGCTCTTGTGGTGCACAGCATGCACGCGTCGATACAGCCACGGCCGATGCAGCAATCTGTGCCATGCATAGAACCACAGATCGTTCAACAACAGGAACCCGATGATGCTGGCGATGATGCCCCACCAGGTGAATGCCGAAGCGTCGGTAGAGAGCTTTGTCAGCCCCGCCGCGTAGCATAGCGAGATGATCACCGCGCTCACGGTCCCGATGGCCAGTGTCCCCAGTGTGTTCTTCACTTCGAAAATCAGCTGTTTCTGATCGACGCGTTTCTTCGCCTGAATTCGCGAGCCCCGAAAGCGTTCCTCGCCCCAGCGCCAGACCACAAGAAAGAAGAGGCCGACAACAAAAAAATAGCCGATGGTCTGAGTAACAAACGCCTGGAAGAACATTGCCAGCGGGTGTGCTTGTTCCAACATGATCCTCTCCTTAAAGCAACTATTCGTTGCATTATAGGGAGGATGGCTATTATTGCAACTCACTGTTGCGATGAGTTGTCGTTTCCAGTGAGATGCTCTATTCTCCGGGCATGACAACACCACGAAACACGAAGCAACGTGGCGAGCCAGTCGTGCGCAGGGTGCTGGAAGTGGCGCTGGAGCAGCTGGCAACCCATGGGTTTGAGCGACTCAGCGTGCCCGAGGTTGCCGCGCTTGCGGGGCTGAACAAGACCAGCGTGTACCGCCGCTGGCCCACCAAGGCGGATCTTGTGCGTGAAGCGCTCGCTGCCTCGATGGGGCATACCGCAGAAGCACTGGACAGCGGCGACCTGCGCGCAGACTTGCTCGCGCTGGCGCGCACTGCGGTGGGGTTTGTGGAGTCTCCCTCAGGGCTGGCCGTGCTGCGGACCTTGCTGGCGGAAGGGGCCAATCCGGAGGTCAAAGGACTTGCCGCCGCGATGCTGCATCAGCAAGGCATCAACGGCCCCGCGCTTGTCTTTGAACGGGCAATCGCCCGGGGCGAGCTGGCGCAGGACACGGATGTCACGCTGGTGCTCACGACCCTGGCAGGCGCCATCATGCACCGCATCCTCATTGAACAAAGCCCTGTGACCGAACATTTCCTCACCACACTGATCGACATGGTGCTCTTTGGTGTGAAGCGCGGCTGAGCACGCAAGGCCCGCCGGCGTTTTTGCCGACGAGCCCTGGAGAGTGAGCGAATCTCTCTGTGATTCCTAGAAGGCGCCAGCGGGTCCCGGAAAGACCACCGGGCTCTGCACGCCTGTCTCAGACAGACTCGACACCCCGAAGTAGTAGTTGTCGATCACGACATTTTCCAGTGTGAATTCTTCCACATCGCCTACCGTGCGCGTGCGTGCACGGCATAGTGAGATTGCTTTCCCACTTTTGCTTTTTCGGAGATTCAAGTCGATGCGTTCATTCCCTTGGTATGTCACCAGCCTGCTGGCCCTGTCCGTCCTCAGTGCCTGCACCCCGAAGGATGGCACGACAACCGGACCCGGGCCATCCACCGCCAGTGCCGGACAGCCCATGCCTGCGCTGGAGATCTGCACAACATGCGCTACCGTTCGCTCCATAACCCCCGTCACTGAGGCAGGTCAGACCACTGGCACGGGCGCTGTGAATGCGACGAGTTTCACCGACGTCACCGTGGACATGGATACGGGCGGTCAACAGACCATCCGCATCGACTATCCGGTTGCCTTTGGTGTGGGCGCTGAAGTAGATGTGCGAGGCACAGCCATCACACTGCGCTGAGGAGAAAGACCATGTCCAGACAAACCGGTGATCGCTATCGTTGTGATTCCTGCAAAGCCGAAATCATCTATGTGAAGGGCTGCCCATGCCCCGGCACCATGCCTCATCAGGAAATCTGCTGTGGCAAGCAGATGAGCAAGATCGAAGAGAAGTAAGCGGAATGGAAAACAGGACAGTGTGCCTGTCGTAGCACACCGTCCTGAACACGCGCCTCAAACTGGGGGATGTTCACTTCCCCGCGCCGCACAGCGTGCAACAACCCGTGCCCCTCGAAAAATGGTCTCAACACCCGGACCACCGCTGGCGGTCAACGCCAAGTCCTGACAGACTGTTCAAGAAAACTTCTGAACCAGCATTCTCCAGACTTGCGCCATCAAACCAACCACCAATGGGGTGACACCATGTCAGAAAAACAAGAAAGCTCAGCGAAAGTACGACGCACCGTGCCCGCCGAGGCCATCGAACTCTACAACCAGTACGTGCACGGCGAGATCAGCCGCCGCACCTTCCTGAGCCGGGCGAAGCAGTTTGTCGTCGCCGGGTTCACTGCGGGTGCACTGGTGGAGGCCCTGATGCCCGATTACGCGATGGGGCAGCAGATCTCCCGCGACGACGAGCGCATCACGGCCAGTTACGTCACCCTGCCGTCGCCCCAGGGGCATGGCTTTATCCGCGGTTACCTTGTGCGGCCTTACAGTGCCGACAGCCGTTCTGAAACCCCCAGCAAATTGCCTGGCATCATCGTGGTTCATGAGAACCGCGGCCTCAATCCCCACACCGAAGACGTGGCGCGCCGCCTGGCGCTGGCCAATTTCATGGCCTTTGCGCCGGACGTGCTGACGTCGGTGGGGGGCTATCCCGGCGATGATTATCAGGGCGGTCAGCTCTTCAGTGGCCTGGACGCCGACAAGCGCTTCGAGGACATCGTGGCAGCTGCGCTGTGGCTGAAAGGGCGTGAGGACTGCAATGGCAAGATCGGGGCAACGGGCTTCTGTTACGGCGGCGGGGTGTCGAACCAGCTGGCTGTGCGGCTCGGGGCAGACCTGGCAGCTGCAGTGCCGTTCTACGGCGCCGCCGCTCCGGTGGCCGATGTGCCCAGCATCAAGGCGGCCATCCTGGTGCAGCACGGCGAGCTGGACACCCGTCTGGTGGAAGCCTGGCCTGCCTACGAGGCGGCGCTGCAGGCGGCGGGAGTCACCTACGAGGCCGACATCCATCCGGCGGCAGTGCACGGCTTCTTCAACGATGCCACGCCCGAACGCTACAACCAGGCAGCCGCCGAGCTGGCCTGGTCCCGCATGGTCAGCTGGTTCAACACCTACACCCGCGCCTGAGTGCATTGGCCTTCGGCGGCTCCATGGTCGCCCGGGGCTGAACGTGATGCGCGGTGCCCAGGGGAGGGCAGATGTCCTCTCCCGGCGCACGCCCCGCTGACTTGGCCTCCTGCTCTACTGAGTAGTGCATGTAGCATATTTATGGGATTTTAATTCCTGACAGTCAAGGACCAAGATGAGCGGTTTTAAAAAAGTCTTACAAAAAGTAGGGGAAGACCGTGGCCAAGAAAAAAGTCCTCGTCATTGAAGATGACGCAGTTTACGCCTTGCTCTACAAACAAGCGTTGAGCGCACTTTTCGAACTGCAATGTGTCGATGACAGCAGGAAAGTGCCTTCCGAGTGGCTTGAGACAGCGGATTTCATCATCCTCGACCTGTATTTGCGGGGAAACAGAGACGGCATTGTTGAAATTCGAAAATTTGCGAGCCTGTGCCCGAACGCAGCCATTGTCATCGTCAGTGGCGCCACTGGCAAAGTGGTTGACATGGCCGTAGAAACCGCCATAAATCACGGACTTTTCGTGCTCGGTCAGTTCAGGAAGCCACTGAATGTTCAGGCGCTGCAGCTCTTGCTGACAGGCGATATGATCAAAAGTCCAGTCCTCTCCCATTGCACCATGCCCACCAGGATCGCCCCGGCGATCATCGATGACATGATTACCATTGAAGATGTTCGTGGCGGGATCGAAAACAAGGAGTTCGTTGCCTTCTTTCAACCTCAGATCGACTTGCGAACAGGCCGCGTTTGCGGGCTTGAGGCTCTGTCACGTTGGGATCACCCGAAACACGGCACATTGACGCCCAATTTCTTCCTGGAGGTTATGGAATCCGTCGAGATGGGCGTCGAGTTCACCTTGAACATTCTCGAGCTTGCGCTTCATGGTGTGCAGACGATTCAGAATGAACTGCGCTACCAAGGCTCAGTGTCCATCAATGTGCCCATGAATGCGTTTCGCGATCCTCTTTTCCCTGACAAGGTATTTTCCCTGCTCGCCCGACGCCTGTTTGATCCCCAGAAATTGGTCATTGAGATCACCGAATACGGCAGCCTGGAGGGACTTCACCACGTGCAGGAATCCATCGCCAGGATGATGATTCGCGGCATACGACTGTCTATCGATGACTTCGGCACCGGCCACTCAGGACTGTCAAGGTTGCGGACTCTCAGATTTGATGAACTGAAAGTGGACAGACAGTTCGTCACCAATCTGCACAATGATGTCGCTTCGCAGTCCATTCTCATCGCCATGGCAAACATCGCGAAGTCCTTGAATATGAGTATCTGCGTGGAAGGTGTGGAAACCCGCGAAACGCTGGA
>CAMCRC010000077.1 GCA_945877175.1 Klebsiella pneumoniae | reverse complement strand
ATCGACGCAGACCGCATTCGAAGCTGGATCGGTTAACGCCAGACCAGGTATATTTTGATTCGCTGCCATTACCCATGGCGGCATAAACCGATGGACGTGATTCACTTATGAATCGGGTTTGGTTGTCCAGATAAGCGGAGCCACCTCTGCCTTCGTCCTGAATGCGCCCCAGGGCATCGCCGCCCTGACGCACGCCGCAGTCCAGCAGCACGCGGCCGAGGGCGGGAGAGTCGAGCAGATGGCACGAGCCTGTAACTTCCTGTGCTGCGCCGTGAAAAGTAATGGTAGCCACGAGAGTACTCCTGAGTGGTGCTGCGGGTTCAATCCTTGCTGGGTGTGCCCGGACTGTCGGCCAGACCAGCGGCAGCCTTTGGCTGCGCGCTGAACAGAATATCTGCATACCAGGCCTGCAACGCAGCGCCTGTATTGTCGGTGTCGGTCATGATGGCGACAGCGTCGATGCGGTCGAGTTCTTCACCGAAGGCAGCAAACCAGTCGGCACGAATGTCCCGTGAATGCCATTGCCATTGCCCGGCCAGGTCGTCGCCGGAGTCCACAGCGATCATCTGCGTGTCGATGCCTGCCAGCGGGCTCGTCCACCGCGTGCCCACCGGTTGCGAATTGGACCATACATAGTTGAGGACCCTGGCGCGCCAGAAGGTCAGGCCGCCATTGCGCACCACATAGACCCGTGCCGGAAAATCGTCGCCATCATGGCTGCGCTCGTTGATGTCGGTGCCCAGTGTGCGGTCGATGCGCCAGCGCCATTGCAGGTAAGGCGTTCTGTTCAGATCAATGTTGCGGCGCTGGTACAGGGCGCTGGCACTGTCGTCTGCCCGTGCGCGCACCACCCGTTTGCCGTCCAGCAGAACGCCGCGATATTCCGTGGTGGTTGAGAAGATGCGATCTTCCCAGTGCAACATGTCTATGGCATTGAACACTGCCTCATCCTGGGCGAGAACTCCCTGTGTGAACAGCCCGAGGGCGGCGCTCGCTATGGCTTTTGACAATGGCTTCATTTAGGCTTTGGCGCAGTTCAGAAAGTGTTTGAACAGTAGCAGCAAACCTTCCTTCAAGACAAATTCCGGTAGCGTGAGCCATGAATGACAACAAGAACAACAAGCATGAAACATCGCTCGACAAGGTGGCAGGCAATGGTCTGCTGAGCAGACGTCACCTGCTGGGTCTCAGTCTCGCCGGCGCTGGTGCGGCCGTGGCCGGCAATGTGCTGGGTGCGGAAGCTCCCGCGCTGAGTATGCCCGCCTGGTCCCGCAGTCCTGGCCGCGGGCCGTCGGAGTACGGCAATCCGTCGACATTCGCTGCAGGCATCAAGCGCCTGGCGCCGCCGCCCAACGCGACGCTGCCTGGTGGAGGTGCCTCGCGCACGCCGCTGCACCTGCTGCAGGGCATCATCACGCCGAACTCGCTGCATTTCGAACGCCACCATGCGGGTGTCCCCGACATCGATCCTGCGCAACATCGCCTTGTCATCAACGGGCTGGTGCGCCAGCCGCTGATGTTCAGCTACGAAGATCTGCTCGCCTATCCCATGGAAAGCCGCATCCTGTTCCTGGAGTGCTCCGGCAACAGTGGCGGAGCAGCCGGACCCACGGCGGCAGACACCAGTGCCGGCGGGCTGCATGGTCTGCTGTCCTGTGCCGAGTGGACAGGCGTTCGATTGTCCACTCTGCTGGACGAAGCCGGTGTGCTGCCAGAGGCCAGCTGGGTCAGCTCGACGGGAGCCGATGGAGCCAGCCTCGGTCGCTCGATCCCTCTGAACAAGGCCCTGCGCGATGTCTTCATCGCCCTGTACCAGAATGGTGAACCGATCAGGCCGGAGCAGGGCTACCCCATGCGCCTGTTCGTGCCAGGCTGGGAAGGCAATGTCAGCGTCAAGTGGCTGACCCAGATCAAGCTCACCGACATGGCGGCCAATTTCAAGGACGAGACCTCGCGTTACACCGAGCTGCTCCCTGACGGCAAGGCACTGCAGTTCACGTTCCCGATGGGCACCAAGTCTGTCATCACCTCGCCTTCCGGGCAGATGACGCTGCGGCGGCAGGGCATTCACGAGATTACCGGGCTGGCCTGGTCGGGCCGCGGCGCGATTCGGCGCGTGGAAGTCTCTGCCGATGGCGGGCGCAGCTGGGCGGATGCCCATCTCGAACCGAATCAGCTGGAACTGGCGCTGGCACGCTTCCGCCTGCCCTGGCTCTGGGAGGGTGGGCCCGCCGTGCTGCAAAGCCGGGCCACCGACTCTGCGGGCAATGTGCAGCCCACCCGCGACGTGTTCCTGAACACCTACAGCCCTGCCAATCGCTACCACTTCAATGGCATTCAGAGCTGGGCAGTGTCTGCCCAGGGCGAGGTGAAAAATGTCTACGCCTGATCTGAAATCATTAGTGCTTGCCGGCACCATCGGTGCGGTGTTGTCAGTGTCTTCCCTCGTGCTCGCCGCTGACGCTCCAGTGCGCCTCGGCACACCTGTCACAGAGGCACAACTGTCGGAGATTGACCTCATCGTGATGCCCGATGGCAAAGGGCTGCCAGCGGGTTCGGGCACTGCCGCCCAGGGGCAGGCGGTGTACGACCAGCAATGCGCAGCCTGTCACGGCGCGCTGGGGGAAGGCACGCAGGGCGTTCCGGCTCTGGCTGGCGGCGCATTGACGGGCACGCCCATCCTGATGACAGCGGGCAGCTACTGGCCCCATGCGTCCACCCTGTATGACTACATCCGTCGCGCCATGCCCCCCACGGCGCCCAAGTCCCTCAGCAACACCGAGGTCTATCAGGTCGTGGCCTATGTGCTGCATCTGAGCGGTATTGTCGAACGCGACTTCGTGCTGGACGCCAGCAGCCTTCCCCAGGTGCAGATGCCCAATCGCGATGGCTTCGTCGATCGCAGTCAGGAACAGTGAGTCCCCTCGTCCCGGCGACACCGCAGCTGCGCGATCCAGAATTGTTTCGCGAACTCGGCTGCATCGACGGGGCGTGGGTGTCTGCCGACTCCGGCGCCACCATCGCCATTCACAATCCCGCAGATGCTTCCCTGCTGGGCCACGTGCCCCGCATGGGAGCTGTCGAGACTGATCGCGCCGTCGCCGCCGCCGGGCGGGCCTTGCCTGCCTGGCGTGGGCTGACTGCCGGTTCGCGGGCACGCCTGCTGCGTGACTGGTTCAACCTGATCATGGCCCACCAGGAAGACCTGGCGCGGCTGATGACACTGGAGCAGGGCAAGCCCCTCGCCGAAGCCCGCAACGAGATTGCCTATGCCGCCTCCTTCATCGAGTGGTTCGCGGAAGAAGGCAAGCGCGTCTACGGGGATACGATTCCGGGGCATCAGACCGACAAACGCATCCTTGTGATCCGGCAGCCAGTTGGCGTTACCGCCGCCATCACGCCCTGGAACTTCCCCGCCGCCATGCTCACCCGCAAGGCCGGAGCCGCATTGGCCGCCGGTTGCACCATGGTGGCCAAGCCGGCCTCGCAGACCCCGTTCTCGGCACTGGCACTGGTGGCCCTGGCGCAGCGTGCCGGCATCCCGGCCGGTGTGCTCAACATTGTGACCGGCGATGCAGCCGCCATAGGCAGCGCACTGTGCAGCAATCCCACCGTGCGCAAACTGTCGTTTACCGGTTCGACGGAAGTCGGGCGGAAACTACTGGCGCAATGCGCGCGGGACATCAAGAAGGTTTCTCTGGAGCTGGGTGGCAACGCGCCCTTCATCGTCTTCGACGACGCCGATCTGGACGCTGCCGTGCAGGGCGCCCTGGTGGCCAAGTTTCGCAACAATGGTCAAACCTGCGTCTGTGCCAATCGCTTCTACATACACAACTCGGTGTATGACGCGTTTGCGCGCAAGCTGACTTCTGCGATCGAAGCGCTGGTGCCGGGCAACGGACTGCACGAAGGAGTGACTACAGGGCCCCTGATCAATGCGGCGGCGGTGAACAAAGTACAGGAACACGTTGCTGACGCCCTGGCCCGTGGTGCCACTGTTGCCACAGGGGGCATGTCCCACAGGCTGGGCGGGAATTTCTATCAGCCGACGGTGCTGCTGGAGGTTGCTCACGACACGCAACTGACACAGGAAGAGACGTTCGGACCCATCGCGGCTCTGCTGCGATTCGATACAGAAGAGGAAGTCCTGACCCTTGCCAACAACACTGCCTTTGGCCTCGCCTCCTATCTGTACACACGTGACATCGGGCGCGTATTCAGAATCAGCGAAGCGCTGGAATGTGGCATGGTCGGCGTGAATACCGGATCTATTTCCACAGAAGTGGCACCTTTTGGAGGCATCAAGGCATCCGGGCTCGGCCGCGAAGGCTCCAGATACGGCATCAACGATTATCTTGAAATGAAATACATCTGCCTCTCTATTCTGTGAGGCCTGCTCCCGACTGATTGCTCTTCAACACCTTGGTTCGGCAGATCGCGCTTGCGTGGCCGTTCAGCAACTACCGTACTGTGGACACACTGCGTGCCTTCACAACAGTAGATGCGGCTTACAACTTCAGCGAGGACGCAGCCCTGGGCGGCATGGAATCGATCATGTACGCCCCGTGAGGCTGGTTGGCTCTTGGCCAACTGGCTGGTTGCAAGGCGCCGGCGGTGCAGACACCAAACCCCTGACCTGCAATCTCGCGGGCAGACCGAACATGGCCTGTGCTAGTATCCCGGCTTTTTGAAGTCCCGGTAACGCAACGTGAATAACAATAAATCCCTGAGTGGGCGGTTTTCCCGCCTTGCATTGAGCGCATTTGCGCTGTTCGCCGCCTCTTCGGCCTCGCTTGGTCAGGACGCAGAAATCCCTCCGCCTGCCTTGCCGTACTTCGAGCAGACTGTCGCCGACATCACCCTGGACGGCGTTCCCGACGAGGCCATCTGGCAACAGGTGGCGCCCTTCGATGGCATGCGCGTCATCCGCCCCGATACACTGGCCACGCCCTCGCTGCAGACACAGACCCGCTTCCTCTACACCGAGCGTGGCCTGTATGTGGCAGTGCACAACGAGCAGGCGCCCGAGACGCTGATCGCGCGCATGAGTTCCCGCGATCAGGATCTGGAACGGGATGCCTTCGTGCTTGGGCTGGACCCGTCGGGCAGTGGTCTGTATGGCTATCTGTTGCAGATCAATCTGGGCGACACCCTGAACGATGGCACCATCCTGCCTGAGCGGCAGATCAATCTGCAGTGGGATGGCCCTTGGAACGCACGCACCGCCGTGAGCGCCGACGGCTGGACAGCCGAAATCTATGTGCCCTGGTCCATGATGAGCCTGCCCGCGGCAGGGCAGGAGCGGACGCTTGGCATCTACACCGAGCGGCGCATAGCCCAGACCAATGAGACCTGGTCGATGCCCGCGCTGCCTGATACGGCCCCGGGCTTTCTGTCGGCATTCAGCCGTGTGACTGTGCGGGGCATTGCGCCGCGCCAGCAGCTGACCTGGTATCCCTTCGTCGCCAGCAATTTCGACAACGCCAGTAACGAGCGGGATTCCCGGGTCGGCACCGACATCTACTGGCGGCCCTCGTCCAACCTGCAGCTGGCGGCCACGTTGAACCCGGACTTCGGGTCGGTGGAGTCTGACGACGTCATCGTCAACCTGGATGCCTTCGAAACCTACTATGCCGAGAAGCGCCCCTTTTTCCTGGAGGGGCAGGAAATCTTCATTACCTCGCCCCGCGCCGGGGATGATGGCGGCCCCAGCAATGCCGGGCCGCGTGGCACCGGCGCCCGCGGCCAGCCCACCACCATGCTCAATACGCGGCGCATCGGCGCGACGCCTGACTATGTGCTGCCCGCCGGCGCCACGGTGGATGCCGTCGACCTCGGCCGTCCTGCGGACCTGCTGGGCGCGGTGAAACTGACTGGTCAGTCGGGCAATCTGCGTTACGGCGCCTTCCTCGCCGCCGAAGATGACAGCCAGGTGCGCGGCCTGGATCGCACCGGCAACGCCATCGTCGCCCAGGCTGCTGGCCGCGAGTTTCTGGTGGGGCGACTGCTGTACGAGGACACCTCCGGCGGAGGCCGCCGCGCAATTGGCTGGATGAACACGCAGCTGCAGTCCGATATTGCCGACGCCTCGGTTAACGGAGTGGACTTGCACTACTTCTCGGCCGACACCCGCTGGCTGTTCGATGGCCAGTTGCTGCACAGCGATGTTGCCGGCGAGACCGGCAACGGAATGTTCCTGGACATGAGCTATCTGCCCGACCGCGGCCGCCAGCACCGCTTCGGGGCGGAGTATCTTGACGAGACGCTGGACATCGACGACTTCGGATTCTGGCGCCGCAATGACAGCATCGGTGTGGAGTATCAGTACAAGGTCACCGAATCCGATCTGCCGAATTTCCGCAGCCGCACCCGCAGTGGCATCCTGCGCTATTACTGGAACGCGAAGGGCGAAGGCATCCGCGCCGGCATCTACACCGACCAGGACTGGGTGTTCAACAACAACCACAGCCTCGGCCTGAGCATGAACTACTTCCCGCGTCGCGTGGACGACGAGCTGAGCCGTGGCAATGGCACCTTCAAGATTCCCGAACGCTGGGACGGGCGCCTGAGCTGGACCAGTGACCGCGCCCGGGCCGTGAGTCTGCGCGGCGCGCTCAACATGCAGCAGGAGTACCTGGGCGTGCGCCGGTTGACGGCGTCGGCGGGGGTGGTGTGGCGTCCGGCCGACCGCTTCTCGCTGCAGATGGATGTGGACCGCGTGGACCGCGAAGGCTGGCTGGTCAATCGTGGCGGCGGCCGCATCAATTCCTACGAGACCAAGGAGTGGGCACCGAAGGTGGCCATGGAGTATTTCGTCAGTGCCAAGCAGCAGTTCCGCGTGTCCATGCAGTGGGCCGGTATCGACGCCAATGCGGATGAGTTCTACCGCATCCGCACCGGTCGGCTCGATACCATGGAGCAACTGCTGCCACCGGCGGGGCCGACCCAGGACTTCATCATCAGCCGGCTGAGTTTCCAGGCCCGCTATCGATGGGAGATTGCGCCTTTGTCAGATCTGTTCGTGGTGTACACACGCGGCAGCAATCTGCCCCGGGATTTCGAAGGCGATACCCACACGCTGTTCACGGAAGCCTGGAACGAGAAAATCATCGACACCTGGGCGATCAAGTTGCGGTATCGGATCGACAGTTAGCGAGTGTCTGCGAAATGCACTGCGCCAGTGCGGCGCGTCAGGCGGCGGGGAGGCCGGCGCTCCGGGCTGCGGCTGACCTGCGCTGCTCCGCAGTGCCCTCTCTCCACAAAATGCCTCAGGTCATTTTGTTGCGCTCGGCGCTGGTCTTTCATGCCGCTGCCCGGAGCGCCGGCCTCCCCGCCGCCTGACGCGCTGTCCAGAAATGTGCCGCCTTCCTGTCCCTTTACCTGGCACTCGCTTTTTGTGAGGAGAATGCTCCGAGTGGACTTTCCCGCTGCGCTTCTCTAGGCTTGGTCCCAGTCAAAATTAAAAGCCCACAGGAGACGAACATGCGCTTTCCCGCGACCATGCTGTTGTGTCTGGCCACCCTGGCCAGCCTTCCCGCCGTGTATGCCCAGGACCACGAGACGGTGCCTGACCCGGAAGAGTTCAACACTCCCATTCCGCTGTACACCGTGGCCCTGGGGGATCACACCTATCCCATCTCGACCCGCAATGCCGAGGCCCAGGCTTTCTTCGATCAGGGCTTCCAGATGATGTACTCCTTCACCAAGGTCGATGCCGCGCGTTCGTTCCGGGAAGCCCAGCGTCTGGACCCTGACTGTGCCATCTGTTACTGGGGCGAAGCCTGGGCCTGGGGTTCGTATCTGAACGGCCCGATGCCGGCGGAAGACTCACCCCGCGCCTATGCGGCGATGCGGGAAGCTCTGCGTCGTCTGGACAAGGCGACCGAGAAGGAGGCCGACCTGATCATGGCCATGACGCAGCGCTATGTGGCCAATTTCTCGGCCGAGCGCCGCATGGAGCAGGAGCGCGCCTACGCTGATGCCATGGCGGTCGTTGCCGAGAAATACCCCGATGACCTGGACATTGTCACGCTTTATGCCGACTCATTGTTCCTGCTGGAGCCACGCCGTGGCACCCGCGATCTGGACGATCCGAACGTCATCCGCCTGCACAATGTGCTCACCAGCGTGCTGGATCGCGACATCACCCACGTTGGCGCCTGCCACCTCTACGTGCATGCCACGGAGTCCACCACCAATCCCGGCCTCGCGGAAGCCTGTTCCGAGTTCCTCGGCAATGCAATCCCCGGCGCCAGTCACATCAACCATATGCCCAGCCACACCTGGAACGAGATCGGCCGCTGGAATGATTCTGTCCGCGCCAACATCCAGGCGTGGCACTCCGACCAGAAGGCTGCAGTGGGCGAAGGCTTCGCCATCTACCCGATGCACAATCTGGCGATGCTGCTGTTCGCGGCCAGCATGGACGGGCAGGGCGCGATCGCCATCCAGGCTGCCAAGGATTACGACAAGTTGATGAACAGTTCCATTTACCACGTCCTGACTCTGGTGCGCTTCGGCCGCTTCGACGAAGTTGCTGCGGTCAGCAAGCGTCCCGAGAACAGTGACTTTGATGGCGGGTCCTGGGACTTTGCGCAGGGCTACGCGGCCCTGAAGATGGGCGACACCATGACCGCCCGCGAGTATCTGGCGAAGCTGGATCAGCTGGCCGCGGATACCACTGACAATTACCGCTTCCACGACGGCAACAATCTGCTGGAGGTGCTGGTGGGCATTCTGGATGGCGAGATTGCCTGGAGCACCGGCGACATGGCCAGTGCCATCGAGGCCTTCGAGCACGCCACCGCCGCCTACAACGCGATCATCTATGACGAGCCCGAGCCCTATCCGTTCTCCGCCAAGCACTGGCTGGGCGCGGCCTACATTGAGGTGGGCGAATACGACAAGGCCATTACGCTGTACGAGGAAGACCTGCGTGAGCACCCCCACAATGGCTGGGCGCTTTACGGCATCAAGCAGGCGCTGGCCGCGCAGGGCAAGGTGGATGAGGAGATCGACAAGCGCTTTGAGGAGGCTTGGGGGCGTTCCGATACCTGGATTCTGGGATCGAAGTTCTGAGGTGATTGCGCGTTGGCGTGGTGGTACAGGCTGGGGCCGGGAGGCGGGGCTTGCCTTTGTGGACACGCCGTAAACCCATCCATGGGGGCTCGGCTGCCGCCGTCCTGGCGGCAGACGGTCCACAAAGGCAAGCCCCGCCTCCCGACTCCAGCCCGTGCCGCGCGACGCATTCGCGCAGTCACCTCGTACTTCATGGGGGTTCGCGGAGGCGCTGCGGCCATTGATTGACCATCTGACCCCATGTGGGAGCGGGCCTGCCCGCGAACTGCCGCTCCGCCTCTTCCCTGGAGGGGGAGGTCCGACCGAATGGGTTGGTGTGAATAGGGGGCGAGTGGCGTGAACGAGCAGTGAGTGTGTCGCGGGCGGTCAGGCTGGACCGTCAGCCGCCTGGACGGCGGCTGCCGAGCCCCCATGGATGGGTTCACGGCGTGTCCAGCAGGACCGCCCGCGACACGCTCAGTGCGTCATCAGGGCACTGAAAATCACCCCACCTTTGGCACAGTAATTACGATCTCCCCCTCCGACCTCTCCGTCTTCATGCCTTTCGCATCCACCGGCTCCCCAAGTTCGATCGCGCGCGAGAATTGACTCACGCTGGTGCTGTTGGTCTGCAGGCCGCCCCGATTGTCCTGCTGGCTGGTGCGGATCTCAGCCGAGATCGACAGGGTCGAATCCTCCAGCGCCGTCGACAGTTCCACGTCGCTGCCCTCAGCGAGCGTGATGACCACGCGGAACTCCGTGTCCGACTCCTCCACCGCAATGTCTGGCTGACTGAAGGCTGCTGAGAAACCGCCGCTGCTGTTCATGTTGTTGAAAAGCTGATCCATCTGCGACTGCATCTGTTGCAGCCGCGCAAACGGGTCGCTGCCGAACACGCTGGCGCCGAAGGGGTCGAAGGCGGGGTCGAACAGCGAAGTGGGCGCATTGGCGCGAGTCTGCTGATCGGCCATGTTTTCCAGTTCTTCCAGCAGAGCAGAGTTGGCGGAAGGCTCGTCGCCGCGCAATGCCTGCAGCTCGGCGCTCAGGCGCGCATGTGACCAGCCGAAGGCGGCAAGGGTGATGACAAGAACGGCGGTGAGTCCGGCAATCAGCAGAGTTCTTGTGTCTTTCATGGCTCGTCTCTCGTGTCAGTGTGTCAATAACGGCGCGGGCGCGTGGCGCCGGTGGCGAGGAAGCTTATAAGGACCAGCATGAAATTTTTCAAGTTCTGCTGTTGGGCATCGATCCTGGAGCCGGGGCGGGTCAGACATTGCCGGACACGCCGTAAACCCATCCTTGGGGGCTCGGCTGCCGCAGTCCGACCGCCATGGATGGCGGAAGTGCCGGTTTTGCAGGAGCAAAAACC
>CAMCRC010000076.1 GCA_945877175.1 Klebsiella pneumoniae | reverse complement strand
CCCACGACGCTCTGACCGGCCTGCCCAACCGCACCATGTTCAACGAACTGCTGAGTCACGCTACACGAATGGCCCAGCGTTACCCGCAACACGCGTTCGCTCTGTTCTTTGTCGATATCGACCACTTCAAGCAAGTCAATGACACACACGGGCATCTGCTGGGAGACGCACTTCTGAAAGCAATCGCCGAGCGTCTGCGCAAGCCGCTGCGCTCTACGGATGTGGTCGCACGCCTGGGGGGCGACGAATTCGTGATTCTCGTGCACGAGGTCAGCGCGCAGAAGCAGCTCGCCGTGCTGGCAAACAATGTACTGAAAGGATTTGCGTCAGCGCTGCAGATCAATGGGATTCAGTGCCGCACCACGGTCAGCATCGGCATCAGCATGTTCGGTGTGGATGCCAGTGACGAGCATGCGTTGATGACTCACGCTGACGCAGCGATGTACCAGGCCAAGGAGCTTGGAAGAAATACCTGACAGTTCTACCAGCCGCCGTCCTGAAAATCCTTCCAGGCTTCGTAGCCACCGTCGAGACTGCAGGCCTGCTGGAACCCGTTCTCGGAGAAATAGGCCGCAGCACCCTGGCTGGCATTGCCGTGGTAGCAGCACACGATCAAGGGCGTCGCAGGATTGCTCGCAGCGATGAAGTCATCGACATTGTCTGCCGTGATATGAACTGCCCCCTCGATTGCGCCTGCCGTAAAGGAATGCACATCGCGGATGTCCACCACCAGTGCCCCGTCAGCCAGCATGGCACTGGCCTGCTCTGCATTGATTCTGATCACGCTCATTCAGCTCTCCTGTTTCTGTTGTGCGCCTTGGCGGATTCCGCCGAAAGCCTTACCATTCTGGACTGCCACTCCGGCTCTACGTGTCAACAGGCCTGCCCATGACCGACAGCAATCCCAACGTCCAGTTCTGGAACCATGTCCTGTATGCCGCTGAGGCCATCGAAACTTCGTCGCCAGGGGAGGCACGCAGCATCGCCCTTGCCCAGATGGTCACCCTCATGGAAGCGTTCGCAGAACAGTCTGATCCAGTGGAAAACTTCGAAGCATTTGTGGTGTTGCGCCTGTGCAACGCCCTGCAGCAGTGCCTGCAGCCTGCAGATTCGGGCGACTGAGCACATTAGCTCACAGCAATCTGATCGAAACTGGTTACCACTGGATGCGGTGATTTAAGGCGCACCCGCTCCGGATCGAGTGACGTGTCCTGAGGCCGGATCAGCCACGTCGTATTGAAGCCTGCCGCTGCAGCCGCATCCAGCTCACCCCGATCATCAGACAGATAGAGGATGGCCTTTGGCTTCAGGGCAATGGCCTCTGCGATGCGGACATACGATTGCAGGTCATCCTTCGGGCCGATTGTGGAATCGTAATACCCTGAGAACAGAAGACGCATGTCGCCCTCTGTGGAATAGCGGAAGAACAGCTGCTGGGCCTTGATGGATTCGTGGGAATAGACGTAAAGATTGCGCTCTTCCTGCTGCCAGTGCTGCAGTACTGCAGGCACATCGGGATAGACATGGGACTGAAACAGCCCCTGCTTGTAGGCTTTCTCCCAGAGCATGCCCTGCAAAGTCTTGAGCTCAGTGACGGCATCTTCATCACGAATCCACTGCTGAAGCTGGCGGATGATGCCGTCGAGATTGTGCAGGGGAACACCCGTCTTTTCACTCACCTTGACCAGAGCCCGCAACACATCGCGCTCTTCCTGGTGTTCTCTGACAAATGCGCCGAGGTGTTTCAGCGAATAAGGCATCAGGACATCATGGATGAACCCCGTTCCTCCGGCGGTCCCCTCAATGTCTGTCACTATGGCGGCAATCTTCATCAAATCTCCGAACTCGCACTGCAAGCATCTGGTACGTCTTCACTGGCCTTTCCCGCTGAAGCAAGCAGGAATCGAGCCATCCCCCGCAAAGGGCGCGGGATTATAGCCTCACCTCAATCAATCCTGCACACCAGGCCTTTCAGGTAGAGGCTTTCCGGGAAAGGCAACCCAACAGGATGATCAGAAGCCTGGTGCATGTAGTGCAGAATCTGACCGGTGCGCCCGGCATCGAGCACCGCATCGGCGGTGATTTTCTGGAACAGCGGGAGGTCAATCGCCCCGGAGCAGGAAAAATTCACGAGCAACCCGCCAGGGCTGAGCAAGGCAGCACCCTGCAGGGCGATGTCCTTGTAGGCACGGGCGGCGCGTTTGAACTGTGCCTTGGTTTCGGCGAATTTGGGTGGATCCAGCACCACGATGTCAAACTGCCGGCCGGCCTGCTTCAGTTCACGCAGAATCTCGAAGGCGTTGGCGCACTGGAAGCTGTAGCGCTCGTCCTCGAAACCATTGCGGCGGAAGTTGCCCGCCGCCAGATCCAGCGAGGGAGCGGACGAATCAATATTGAGCACGTGGCTGGCACCGCCCTGGAGGGCTGCTATCCCGAAACCGCCAGTGTAGGCAAAGCAGTTGAGCACTGAGCGGCCCGCTGCGAGTGTGCGCAGCAGTTCCCGATTGTCGTACTGATCCAGATAGAAGCCGGTCTTGTGACCGTGGGCAATGCTGACGCCGTACAGCCGGCCGTTCTCGTTGATCTCCACCAGCTCGGGAGGCATCTCACCCCACAACAGGCCCTGTTCCGGAGGCAGGCCTTCGCGCTGCCGCACTGCTGCTTCGGAACGATCGTAAATGCCTCGGCAAGGCAGCAGGGTGTGCAGCAACGCGACGATTTCGGCCTTCCAGGCATCGACGCCTGCGAACAGGAACTGGCAGACCAGGAAGTCGCCATAGCGGTCCACGATCAGGCCGGGCAGCTCGTCGGATTCGCCATACACCACGCGACAACCGGTCCGCAGCGGGTCACTCAACATGGCCTGCCGGCGACCCATGGCGGCCCGCAGACGACGCTCGAAGAAGGCAGCATCGATGGTTTCCCTTCCATCGAAGCTCCACATGCGCGCTCGGATCTGCGAACTGGGCGAATAGCCAGCCAGGCCCAGAAGTGCACCGCTGGCGTCGCAGACGCGGACGGTTTCGCCCGGAGCAGGGCTGCCACTGACCTTGTCGATGGCGCCGGAGAATATCCAGGGGTGGCGGCGCAAGAGTGACGACTCCCGGCCTTTGTTCAATTGCAGTGTCTTCATGAAAGCCATCGATGTCGTGAATGCGTGTCGCGTGGAAGGGGTGATGCTGGCAAGACAGGGTGGCCGGCAAGCGAGGCGCGATTCTACCCTGTTTGCCTGCCCGGACATAGCCGCTTCGCCAGCACATGCTGATAACGACCCAGCGCGCGATACGGGTCCTGCTGCGACAATTCCAGCTCCAGGGCCACAAGTACGTCGTCCGGCATGGCACACCCTTCTTCGGTCAGCAGCAGGTCATGGAAGACCCGAATGCCACTGTGGCACAGACGCTGCCAATGGGCAGCGTCAAGCCACTGCAACACCAGCACCGGGTCGAGCGGACGGGTGGGGGTCAGGCTGCCGGGGCTGGGCACGAAGTCTGCATCCAGAATCGGCGGTCGTTTTCCTCGCAGCAGATTCTTCATGACCAGACCATGGCGGTTGTAGAAGGTCAGCGACAACACCCCTTCACAGCGCACCAGCACCTGCAGATCCAGCAGCAGCCCCGGCTGATCCGTGACCCACTCCAGCACGGAATGACAGATCACCAGATCGTAGGGCGCGCGCTGCCCGTCGCGCACCTGCGCGGCCAGAGACTGAATGGAACACTGCAGAAACTCGACACCACTCAGTTGCCGGACAGCGGCCTCAGCCCTGGCCAGGCCCAGCATCTCGCCGGAGATGTCGCACAGGGTCAGGTCGTGGCCGCAGTCGGCAAGCTGCAGCCCGAACTGCCCCTGGCCGCCGCCGGCGTCCAGAACCCGCAAAGGCCGTTCTCCGGCCGGCAGAAGGGCCTGCGGGCATTGCGCTTCGAAATCACGGCGCAGCACAGTCAGACGCAAAGCGCCCTTCAAACCCCCATAGACATTGCGGGCGAAGCGCGGGGCGAGATCATCGAAATTCCTGTCCGTATCGAAACTGACGGGCGTGCGGCGGCGGGGCGGCGTCTTCAATTCACCGGGGCCCCGGCGCTGTCGAGCTCGACAATCGGGTAGCCCAGAGCGGTCAGGGATTCCCCGATTGCCGCTTTGTCCCCTACTACCAGCAACACCATCTTCTCAAAGGGCAGTGTTTCGCGCGCGAGGGCATTCAGCTCGTCGCGACTGATGTCGTTGATGATCACGCTCTGCTCATCCACAAAACTCGCTGGCAGATCGTATTCGATGATGCGGCCCAGGAAGCCGGCCTTCTGCGTCGGGGTCTCATAATTGAGTGCGTCCCGCTGTCCCACGGCTGCCCGGGTAAAGGCCAGTTCGGTGTCGGTGATGCCGGTGTCGCGGTAAGCCGCAATCTCGTTGACGAACTGACGCACGGAGTCCGCCGTGCTGTCCATGCGTACACTGGCAGCAGCGGTGAACGGCCCGGGAATGCTGGTGCTGGAGAAGCCACTGCGGGCCCCATAGGTATAGCCCTTGTCTTCCCGCAGATTGAGATTGATGCGACTGCTGAAAGCGCCGCCCAGCACATAGTTCATGAGTGAGGATCGGAAGTAGCGTCCCGTGGCATCCCAGGGCATGTCAGTGACATAGCCGATGCGGATCTCGGACTGCGCGGCACCGGGCTTGTCCACCAGATACAGTGTATTGCCTTCATGTGCAGGCAGTGCCGGTTGCGGCTGCAGAACAGGCGCTTCCCGGGGCAAGGCATCGAGGAATACCAGCGCCGGCACCAGAGTGCCCTGTTCGACATCGCCCACGGCCACAATCTGCAGTGCCCCGGTGCTTAAAGCGGCCTGTCGGAAGGCCTCCACATCCTCCAGCGTCATGGCCTCCAGCGTCTCGATGCTGCCATTGACCGGCACAGCGAAGGCGTGTTCGCGGCCATGCAGCAAGCCGTCGAACACCAGGTCGGCGATGGCACTGGGCTCTTCGCGATTGGCCTGCAGAGATTCAATCTGCTGACGTCGCAGGCGGTCGAGGTCAGCCTGGGTGAACACTGGCTGCAGAAGGCGCTGTTCCAGCAGTGCCAGGGTGGGCTGGAGATTGCGGCTCAGGGCATTGACGTTGACCTGCAGGAGTTCGCGACTGGCGCTGACCGTGATGCGGCTGCCAAGTTTCTGCAATTCGGCTTCGAAAGACTCCGCGCTCAGCTCCTCTGTACCCTCATTGAGCAACGCCGCCGTCAGGCGGGCGAGACCCCAGGTTTGCGCATCATTGAGCAGGTGGCCGCCACGGAAATTCAGGCGCAGGGTAACGCTGGGAATCTCGTCGCTGACGGTGCCGATGATTTCTGCACCATTGGCCAATGTCTGCTGCCAGAACGGAGGCACTTCCACGAGTGGCGTCTGACCGGCGCCAGGGCGCTCTGTACGGTCGAAACTGTCCGCCACAGGGCGTGGTTCGAGTGCATCCAGCTCCGAAGAAGTAACGCGCAGCGCCGGTGTGGGCGCAAAATTGTCCGGCTGCGTCGGCGCATCGGGCACCTCCTTCGTCAGCACACTCAGCAGCACGGCAGGCTTGCCGGCCAGGTACTGATTGAATACACGCAGCACATCCTCCTTGGTCAGGGTGCGCAGCGCTTCCAGCTCCTGCGGCAGGTAATCCGGGTTGTCCAGCAGATAATCGAAGAGTGCCAGCCGCGAGGCCTTGCCCTGCACGCTTTCCAGACCGTTGATCAAGGTCGCTTCCGTCTGGCCCTTGAAGGTTTCCAGATCTTCGTCGCTGATGGACTGCGCGCTGAAGCCGGCAAGAATTGCGCGGATGTCCGTTTCGAACTGGGCAAGATCGGCTCCGGGGAACGGCTGCACCTCGAGGCTGAACATGCCACCCAGCTCCTGGGCACTGTTGGAGGCGCTGGCGTCGATGGCCCGGTTGCTCAACACGAACTGTTGATAGAACAGCGACTTGCGCCCTCCTCCCAGGATACTTGCCAGCGCCTGCAACGGCACGCGATCAGCATGGCTGTAGGGCACCGACGGAAAGGCCATCACCAGCAGCGGGAAGCGCACGTTCTGATCCACATAGGACACATAGCGGTCCTGATCCAGCGTCACGGCCTGCGGCACGGCGCGCTCCACGGCCGGGCCGGTGGGGATGGTGCCGAAATACTTGTCGATCATGGCCAGCGTGGCCGGCTCGTCGAGATTGCCAGCCACGATCAGCGTGGCGTTGTTGGGGCCGTACCAGCGCAGGAAGAAATGCCGCAGATCATCCAGCGTGGCAGCGTCGAGGTCTTCCGGGTAGCCGATCACCGGCCAGGAATACGGATGTCCGCTGGGGTACAGCGCCGCGATGAGGGCTTCATACACGCGTCCGTAGGGACGGTTCTCGACATTCTGACCACGCTCGTTCTTGACGGTGGAGCGCTGGATCTCGAACTTCTCCTGGGTCACCGCTTCCAGCAGGAAGCCCATGCGGTCCGCTTCCAGCCACAGAATGGTCTCCAGCTGGTTCGCAGGCACTGTCTGGAAATAATTGGTGCGGTCGGTACTGGTAGAACCATTGAGGGTGCCGCCTGCCTCTGTGACGATCTGGAAATGCGCGTCGTCGCCCACATTGGCGGAGCCCTGGAACATCATGTGCTCGAAGAAGTGCGCGAAGCCCGAACGCTGAGGCTCCTCGCGCGCGGAGCCCACATGGTAGGTAATGTTGACATGCACCAGCGGGTCGGAATCATCGTCGTGCAGCAGCACGGTCAACCCGTTGGGGTGCTGGTATTTGCGATAGGGGATGACGATCTCGTCGCCGGTTTTAGTCACGGTTTCGACGAGAGTCCACGGGCTGGCGGGCTCCTGTGTGGCCGTCGCCTGCTGTACAGTCGCAGTGTCAGCACCTGTGGGCGCAGGGTCGGAACAGGCAAACAGGCATGCACTGAGAATGGACAGAGCGGCGAAACGAAACATGGTGACCTCGGGTGGCAGACTGTACCGTTTTATAGCCTGTCGGCCGGCAAAAGGCCAGAAACGGGCCGCGAACCAGGGCGCAGCACCAACAGCAGGGCCAGCACCGTCAGTGCCGTCCCCAGGAGGGTCGTCATCGTAATGGGTTCCGCAAACAGCACCCAGGCCATCAAGGCCGTCACCGGGGGTGTCAGATACAGATAGCTCGTCACCTGAGTTGCCGCGCCATCACGGATCATCATGAACAACAGCGAGATCGCGCCGATCGACAGCGCCACGATTGACCACAGCAGCGCCGCCACCATGGGGGGCTGCCAGTCGATCTCCCGAGTCTCGAACAGGAACATGAAAGGCAGACACACCAGCGCGGAGGCGCCAAATTGAATCACCGAGCCGGCCCGCAGGTCGAAACCGGGGCAGAAACGCTTCTGGTACAGAGTGCCCGTGGTGATACTCGCCAGCGCCAGCAGACACAGGAGCAGGCTGGCCGGCGTCAACCCAATCAGGGTGAACTTTGCCATCACTACCATGCCCACGCCTGCCAGCCCGGTCAGCAGTCCCAGCCACTGTCGCGCGGAGACTTTCTCGGCCACCAGCGCACCGAGCCAGGCGGTAATGATGGGCTGCAGGCCGACAATCAGCGCCGACAGACTGGCGGACATGCCCAGCTTGATCGCCGCCCAGACGCCCCCCAGATAGCCCGCCTGCAACAGCATGCCGGCCAGCGCAATGTGCGCGATCTGCCGGGACACGGGCCACTGCACCCGGGCCAGAAGACACAGCGGCAGCATGATCATGAGCACACCGCAAAAGCGCAGAAACAGGAAGGTCATCGGCTCGGCATAGGGCATGCCATAGCGCGCGACGATGAAGCCCGTACTCCAGATGAACACGAAAACGAAGGGAATCAGACGCCTTTGCAGTGCAGTCATGAAAGAAGCTCAGGGCAGCGGCGAATAAAGTTCACTGACATAACGCCGCACGACATCGTCCCATGTGAAGCGTGTGGCGAGAGCGCCCTTGCGCAGCGCAGCCCAGGCAGCCGGTCTGGCCATGGTGGCACAGCCCTGCCGCACAGTGCCCAGCATCGCTTCGGTCTGGGCACGGGGCGTTTCGCCGGTGAACGCGAACGCCAGCGCCCAGAGCGCCAGGTCACGATTGCGCCGACCGGCTAAAAATGCCATACAGCCCGCGAGTGTCATACCCACCAGCATGTTGACGATGTACAGAGACTGGATTTGCGCCACGGGATCCAAGGAGCCACAGGAGTGCGGCGAATAGAGGGCTCGCTTGCGGAGCCTTTGACTCAGCATACAATGAATGTCGGGATAACAGGAAGCCGCGCGGCTGCGGACTCGCTGCCGCCCCTGTGTGAGTGTCGATGTGCCAGAATGAGGCATTCAGTAGCCACTGATTGCCCAGCGACTCGCTGAAGAAAGTGGTGTAATTGACACCCAGGCCGATATACGGACGCACCACGCTGCTGCTGATGCCGAAATAATACAGCGCCGTGACAGTTGTCGGCAGATGCTTTGCCGACCCCAGATTCGTGGTGGTGAACCCATAACCACTGAGGTCGCCTTTTCTCTCCCTTGTTCGAATAAGTTCATCTGAGGTGAACGAAAGGTATGGGGACACGGAGGTAAAAACGTTGATCTGGCGTCAGGGAAGCGGGACCATTGGAAGTAATTGCGCAAAGTTTTATCTGGATCAAGGTCTTGAAAGACCGCCCCCGAAAACAAACGGATTGAAATTCGAAAGTACGAATATCATCCAGCCACTGGTTGCTCCGGTGTGCTGGATGCGTCGGGCCATCCAGCCAAACCCCGTCGGGCCATCCATGCTGGCGTACAAATAAGCGATTGAACTGTCAGGGTTGGTGACTTTCAGCGCCTGGACGCCGAGCAGCATGGAGTCTGCGTCCCTTGTCAGCGCCCGAGCCCAATCGGGATGGCTGCTGCGATAGGTCCTGGCCACTTCCCTTGCCATCAGCACTGCGCCCAGTGTCCATTCGCCCGAAAGCATACTGTCGCCATCGGTATAACCGACCCCCTGCAACACACCGTCCTGCACCACGCCCGCTCGCTCTTTCGTGTTGTTCCAGATTTTGAACGCGGTGCCTGCACCGAATTGCGCATCCACCCAATCCGCTCCCAGTACCGTCAGCCCCCAGGTTTGTACATCCACCGCCAGATTCTCGTAAGCCAAATAGTGAGAGCTGCCATCTGCGCCACGGCTCACAAAGCCTCCTGAACCCAATATTCCCTGGACAGGATTGTAAACACGCTCCTTGAAATACTCTTCAATGCCCGGGCCTTTGGCGTCGCGGGAAACGAGTGCATCAATGAGCCTGGTCGTGTTCAGGTCTCTTTCTCCAATTGCCTCTCGCAACATACGCAGGCCAGCCAGCAGCGAGAGATTGTTCTCAGCGGAAATTCCTCCCTCCTGTATTCCAGACGTGCCAGTGGGCGCATAAAGAACGCCACCGGTGAGGGCATCCTGCATGATCTCGAAGCTCGGCAACTTGCTGACAGCGAGCTGCATCTCCGGTGAATCAATCGGAATTGGCTCGCCATATTTCAGGTAGGCAGTTTGCAGCGGGCCGATCAGTGTCGCCCACGCATTTTCCCCCAGCACCGGTCGAAAATCGGTTTTATGCAAACCATGCTCAGCTTGAGGAAATCCTGCCGGAGCCACGGAGCTGTTGGTCAGTGGATCTGTCATGGGTCCATAACTTTCGGATATGGAACGAAAGAGCCAGGATTCTTCGCCGATGACAATTTGCCCGTTGTAGATGAACGCAGGAGACTGAGCCAGAATACCAAGATTACCGGATACCCCGCTTAACAGGCGCTGTGTCTGCGCGTCCACCAATTGTTGGTAGGCAGAATTTTTTTGCAGGGACAACCCGATCTGCCACACAGCTCCGTCATAGATATTCAAGTCATAACGAATCATCAATCTTTCGATGACCGCTTCGGGTGCATTCTCCCGGCCTTTGAAAATCTCGCGATAGTAGTCATTGGAGGGTTCTGCATAACTCCTGGGCATTCCGGAGGAAGCAACATTCTGCGCCATTGCTTTGGCTATGGCGGGAATATCGGTCACAGCAGCCGCTTGAACCTGTGCCGACGGAGCGATCTCTTGAGAAGTGGCCACGTGATTCACAAGTATCGCGGAGAGGCCTGTCGCGATCGCCAGTGCATGCTTGTGAATGTGAGGGATGAATCTGAACATGGTCATCTGATCTGAATGCAAGACAGGTAGAGCAACAGATTGGCAAGCCTGCAAATCGCCTGCAGGAGATTGCCTCGACGTCGAAAATAATTACAAGAAAAACACAACTATTTGATTTTATTTGGTGCCCGGGACCGGAATCGAACCGGTACGACCTTTCGATCGAGGGATTTTAAGTCCCTTGCGTCTACCAATTTCGCCACCCGGGCATTGCGGAGGGCTGGTTGCTGCGTAAGGGGCGGGATTGTAAAACAATGAGCTGCCGATTCCT
>CAMCRC010000075.1 GCA_945877175.1 Klebsiella pneumoniae | reverse complement strand
GCTCAAGCGAGCCATAAAGCAGTATTCCAAGGAGCTCCCCGGCAAACTCAAGGACTCGCAAAGTCACGCCGAGTTGATTATCGACCTGCTCGAATTGCTGCGCATGGTGGTTCGGGAACTGACCCATCAGCCTGAAACTGAAGCAACGCAGCCGACTGCGGGTTTCTGGAGCAGACTGTTCGGCGCTGACAAAGCAGAGGCCGCATCTCCCTCTCTGCCGACTATTGCGGGCACCTCAGCGCCAGCAATCTCCGGTGCACCGACAGCGGCCCGGACTTCAGAAATCGCCGTTGCTTCTGCCGCCGCACATTCGACTGCCAGCAGGCCCCAAACCATTGTGTCGGCGTCCATGCCTTCCCAGTCGTCCGGCAACCCTGTTCCTCGTTCAGACGAACCAGCGCGCGAAGAAGCAGAAGGGGACGACCCCACCCGGATCTCTGTGCAGGTCGAATCAGCGGAAATTCCACCGGTCCACGAAGAGGCGCTGGCTCAACCCGTTATCGAAGAAGGTCAAGTGGCCGGCGATGCAGCGGATACCTTTACAGAAAGCGCAGTCCCTGGCAGCCCGGCCAGCTCGCCGCAAAGTGAGCCAGAACCAGCGTTTTCAGTCATCGCCAATCACGCTGAACCATTGATCCTGCGCATCCTTGAAAATATCTACATCTCTGAGCAATCCGTAGGACTGGCATCGCGCATTCGCAGTCGAGTCGCTCGTGGGCTGAACTGGTATGAGTTCATCGCCGTTCTCGAAGATATTGCCACGGTGATTACTACAACCCTTGAACAGGAGCGCTCGGAGTTCCAGCGTTTCCTGAATGAATTGAATGCCAGCCTGGGCCAGGTACAGGAGTATGTGCAGTTCTCCCGGGAGCAGGAAGGCGTCGCGCGAGAATCTGAGAAGGCTCTGGACGCGGCCGTCCGGTCGCAGATCACTGGTATCGCAGAGTCAGTCCAGGTCGCTGAGAATATCGGCGAGCTGAAGTCAGCCGTGCAGGGGCAGCTGAGCACCATCCTGTCTTCAATGGATTAATTCAAGGAAATGAAGCGCCAGCAGCAGCATCAGTCCTCGGAGCACTCCCGGCAGCTGGAAGAGCGAATACATGCCATGGACGCGGAATCGAGAGAGTTGCGCCTGCATCTTGCGCAGCAGGAACAGCTTGCCAGTCGCGATGCGCTGACCGAGTTGCCCAATCGTGCCGCCTATGACCGTCGCGTGCGTCAGGAAGTCGATGTCTGGCGCGACGCTGTGGACCAGGGCAGTGGCACCGGCCTGTGCCTGGTAGTTGCGGATGTCGACCACTTCAAGCACATCAATGACAATTACGGCCATCTTGCGGGCGACAAGGTGCTGCGGATTCTGGCCAAGGAAATCAGCGCCCGCGTCCGCCAGACAGACTTCGTCGCACGTTATGGTGGAGAGGAATTTGTCGTGCTGCTGAACAACATCACACTCGTCGATGCCGAGAAACTGATAAACAACGTACGGCAGAAGATCGAGAAGTGTCCCTTTCACTTCAAGGAAAAGCAGGTGCAGATCACCATGTCGTTCGGCATTGCCGAATTCGGGCGCAATGACATGCCAGAGGCGGCATTCGAGCGAGCCGACAAAGCTCTGTACCGGGCCAAGCAGGGCGGCCGCAACCGCGTTTGCCTGGCGGAGTCACGCGATGTGCCCCCCGCCCCAGACAGTCCCGCCTGACTCTTTGCCCCGCGCGTTAAAACTATTTCGACAGATCTGGAGTCCTAAGGACGTTTCACACTCACACATACGGGAATTTTCCAAAGTACCATGATGTCCATGTCTTCACGCGCTGAACATTGGCGGCAACGTCTCTACGAGAGACTGCCTGCCAATCTCAAGACCTGGGCTCAGGCTGGCACGCGTGTGCATCTGCTCAAGCAGGTGAACAGTGTGTTGATGGTGCACGATGACCGTCTGTACGATCTCAGTAACGGCGCGTGGCGCAGTCTTTCGGGCGATGAAGGCACCAGTGCCACCAGTCTTGCCGCTGCGGCAAGAGAGCTGCTTGCCTCTGGCGCTGATCCCCGGGCAATACTCTTGATACTGCCCTCTTCCCACTTCATTGCCACCGCCGTAACCATGCCGGGAGTGGCAAGGGAAAATCTGCATTCAGCACTGCAGTTGCAAGCGCCTATCCTGCTGCCCAGTTACGAGGGCACACTGACGCTGGCAATCAACGCGGCAGCACGGGACTCCGAGTATCAGGACATCGCGTTGTGGACGGATGAAGGCCGGTTGAACGCGCTCTTCGACGCTTTCGCAGCGCAGGATCTGTTGTTGACTGCCGTACTTCCGCGAGCACTGGCGGCACTGACTGCCCCGCTCGGTCAGGAAACCCTGGTAGTGGAAGACACCGATGCAAGCAGCATTACCCACCTTGTCTATCGCAAGGGAGTGCTCTGTTCGTGGCTGCAGGTGGAGCGTGCCGACCTGCAGGATCCGGAGTTGCTGGCGCAGTGGAAGGAAGCAACCGGCCTCGCGCAGGCTGGCGGCTTGAGGGTGCAGACACTGGCGAATGCTCAGGATTGGGTTGAGCAACGCTCCCCGGCTCACTGGGACGCCTTTTATTGCTTCCTGCCCGAGGGTGCCCAGGCGGTTCGCCGGCAACTTGAAAAGGGGCGCAGATTCAAGCTCGCTGGCATCGCGGCCGCCGCAGCGGGAGTGCTCCTCGCCTCTCCTTTCCTGTGGCAGACCGTGCATATCCGCACCTTGGAATCCACACTGGCCTCCCAGCAGACACTTTCAGCCGACGCCCGCGCCAACCAGGCTGTCGTCCGTGACTTTGAACAGCGCTGGGGTGTGTTGAACGAGTTTCCGCGCCAGGATGTTGCGCAGACGCTGCTGCAGCTGCAGAACGTGCTCAGCCCCAGCGTCTTGAGTTCGCTGGAGCTGGTGGAGGGCGCGCTGCAGATCGAAGGCGAGAGCCCCGACCCCCAGAGCCTGCTTCAGCAACTGGAGCAGGACCCGATGTTCACCGGTGTCGATTTTGCCCGTGCCACCAGCAACGACCGTTATTACATCGAAATGCGGCTCAGCACAGTCAACTTCGATGGCTACAGGGAGCGCCATTTCGCGGAGGTCCAGCGCTGAGACCAGCGCTGGCGTACCAAAGGAACAACGAGAACAATGACCAAACGTGAACAGAACATCCTCGCCCTTGCCCTCGTGGTAGGCGTCGTCTTCGCAGCAACCCAGGGGCTGCCGGCGGCGCGTGCGTGGTATTCCCAGGGCGCCGCGCGGGTCGAGCAGCTGCAGACCGAGATCGCCCGCGAGCAGCGGCTGCAGGAAATGGCCGCCGACTGGGCCGAGCGCAGAGCCGGTGTGGAGGCCCGGGAAGCGGCGCTCGAAGCCATGCTGTTCCAGGAAACCTCGATTCCGCTGATCAGCGCCAGCGTGCAGCGTCTGGTGCGAGATCTGGCCGGCGCCACGGGCATCTCCATTACCTCCACCAAGCTGGCGGAGTCGATGGAAACGGGCGGCTGGCTGCTGATGGAGCAGGAGCTTTCCCTGCTGACCGACAATCAGGAGAACATGCTGCGCCTGGTGCGTTCTCTGGAGAGTGCCACGCCCTGGTTGGCAGTCAGCAGTTTCAGCGTACGCCGCAACCGCAATGAATATGCCGGCACCCTGACGGTGGTCGGCTTCAGCAGGACCGACGCCTCGCGCGCCGGGCCGGCGGGGTGAGCCCATGAGCCGCATCCCACTCAGCCTGCCCATTTTCAGTCAGTTGCTGGAACAGGAAGGCATCGCTCCGGCCCAGGACTACAACGCGTCCGGCGAGCTTGTGTGCAACGCCCTGCCGGCCATTGAACTGCGGGCACGCATCCGCTTCATCGTGGGCGCCAGCGTGCACTTCCGCCGCGGCCATGGCGACGAGGTGTCGCGCCTGATGAAGCATTGGCGCGCAGAACTGTCGCCGCAGATTGACCAGGGTGCCGACATCTTCGTCTCCGGCTTTGAAGACGACGAAGACCTGAAGGACATGGCCTCCGAGGCCCCCATCATCCGGCTGGTGAATCATCTGTTCGCCCGCGCGCTGGACCTGAACGCCAGCGACATCCACTTCGAGCCCAACGAGGAACACCTCGACGTGCGCTGCCGTGTGGATGGCATCATGACTCGCATCGAGCGCCTGCCCATCAAGATTCACACCGCGGTCGCGTCACGCCTGAAGCTGATGGCGCGCCTGGACATCGGCGAGAAGCGCCTGCCCCAGGATGGGCGCATCGATTCCCGCATCGGCAGCAAGCAGCTGGACATGCGCGTCTCCACCCTGCCTGGCGTGCACGGCGAATCGGTAGTGCTGCGTATTCTGGATCGCAGTGACACAGCCGTAAGCCTGCAGCAACTGGGCATGCCCGAGGCCATCCTGGGCACCTATCAGCGCCTGATTACCCAGCCCCACGGCATGATCCTGATCACCGGCCCCACAGGCAGCGGCAAGACCACTACGCTCTATGCCACGCTGGAAAAGATCAACAGCGAGAAGCAGAAGATCATCACGGTGGAAGATCCGGTGGAATATCAGCTGGAAGGCATCACCCAGATCCAGGCCAACGCCAGCATCGGCCTGACCTTCGCGGCCGGCCTGCGTTCCATTGTGCGGCAGGACCCCGACGTGCTGATGGTGGGCGAGATCCGTGACCACGAGACCGCCGAGATCGCCATCGAGTCTGCCCTCACGGGCCACCTGGTGTTCTCAACACTGCATACCAATGATGCCGCCGGCGCCGTGACGCGCCTGCAGGACATGGGCGTCGAAGGCTATCTGATCAGCTCGAGCCTGCTGGCCATTCAGGCCCAGCGCCTGGTGCGCCGCATCTGCATCGACTGCAAAGTGCAGCAGCCCATCACCATCGACGAGGCCAATGTGCTGCAGATCGAGGCCAGCGACTACCCGATCCTGCATCGCGGCACTGGCTGCGACCGCTGTGGCGGCACCGGCTACCGGGGGCGCATCGGCCTGTATGAATTGCTGGTCATGTCCGACGCTATCCGTCACCACATTGCCAGCGGCGCCGATGCCAACATCATCCGCGATCAGGCCATCAGCGAAGGCATGAAAACCCTGCGTCAGGATGCGCTGGAGAAACTGGCCGCCGGTCTCACCACGCCCGAAGAAGTCGTGAGGGTCACGCGCGCCATATGAGTGCCGGCTACTATCGTTATCAGGCTTACGACGCCCAGGGCAATGTGCAGACGGGGCAGATCAATGCCGAGTCCGAGCGTGAGGCGCTGAAGATTCTGCAGGGCAAGAAACTTATTCCCGTAAAGATCGCGCGCTCGGAACAGGACGAGGGCGAACGCAGCCGGGGCCGCAAGGTCAAAGGGGTGCACCTGCTGGACTTCACCACCGGCCTGTGCACGCTGATCGAGGCGCGGGTGCCGCTGGACAAGGCCTTGCGCCTGCTGGAAGGCATCACCGAAGCGCCTGCCATGCGCCAGCTGGTGATCACGCTGCGGCGCGACGTGAAGGAAGGCAAGAGTCTGGCCGAGGCCATGGAGATGCGTCCCGATGTGTTTTCGCGGATGTACATCAACATCGTCCGCGCCGGGGAAGAGGGCGGCATTCTTCATCAGCTGCTGCCCGATCTGGTGGATTTTCTGGAGACCAGCGGTCGCAACCGCTCGGCGATCCTGTCGGCCATGATCTACCCCGTGGTGCTGCTGGTGACCGGCATCATCTCCGTGTTTCTGCTGCTGGTCTTCGTGGTGCCGCAGTTTGCCATCATGTTCGAGGATGCCGGCACCGAGATTCCGGCGTCGGCCGCGTTTTTGCTGGCGCTCAGTGAGGGCATTCAGCGTTATGGGTACCTGGTGATTCTGTTTTTCGTTGGCGTCTGGTTCTGGTGGAAGTGGCTGGATGCCGACCCGCAGCGCAAGCTGCAGAAGCATGCCTTCCTGCTGCGCGTGCCCATGCTGGGTGCCTTGCTGCTGTACAAGGATTGCGCGGTATTTGCCCGCACGCTGGGCGCCCTGCTGGAGGCTGGCATTCCGCTGATCCGCGCCCTGCGCGTGGCACGGGAAGTGGTGGCCAACACCGAGCTGACGCGGCACCTGAAGCAGGTGGAAGACGATGTGCGCGGCGGAGCTGGCCTGGGCCTGTCCATGGAGAAGACCAACCGCTTCCCCACGCTGCTGCACCAGCTGATTACGGTAGGAGAAGAGTCGGGCCGCACGGGCAGCATTCTGCTCAAGACGGCCGCGACCTTCGACATGTATGTGAAAAACCAGATGTCCAGTCTGGTGGCTGCGCTGCAGCCGGCCCTGATTCTGTTCCTCGGCATTGCCGTGGGCGGCATCACGATAACGATGCTTTCTGCGGTGTTCAGCATGAACAGCGTGGAATTCTGACACTGAAGCTCGGGAGTTGAATGGTGAACGGAAAAAAACAACTGGCACTTCTGGGTCTTGCCCTGGGACTCTCGTCCTGCGCGATCCTGCCATCGGGCGGCGGCAACAACGCCCCCGCCTCCGGCAGCGCCGGCAGTGGCGTGCAGTCCGGCAATGCAGCGAGCGGCGCGGCGATACTGGCGCAGACCTCCAGTGCCGAGACGCAACGTGAGCTGGAGCAGCAGCGTCTGATCGACGAGATCAACCGCGTCGGCGCCGCGTCGTCCGTGCCCGGCTATCGTGACGAGGCCCCCGCCTCGGTCAATACGCCGGCGGACAACCTGGTCGAGCTGAACTACGAGCAGGCCGATCTGCGCCTGATTCTCGAAGAGCTGGCCGACGCACTGGACGTCACCATGATCATCGACCCGACCATCGCCGACAAAGTCAGCGTACGCACCTCTGCCAACCGCCCGCTCACGCAGGAAGACATCTGGCCCCTGCTGCGTCTGCTGACGCGCCAGGTGGGCGTGTTCATCGAGCGCAACGGTGCCGTGTACTACGCCCGCAAGCAGATCAGCAATTTGCCGGAACAGATCACCACGCCAGCCGATGCCGCTTCTGCGACGGGCAGCATGATCATGCAGATTACGCCGCTGACCTACGTCAGCATCGAATCGGCACTGGAGATTCTCACGCCGCTGGTGGAGCCGGATGGCCGCGTGGTGCGCATTTCCAACAACAACACACTGGCGATCTCCGCCAGCGCCACCCAGCTGACCCGTATCAACGAACTCCTTGAAGTGATAGACGCAGACCCGTTCCAGAATCAGGGCCTGCATCTGTATCAGCTCCGCTATGCCAATGCCGCCGAAGTGGCGACAGAGCTGGCCGAGATACTGGAACTCATCGAAGGGGCATCCCCTGCCTACCAGGTGAAGGGTCTGGAGCGCATCAATTCCATTCTGGTCACTGCCCCAGCCAATCGCGGGTTCGACGAGATCACCCGCTGGGTCGGCATTCTCGATGCGGACCGCGAGGAACAGGCCGAACAGCTGTTCCACTACCGCGTGAAGAATCTGACCGCCGTGGATCTGGCTACCACGCTGACAGACGTGTTCGCACTGAACGAGGAAGAGGAAGAAGACGCCACGCCCCCGCGCGATGATCTGGCGGAAACCATCAGCATCGTGACGCCCGACGGCGACACAGTGACCTCGCGTGTTCCGCCGGTTTTCGCAGGGGCTGCTGCGAGCGGTGAAATCGCAGTGTCCGCCGACCTGCGCGTGACCATCGTTGCGGATGAAGCCACCAACAGTCTGCTGATCCGCGCCAATCCGCGCGACTACCGGCAGCTGATGTCGACCATCAATCAGCTCGACGCCGTGCCGCTGCAGGTGATGATCAACGCCGTCATCGCCCAGATCACGCTGACCGACGAAACCCGCTTCGGGGTGGACTGGTCCCGCGTGGCCGACAATGCCCTGACCAATCCCATCTCTACCGCGACCGGCACCGGTTTCCTGCCCAATGGCGGACTGGACGGCCTGCTGTTCACCAAGTCGTTTCTCGACGGCGCTGCGCGGGTCGAAGCCACTCTGGAAGCGATTGCGTCCAACAACGATGTGCGCCTGCTGGCGCGCCCCTCGCTGACGGTGGTGAACAACATGGAGGGTGAAATCCAGATCGGCGCCGAGGTGCCTGTGCAGTCCGGCACGCAGACAACCGGCACGGGGGACAACATCATCAGCAGCATCCAGTACCGGCCTACGGGCATCGAGCTCTATATCACGCCGCGCATCAATGATGACGGCGTGGTGAACATGACCATTCGTCAGGTGCTCTCCTCCATTCAGGAAGACACTGGTGTGGCAGGAAACCCCGTGTTCCAGAATCAGGAGATCAGTACAACGGTTGTGGTACGCGATGGCGAGAACGTGGTGCTGGGCGGCCTGATCCAGTCCTCGAACTCCGATCTGAACAGTGGCCTGCCTGGCGTCAGCCGCATCCCGGTGCTGGGCGCCCTGTTCGGTTACCAGCAGGACACCGCCGAGCGCAAGGAGCTGTTCATCGTGCTGCGCCCGGAAGTGGTAAACCTGAATGAAAGCAGCTCGGCCGCGTACGCCGAGATCCTGCGGCGGTTTGAACTGGCCGCCGACATGTTTGAAGACGCGGGTCTTTGAAGAACCCATGAAAGGAGTAGTCATGAAGACAATGCAACGCAGCGTCGCGCCCAAGGCGCGCGGTTTCACCATCATCGAACTGCTGATCGTGATGGCCATTCTGGGAATGCTGGCCGTGATGGTCGCTCCGAACCTGTTCAATCAGGCCGACGGGGCGCGTCGCGATGCTGCCATGTCGCAGATCTCGTCCATCGGCTCGGCACTGGATACCCATCGGCTGGATGTCGGTGAGTATCCCGACGAGCTGCAGGGCCTGATGGAGAACACTACCGGACGCTCTTCCTGGAACGGCCCGTATCTGAACAATGATGTGCCACGCGACCCCTGGGGCTTCGAGTTCCAGTACAGCGTCGATGGCACTTCCTACACACTGATGTCCTACGGTGCCGACGGGCGCGCGGGTGGTGAGGACAATGACGCGGATATCAGCCGCTAAGCAGCTGACCAGAGGCTTCACTCTGCTGGAGCTGGTGATCGTGCTGGCCATTCTCGCCATGGGCAGCGTGCTGGTGATCCCGAACATCTCGGGCATGAGCGCACGCACCTTCAATGCCCAGGCGCGGGAAGCCCATTCCCTGCTCAACTACGCGCGGCGCAACGCGGTCGTCACGGGCCAGCCTGCCACGGCGAGGTTCCTGCCGGATTTGCGGGATGCCGAGGCGCTGCGCGAGGCCGGCGACGCTGCCGTGCGTTCCCGGCTGGGCGCCGACGACACCTGGAGCGCGCGCGACCTGACTCTTTCCTACCGCGACAGCACCCAGCAAGTGACCCCGGTGGAGGAATTCATCGACATCACCTTCTTCCCGGAAGGCGGCAGCACGGGCGGGGCGTTGATTCTGGCGCAGGACAGTCGCGAAGTGGTGATCAGCATCGACCCCTTTTCCGGCAAGGTGAAAACGGAGGAGCAGGAATGAGGCGAGGCGAAGCACAGCAAGGCTTCACGCTGCTGGAAGTGCTGGTGGCGCTGACCATCACCGGCATGGTCCTGGGCAGCCTGTTCGCGCTGGCGGCGGGCAGCAAGCAGCTGGCGTTTCGATCCGGCGAGAGTCTGGACGTGGCCATCGAGGCCCGCGCCCGCGTGCAGTTCGCCCTTCTGCAGGACGAGTACGGCGATGTGGAAGAAATTCTCGAGGGCGAGGAGCGCTTCGACATCCGCGCCAATGACTACCTCGAGCCCGTCACCCGCAAGACAGAACCCATGACCTTCAAGCTGCAGCACTACGAGATTGTTGACGAAGAGACCGATGAGCGCATTTCCGGAACCCGCTGGGTCAAGCTTGAACTGCCCGAGTGAGGGGGGGTTCACGCTGATCGAGGTCGTGCTGTCGCTGGCGCTGACCGCCATGTTGCTGAGCCTTCTCAGCACGGGCATGTATGCCGTCATGAACGACTGGGAGAACGACACAGCCGTGCTCGACGCGAGCCTGGACGAGACGGTCGCCATCCTGCAGCTCGAACGCGCTCTGCAGGGCGCCTTTCCCCACAGCTACCGCGATGTGAATTCCCTCGGCCGACTGGTGTATTTCCAGGGCGAGGACGAGACGCTGAGCTGGGTATCCACGGTGTCGCCTCAGCGCAGCGGTGGACTGACGACGTGGCGGCTGGAATCAGTGGAGGACGAAGGCGTCTATCTGCAGCTGGCACCGGCCAAGAGCGATGACCCGGCGCCCCGTCTGGAGAACATCGAGCCGGTGTTGCTGCTGCCCAATTACACCGCCCGTTTCAGTTATCTCTATGAAGAGCTGGACTTCAGCAAACAGTGGCGCGAGGACTGGCCCGGGCAGGAGATGTTTGTGCTGCCGCTGGCCGTGCATGTGCTGCTGACGCCCATTGAACGTGCCGACCGCGACAAGGTCGTCAACATCGTCGCGCGCATTCGCGCCAATGAGCACCGCGAACTGCGTCCGGCGTTCGCGCCCCAGCAGAACATCCGCGCGCCACAGCCGGCCAGCCCGCAGCTGGGAGGGCCCTGACATGCGCAGCCAACGCGGGTCCGTGATCATCATTGTGTTGTGGACGTCGATCCTGCTTACCGTGCTGGTCACCGTCATGGCCGGCAAGGTACAGCTGTCTGCGCGCACGGCGTTCCATAATCAGCAGGCTGTCACCGATCTGGCCGACGTGGCCTCGGCGATGGCCATGGCCGAGATGGAGCTGATTCTGGAGCCGATGGAAGAACCCATCGACTATCTGCCCGCGACCGACGACCTGGGCAATCCCCGCTTGCCCGCTCACCGCTTCAACGGCCAGCCCCTCACCCTGCAGTATCCCGCAGGGGAGGAGATGGTGGTGCGCATTTATGACCACGCGGGCAAGATCAATCTCAATCGCCTCGATCGGCGCGGCATGCAGCTGCTGCTGGAGTTCTGGCTCGGGCCCGATGCCGATCCGCGACAGGTGCAGGAACATCTGGATGCCTGGGGCGACTGGGTCGACCTCAACGATCTGGCCGCCATCAATGGCGCTGACACGGACTACTATGAATCCCTTGACCCGCCTTATACCCCGCGCAACTACCCCGAGCTGGACACTGTGGAAGAACTGCGGCTGATCCGCGGCTTTGATGAACTGTTCAAGGATGTGAATCTGGAGGCAGCCTTCACCATTTATGGTTCCAACGAGACGGTGAATCTGAACCTGGCCACGCGCGAGGCCATGCGCCTGCTGCCGGGGCTGAACGACGAGCTGATCGAGGAGATCATCGCCTGGCGCCAGACCCGCGACTTCGCCAATCGCAACGATGTGGGCGAGCTGGTGCCGCTGGAAAACTTCGTGGAACTGTCGAACTGGATCGGCAACAACACCTCGTCGTATTTTTCGGTGTATGCGTATCCGAAGGCGCAGTCACAACGTGATGCAGAGGCGGCTGCTGAGGACACTGGTGACGAAGAAGACGTGACGCCCGAGGCCGACCCGGTGACGCAGGCCTACATGGAGATCATGGAGTTCCGCAACCGCGCGGCACGCGGCAGGGTGTACATGGTGGACCCGTATGCGCGCCTGCCGGACACGGCGCCGCCGCGGGTGCAAGAGTAGCCATTGTGGGAGTCAGTTCTGACTGTGAGAGGAGGCACTGACTGTGGGAGGAGGCACTGACTGTGGGAGGAGGCACTGACTGTGGGAGGAGGCACTGACTGTGGGAGGAGGCACTGACTGTGGGAGCGGGCCTTGCCCGCGAACGGTTCTTC
>CAMCRC010000074.1 GCA_945877175.1 Klebsiella pneumoniae | reverse complement strand
GATCAGTATTTATGTCTATACCTGTGACAGCGAGAACTAAGGCACCGATCAAAACGACAATTAGTGCACCAACTATTAGTAATGAAAGCGCAGCAAGATTTCCCCGAAGGAGAGCACCCCAGGGCCTGGTAGAGACTGATCAGCGTGTTCAGCTGCTGCAGCTTGCTGTCCAGAGCCGCATTGCGGCTTGAGAACAGCGTGTTCTGCGTCGTCAATACTGTCAGGAAATCCGTCACGCCTTCTTCATAGCGCACCTGCGCGATGCGGAAGGCCTCCTCGGCCGCGCCCAGATTCTGGAGGGCAACAGCCACCTGTTCCTCCTGCAACTGCACCGCACTCAACAGCACTTCTACTTCGTTGAAGGCGGCCAGCACCGCTCTGCGATAGGTTGCCAGAGCGCTCTCCATCGCCAGTTCTCTGCTTTCCAGCGCGCGCGAGCGCTGCCCGGTGTCCAGCAAGGTCTGCACGATTGACGCACTCGCATTGATGAACTGGTCGGGAGACGCCACAAGCGCGGTCAACGAGCTGCTGCTGGCGCTGGCGCTACCTGTCAGAGAAAGGCTGGGGAAATAGTCGGTACGGGCGATATCCAGTCCGGCAACGGCACTGCGCAACTGAGCCTCGGCCTGCACCAGATCCGGCCGGCGCAGCAACAGTTCAGACGGCAGACCAGGCTGCACGCTGGGCACGACGATGGCCTGCAGAGTCTGCCCGGCCACGTCATAACCCTGCACATTCTGTCCGGTGAGCAGCGCCAGCGAGGCTCGCGCAGCGAGTTCGTTCTGCTGCAGGCTGCGCAGATTGGCCTGCTCGCGCTGCAGCGCAATGCGTTGCTGCAGAGCTTCGATAGGCACTGCCACGCCTGTCTCCACACGAGCATCGGCAATCGCGCTGATGGCCTGGGCATTGCTGACGTTCTGCGTGGCGGCTACCAGTCTGTCGCGGATCAACAGGAGCTGGAAGTAGGTCGAGGCCGAGGTCCCGAGGGTGGTCAAGGCAACATCTGCCACTTGTGCCGAGCGCGACTCAAAGTCGGCGACTGCCTGGGAGTAGATGGCCGGCCTGCTCAGGATGTCGGTATAGCTCACGGATGCCGCCAGGGAGAAAGGCGTGCCTTCATTGTTGGTTTCGTCGACGCCGTTGACGCGAGATTCGCGGAAACTCGCGCCCGTGCCCAGTGTGACACTGGCCCGCGGCAGTAGATTGAAGCCGGCCTCGCGCAGGGTAATCTGCGCCGCTTCCAGATTGCGCCGGTTGTTTGCCAGATCGAGATTGCCTGCCTGTACCTGGGAGATCAGTCCGGTCAGCTCCAGATCACCGAAGCTGGTCCACCAGTCTGTTGCAGGCCAGCTCACCGGCGCGGGCGCTTCGTCTGTCCGGGTCAGAACCGTGAAAGCCGCTGGCAGATCGGTATTCTCGATGTCTGGCACCTCTGACTGCAGGCAGGCCGTGAGCGGCAGCAGCGCCAGCAATGCGGCTATATTCTTGCGATGTTTCAACACCATGGTGAGCGGATTCCTATTCATTGGCGAGAGCCACGACGGGGTCAAGGCGGGCGGCCTTGCGCGCCGGCGTGAAGCCGAAGATCAGGCCGGTGGCAGCCGCACAGCAGAAGGCCAGCACGATGGGCGTGGTGGTGAACTGAATGGCAATGCCGAAGCGCTGCAGCAGCAGGCCGGTGCCAACCCCCAGCGCTACGCCCAGCATGCCGCCCACCGCCGACACCACGATGGCCTCCGACAGGAATTGCGAAAGGATGTCGAACTGCCTGGCGCCTGTGGCCATGCGAATGCCGATCTCCCGCGTCCGCTCGGTCACCGAGACCAGCATGATGTTCATCACGCCGATGCCGCCCACCAGCAGCGAGATGGCTGCTACTGAGCCGAGCAGCATTGTGAAGGTGTCCTGGGACGCCGACACTGTCTCCAGCAGCTCCGCACTGTTGAATACCCGGAAGTCCTGCGTGCCGTGGCGCACCGTCATGAACTCCACAAGGTTGGTCTCGGTCTGATTGATCAGCGCGATATCGTCCACCGCTACAGAAATGGAGCGCGCATAACGCTGGCCGAACAAGCGCAGTGCCCCCGTCTTCAGGGGTACGAATACTGCATCATCCTGATCGTTGCCCCCCTGCCCCGAGGCACCTTTGCGGGTCAGCACGCCGATGACCTGAAAGGGCACGTTGCGGATCAGGATGTATTCCCCAAGCGGATTGCCGCCGTCAGGAAACATCTCGCCTGCCACGGTGGCACCCAGCACGGCCACTGCCGCATAGGTCTCGCTGTCTTCGCGGGTGAAATAGATGCCCTGTGCCAGTGGCCAGCTGCGGATCAAGGGCATGCTTTCAGTATTGGCAATGACCGTGGTCGAGTAGTCCTGACGGCCGAAGCGCACCGTCTGGTTGCCTTGTATTTCGGGCAGGGTGCCGATCACATTGGGCACGCCGTCCAGAATGGCATCGGCATCATCGAAGGTCAGTGTCGACGGCGACGGCCCCCGCTGCCCCTCCACCCGCGCCGGCTGCAAAGTGAGCATGTTGGTGCCGATGGCGCTGATGCGCTCGACGATCTGCTGGCGGGCGCCCTCCCCGATGGCCAGCATGGCCACGACCGACGCTACACCGATTACGATGCCCAGCAGCGTCAGGAAGGTACGGAAAATGTTGGAAGTCAGCGACCGCAGGGCCATGCGGATCGCCTCGCCGATACTGGCCAGTGGCGAGGCGATGCGGCGGTTCAGGAACAATTCGCGCAGCTTGCTGTTGTCCGCGTTGCCCTGCGCCTCGGCCACCGTGCTGCGATCCCGGATCACCTGACCGTCGCGGAATTCCACTACGCGATCGGCCTGCTCGGCCAGTGCCGGGTCGTGGGTGATGATGATGACGGTATGCCCCTGGCGGGCCAGATTCTTGAGCAGGACCACGACCTCCGCCCCGCTGGCAGAATCCAGTGCACCGGTGGGCTCGTCGGCCAGAATGATGTTGCCGCCATTCATCAGCGCGCGGCAGATGGACACGCGCTGCTGCTGTCCGCCCGAGAGCTGACTGGGCCGGTGTTCCATGCGCTCGCCAAGGCCAAGGGAGGTGAGCAGCGCCTCGGCACGGACGCGCCGCTCGGCCGCACTGTAGCCGGCGTAGATGGCGGGAATCTCGACGTTCTCCAGCGCCGTGGAGTGTGGCAGCAGGTTGTAGCTCTGGAACACGAAGCCGAAGGCCTCACGGCGCAGCCAGGCCAGGTCGTCCGCTTCGAAATGGCGGATGTCCCGTCCGCCAAACAGATACGTGCCACTGGTGGGTTTGTCGAGACAGCCAAGGATATTCATCATCGTGGACTTGCCCGACCCGGACTGGCCGACGATGGCGACGAACTCGCCGATGTGTATCTTCAGGTCCACCCCACGCAGGGCTTTGACCTCGACACCGCCCGAGGTGATATAGGTGCGGGTGATGTCGCGCAGCTCGATGATGGGAATCTCGCCCGTGACGTCCGCGGTGCGAGCCGGCGGTTTGCGCTGCGGCTGCGCGCCCAGACTGCCGGCGTCGAGAGTCGCGGTGCTCATCGGAAGCCTCCACCACCAAAGCCGCGCGGAGGCGTGGGCGCGCCAATTGCCGTGGCCCGTTGCTGCAGCACGGCAGCCGCCTGAATGATGCCTGCCACAACCTGCTCGCCTTCCTGCAGGCCGCTGATGACTTCTGCATTGACGCGGCTGCTGACGCCAATGATCACTTCCCGCGGTTGCTGCGTGCCATCGGCCGCCATGACGGTCACGGTGGCAGGCCGGCGGACCGGCACAGTGTCATTGCCAGAAGGAGGGCGGCGCCCGGCCGGGCGGCCCTGTCGCGCTGCTGCGATGGCGGCTTCGCCGTTGCCACCGGCCGCTGGAGCGGTACCGGGTGCACCGGGCTCGCCGAAGCTCAGTGCGCCAACTGGCACAGTCAGGACATCGTAGGCAGCCGCCGTGATGAAGAACACCTGGGCAGTCATCTCTGGCAACAGCGTGCCGTCGGAGTTCTCCACATCAAACAGGCCCGTGTAAAGCACCACATTGTTCTCGATCACCGGCGTCGGGAGAATCTGCCGCAGGCTGCCGCGCCAGCGCCGCTGGCCACCGCTCAGGGTGGTGAAGTAGATGTCCATGCCGATACGTAGATTGCCAATGTCGGCCTCGGAGATCTCGGCCTGCACCGTCATGATGGACAGGTCGGCGATGCGCAGGATAGTCGGGGCCTGCTGGTTGGCGTTCAGCGTGCGTCCTTCGTTCATTTCGATGGAGACCACGGTGCCGGCCATCGGGGCGTAGATGCGGGTGAATTCCAGAGCGGTCTCTTCCGAGTTCAACGTGGAGCGACTCTGCTCGATCTGGCGCTGCAACTGCCTGTAGTTGGCTTCGGCGCTGGCCAGGTTGGCGGTGGCGGTGTCGTAATCCTGCTGACTGGTGGCATTGGCGGCTCGCAGACGCTCCTGGCGCTGAGCATTTGCGCGCGACAGATCAAGACTGGCCTGGCGCGAAGCAATCTGCGCTTCCAGAGCGCCGAGGGCAGCCCGACTGGCCTGCACGCGACTCTCCTGCGTACGGGCGTCGATCTCTGCCAGCAACTGGTTCGCTTCCACTTTGTCGCCAACTTCGACGTACAGTTTCTCCAGCTGACCGGAGACCTGCGCGCCGACATCCACGAAGTCGCTGGGCTTCAGGCTGCCGGCGGAGGAGATGGTGTTCTCGATATTGCCCATGGCCACCGTGGCCAGCAGCGGCTGATTCTGCTGCTGGGTGTCATCCCCACTGCGCAGGTAGTACCAGCCGCCTGCACCGACAAGCACGACGGCCAGCAGCAGCCATTTGCCACGGCCTTTGCGCGCCCGGCGCAATGCCATGGGCGGCGAATCCGGGGAGCCGGAGGGCATGTCCTGCTGTGACTTCATGCGAAATACCTTTGCTGAAAATGAGTGCGAAGTGCATCTGTCAGTACTTACGCTGCCCGCAGAGGAAATCCGTCTGGAAAAGCCGTGTCAGATGGTGACTATATTTCTGTCTGCACTGGTAAACGCGGGGCGGGCATGTGCGTTGGCCGACCTGTGTGCGGTAACGCCCGGGCAATGGCTGCGGCCAGGGCCGCGCCATGACAAGGCCGCTTCAAGCCTACTTCAGACTCTTCACCACCACCTCGTACACATCACTGGATAGCGCCGGTTCAGTCGCGATTCTCTGCAGCTGCACACGCATCAGGCGCTGCCGCGTATCGTCGTACTTGCGCCAGCGCGTCAGTGGCGTCAGCAGGCGCGAGGCTATCTGCGGATTCAGGGCATTGAGCTGCAGGATACGCTCGGCCAGGAACTCATACCCAACTCCCGAGATCTCGTGGAAGTGCAGCGCATTCTGCCCGCAGAACGCGCCGATAAGTGCTCTTACCTTGTTGGGGTTGCGGATGTCGAACGCAGGGTGCTGCATCAGATTCAGCACCTGGTCGAGTGTGCCAGGCAAGGAAGAGGTAGCCTGCACGCTGAACCATTGATCGACCACAAGGGCCTCGTGCTGCCAGCGAGCATAGAAATCCTGCAACGCCTTGCGGCGCACAGGCGCAGCCGCAGGCAACTCGCAATTGACCAGCAGGCGCAGGGCAGCGCCGACATCCGTCATGTTGTGCGCGTCCTCGAATTGCCGGCGACAGACCTCCAGCCAATGCGCATTCTCGGTCCGCATCAGGTAGGCCAGGCAGGTATTGCGCAACGCGCGCCGCGCGATCCCTGCAGCATCCGCTCGAAAGACGTTTTCAGCCGCATGCAAGCCATGCAGCACAGCGAACTTTCCTGCCAGAGTGCGCGCCAGGGTGTCGGCAACGAATTCGCGCACCGCATGAATGCCTGCCACGTCGATCTCGGAGGCCAGCTCGCTCAGATAGGCTTCGGAGGGCAAGGTCAGCAGCTGCGATACCATTTCCTTGTCCTGGGGCTGATTCCGCCGGCACTTGTCGATGCAGGACTGCAGCACATTGTCCCAGGCGGTGACCACGCGCTGATCCAGCACCAGCGTCCGGCCAGCCTGGTAGTCCCCGAGCAGTTCCTGCAGCACTTCCACTGCCAGCTGCTGCCCCGCATTCCAGCGGTTGAAACCGTCGCTGTCGTGTGTCATCAGAAACATCAGCTCGTCACGGCTATGGTCGAAGTGCAGCTTGACCGGCGCAGAAAAACCCCGCAACAACGATGGGACAGGCCGCTCATGCACCCCTGTGAACACGAAGCTCTGGGATGCTTGCGTGACGCTCAGCACGCGCTCAAGCGCACCCGGGCTGCTCTCTCCCTGCAGACACAAGGCCACGGCCTGGCCGCCACTATCGAGCAGCCCCATGCGCAGGGGAATATGGAACGGCAATTTCACTGGCTGCTCCGGTGTCGGTGGGCAGGACTGCTCAACAAGCAACGTGTAAGTCTGTGCCGCCGCGTCAAACTGCTCGCGCACGCGCAGCTGTGGCGTGCCGGCCTGGGAGTACCAGCGGCGGAACTGCGTCAGGTCTGTGCCACCGGCTTCCTCCATCGCGCGCACGAAATCCTCGGTCGTGGCAGCCTGCCCGTCATGCCTGTCGAAATACAGATCGCTGCCCCTGCGGAAGGCGTCCTCGCCCAGCAGCTCGCGGATCATGCGCACCACTTCCGCGCCCTTCTCGTAGATGGTCAGTGTGTAGAAATTCGAGATCTCCATGTAGGACTCAGGGCGCACCGAGTGCGCCATCGGCCCGGCATCCTCGGCAAACTGCGCCGTGCGCAGGAAGCTGACATCGTCAATGCGCTTGACGGTGCGCGAGCCCATGTCGGCCGAGAATTCCGCGTCGCGGAACACGGTGAAACCTTCCTTGAGACTGAGCTGGAACCAGTCACGGCAAGTGACGCGATTACCGGACCAATTGTGGAAGTACTCGTGGGCCACCACGGCTTCGACGCGCTGGAACCCCGCATCTGTGGTGGTGGCCGGATTGGCCAGCACACAGGAGGTGTTGAAGATGTTGAGGCCCTTGTTCTCCATGGCGCCCATGTTGAAGTCGTCCACCGCCACGATCATGAAAATGTCGAGATCGTATTCGCGGCCATAGACTTTTTCGTCCCACGCCATGGCATTCTTGAGTGAGAGCATCGCGTGATCGCATTTGTCCACATCCTTGTCCTCGACAAAGATGCGCAGCGTAATTGCACGTCCTGAACTCGTTGTAAAACTGTCCTCCACACAGGCCAGATTGCCGGCCACCAAGGCGAACAGATAGCAGGGTTTGCGGAACGGATCTTCCCAGCGTACCCAGTGCCGGCCGTCGACTTCCCTGCCCCGCGCTACCGCATTGCCGTTGGACAGGAGAATGGGATAGCGGGCCTCATCGGCCACCACGCAGGTGGTAAACGTCGACATCACATCAGGGCGATCCAGATAATAGGTAATCTTGCGGAAGCCCTCGGCTTCGCACTGCGTGCAGAACATCTTCTTCGACTTGTACAGCCCTTCCAGACTGGTGTTCTCCTGAGGCTTTATCACTGTCACGCATTCCATAATGAAGCCCGTACCATTCTCGTCGACGGATCGGGGCAGCGAGAAGATGGTCAGGGACTCTTCATCGACACGGTACTCGTCAGCGGACAGCAGCCGGCCATCAATCGCTACCGACTCCAGCTGCATGTCCTGACCATTGAGCACCAATGGCGCGGCACTGTGTTCGACGTGCAAAGGATTGCGGCGCATCTGCAATCGCGAGAGAACACGCGTGGACTCTTCGCCCAGCTCAAAACGCAGATCAGTGGTGTCGATCAGGAAGGCCGGGGCCTGGTAGTCCTTGAGGAAGATGGTGCGGGGCTGTGCATTATTCATGATGTCGACGTCACTCCGTCAAAAGTTCAGCGCCAGGTTGTAACCGCCAAAGCGGCGCATGTTGATCACGCCGGTATCAAAAATCAGATACTGGCCCTTGATGCCAAGCAGAGTTCCTTCCACCACAGCATCGGTGTCGAAATTGAACGAAGCAATCTTGTCCGGGTAGGCCAGAATCGGATACTCGATCAGCACCGGCTCGATGCCTGTCAGCACGCTGATGGCATGAAAGCCGAAACGCTGCACGAGGTCATCGATGTCTCGGCGGCAGGCGGCGAGCAGCCTGTCACGCTCGGCGGGCAGGTCCGTCAGATGATCGGCTCCCCTGAGCATATCCCGCCAGTTGGTCTTGTCAGCGACGTGCTGCTTGAACAACACTTCCAGCGAACCAGATTGCAGACGCGTACGCACACGGATGATCGCCAGCGCCTGCACGGCCCCCTGATCGATCCAGCGCGTCGGCACCTGGGTAGCACGGGTGATGCCCACTTTCACACCCGATGAGTTGGCCAGATAGACGATATGATCCTGCATGCAGAACTCTTCACCCCACTCTGGCTCGCGACAGGTGCCAAGATCGTAATGACACTTTTCGGGATGAATGATGCAGGAGTCGCACTGCGCGAGTTTCTGAAAACACGGATAACAGTAGCCTTGATTGAAGCTCTTGCTGGTGTTGCGGCCACAGTGCACACAGCTGATCTGACCGCTGAAGTGCAGCTGCACATGGCTGCCCAGCAGTGAATTCAAAGGCACATGGGTATCGCCAAGGGGCAGGCTGTACTCCACGGGACGTCCCAGGCGGGTTTGCATCTTGCGGACGATACCGCGGGCTGCTTGATTCACAGGGAGCTCCTCGCCGCTCAATGCGTGCTGTGACTGCCGGGGGTTTTCCAGACGATGGCTTGTACATCATCTTCGGTAGCGCAGGGCTCGGCATGGGTATGACCGGGCTCGTCGCAATGGGATTTCTGCAATGCACTGGTGTCAATGTAGCCCACCCGCTGTTGCTCAGGCACATACCGCGCTTCATAAGCGATAATGGCCTGCAAGCTGTGTTCCAGCTGCTGGGGAGTGAGCCGATCACCGTTCGACCAGCGCCCAGTCTCCACGGCGGTCTTCAGGTTGTCGTGAATTTCCGGCGTAATGCTGTCGAGCAGCGCCTGCAGGGAATCATGTGTTGCGGTCATAAGTACCCGTTTCCTGTTGTATTGTGCAAGTGCCGGTCAGGGGCGTCGAAAGCGCTGCAAGCCGGCAATGACAAGACCGGCCAGCATGCCGGCAAGCAAACCCCCGGCGTGCGCGGCCGAGGCAATCCAGGCCGAGGCCACTACCTCCATTGCCACCAGCGCCACGAGCATGAAGGCGATCATGGCGGGTGGCAGTCTCAGACTGCCGCGCGGCTCTACGCACTGCCACATCCAGATGTAGCCAAGCAGTCCGTATACAACCCCCGAAAGACCGCCGAAATTGGCCGACAGGCTCCACAGATACTGAGCCATGTTGGAAGTGAAGGCGAGGAAGAGCAGTATCGTGAAGTACAGCACGCTGCTTTGTTGCGACTCGATCATGCGTCCGAAGTGCCATAGCCACAATGAATTGAAGACCAGATGCACGGCTCCGAAATGCAGCAATGCAGGACTGAAGGTGCGCCATAAAGTTTCGATGCTGTCGATCTGCCCCAGGATGCGCAGCACTGACGCAGGCCCAACATCAGCCCCCGGGTAAAACCCCGGATAGAACAGGCGCTGCACCCCATCCAGCTCGCTGCCAAAGTTGCTGATGGCGGCCACGACCAGGGCCGCGATCAAGGTCAGGACGGTGACAGGTGCTCGGAAAAAAGCGCGCAGAATATCCCGCAGATAGTCGCCTAAGGGAAAATAGTTGATCAGAACTGGCCTACTGCCCGGAACGGACTCGGGAATCTCGCCCTGTTGGCGAAGGTTCTGCCATTGCGCCAGCAACTGCGCGACGGCGGCAGCCTCTTGCTCTGTCGCAACCCAGATGACCTGGGATCCGGACTCTTCGTTCACCCGAAACCGCAGCCCGTTGCGGGCAAGGGCCTGCAAGAGCGGACGCAGGTCGATTCCGGCATCCAGAACCGCCGCTCTAATCATCGGCGCGCACCAGACGGTTGCCCCAGCCCAGCTTGCTGCGGCAAGTCTCATAGTAATTGTGATCGAGCGGATGGATCAGGCGCAGGGCTCCCTGCTTCTTGCGCACGATCAGCTCATCGCCGGGATGGGCGGGAAAACCGGTCGCGCCGTCGCAGCTGACGTGGGGAACGATCGAACGCTGCTTGCCCACCAGCACACGAATGGTGCTGTCCGCGTCGATTACCAACGGTCGGCTGCTGAGGGAGTGTGGATACATCGGGACCAGCACCAGAGCATTCAGACTGGGATGCATGATCGGGCCCCCCGCCGACAAACTGTAGGCCGTGGAGCCCGTAGGGGTGGCCACGATCAGTCCATCGGACTGCTGGCTGTTCACGAACTGGTCGTTGATGAACAGTTCGAATTCCAGCATGCGCGCTGCGGTGCCTGGGTGCAGCACCACATCATTGAGTGCGCTGCCAGTGCTGAGCACAACGCCTTTGCGCTGCACCTCGCACTCGATCAGGAAACGGGATTCTTCAGTGTAGCGACCGGCCAGCACATCGGTCAGTCGCGTTTCGATCTCGTGGGGCATGATGTCGGTGAGAAAACCCAACCTGCCCCGGTTCACGCCGAGCACGGGCACATTGTGCGAGGCCAGCAGCTGCGCTACCCCCAGCATGCTGCCATCGCCGCCCACCACGATCACCAGATCGGCCTGCGCACCCAGCTCGGCGCGCGGCACGCTAAGCGGCTGGTGACCGCTGAGCATGGCAGCACTCTGGTCGTCAAACATAACCTGCAGGCCCCGCGTTTCCAGAATGCTGCGAAGTAGACTCAGGGTTTCGGCTACACCAACGTGTCCCGCCCGTCCAATCAGACCTATGCGCTTGAATGCCGACATTGCGTGTACTGCCAAAGGGGAAATGAATGTGAACTCTCAGCGAGTCTGGAAGCTGGCGGCAGTATAGCAGAGAGAAACCGGGCAACGCTCAGCGGCTGATGTCGAGCGCCAGGGGTTCAACGGTATAAACGATCTCGCCCAGCGAAGGCACGCTGTAGGCAATGTAGATCTGCAGACGGCGGCCAACGAAATCACTGCCAAGCCGGGCTGCATTGACGATCGGCACATATTCCACCGCACGCAATTGCGGCACACTGCGGAAAGCGCGCAGGCCGGCATAGCTGCCGTCCCAGGACTGGATACCCCCCTGCTCGTCCAGCATGACGAAGTGGCTGCCATCAAGTGTGCCAAGTACGTACAGCGCACCCGCCTTTCCCGCATGGCGACTGTCCACGGCCACGCTGAGGTTCACATCCACCGAGTCGGCAGGGGTGACCACTGAGACCTGACTGAGACCTTTGTTCAGACTGGCCGCAAGCGCGATGCGCGCATTCGTGGGCGCACCGCTCATGGTACGCAGCGGTTTGTCGGGCAGCAGCGGCACACGAATGGGGTAATAACGGGCTATCTGGTGTCGCACCAGATTCAACGCCCGCACGGCATCTGCGCCGTTCTCAGTATCGCTGCCATCGACTCCGCAGGGCACTCCGAGGCAATCGCGCGCGGGGCTTGAAAAGCGGGGAATCCGCATGCTGGTATTGAAGGCACCCGGGTAGGCCATCACGGTGGTGAAGAGGGAGTCCACGCCATAGCCCGTAGCGAAGGGGAAGGTGCCACCGTGGCCATCTTCGCGATGGGAATGCGTCAGACCCATGTTGTGCCCCAGTTCATGAGCGACGACCGAGCTGACCGGGCAGTCAATCGCAATCGTCGAGAATGCGAACTGCTTTTCTTCCGAGGACTGGAAGTCACCCTGAGTACGGAAGCCGCCGAGATTCGCCAGCCCGCAGCGATCCAGCTCCGTGCCCTGCGGGCGGAACAGAATCACGAGATCTGCGCCGTATTGCTCCCGAAGATTGCTCACTTTGGCGAACGCCGGATCCTTTTTGCTGGTCATTGCGCTCAAGGCACTGTCCATATCGGAAGTTTCGCTGTAGTCCACCACGCCCATGTAGACAGGGCGCAGAGTGATGGCTACAGCGCTGTCCGCATAGATCTGGTTGGCCATGGCAATCAGCTGGTTGATCCGGGTCTGGGCGGCACCACTGTAAAGTGCGTCGGCTCCCGGGGTGTACAGCGCCATTACGTCAATGACAGAGTGTTCGGCGGACACAGAGCTCGACGCAGCCGGATTGGTGCCGAGCAAAGACTCGTTGAAGTCGCTGATGCCGTCGTTG
>CAMCRC010000073.1 GCA_945877175.1 Klebsiella pneumoniae | reverse complement strand
TGCATCCGCCAGAGGGCTGAAGCACTGCTGCTTACCGTGCTGTTGCTGACGTCGCAGCGGCCGCCCTGGTCCAGCGCCTGACGTTCCCCACGCAACCCAAGCTCGTAGGTCATGGCACCAGCTTCGAGGCTCTGCACTGTGAACAAGGCAAACGAGCCAATATCCGTTTTGGCGATATACGCTTCCTCTCCAGTGGCGCTGAACTCCTTGCTGCCGAACTGCACGCCGCTGACCCCCATGAGAGAGCCACGGGGAGCCTGACTGACAGTAAAGCGCCCTTCGTAGCCCTCATTGGCGTACACCGTACCGACCTCACCGTTGCCTTCTATTTCGGCATGCTCATAGTCGACCATGCTGAACTTGCCATTGAGTTCAGCGAAGAACCCGGAGAGTGCCTTGCGGCCCTCGAAGTCATAACGATCCTGCTTCATGGCGATACGGATACCGCCCTCATCGGCGTGATCGTCTTCTTCCTCGTGGTCATGGTCCTCTTCGTCATGCTCGTCTTCATGATGGTGATGCGCAGCGGCAGGCAGACCGTAATTGTTTTCGGAACGGCTCAGCGACATGCCCAGATAGCCATCCGAAAACAGCCAGGACAAGCCACCTGTAACCGTATCCGAGCGTGCAGAGGAGTTGTCGATGAAGCCCTTGCTGGCCAGCAACTCTTCCAGTTCTTCTTCATCGTCGAGATCAAGTGTGTCGGGATTGATCGAGAAGCCCTTGATGCGGGTGTCATTGCTGTCGCGGTAGGTGCCGTCAAGGTGCCAGCCAATCTGTCCTGCACCTCCCTCCAGCTTCATCACACTGATCTGCTGATCGGAGACGCTGCTGTGCCGGGTTTCCACCAGGCCACGTACGCCGTCCGGCATTGTGGCCGGCACTCGATTGTCGATGACATTCACTACGCCACCGATTGCACCATTTCCATAAAGCAGCGTAGCCGGGCCACGCACGACTTCGATACGCTCTGCCAGCACGGCTTCCACGCTGTTGGCGTGATCCGGACTGACGGCAGAGGCATCGATGTTGCTGACGCCGCCCTGCAATATCTGCACGCGGTTGCCACTCTGGCCGCGGATGATGGGCGAACCAACGCCGGTGCCGAACGACGCGCTGTTGACGCCAACCAGCTCCTTCAGCGTCTCGCCCAGCGTACTGGCGGCCTTCTCGCGAAGGGCTTCGCCACTGAGCACATTGACGGGCAGTGCGGTCTCCGCGAGGGTCCGCTGGAGACTGGAAGTGACGATGATCTCTTCGACGACACCATCGGTGTGCGGCTCAGCAGCGTGAACACCGGTCATGGCGGCAGCGGAAATGGCGGAAACTAGAAGACGAACCTGGAACAAGCGGATAGAAGAATGCATTTCACCCTCACACACAGAAATCACGAACTGACATGCGGCAGAGTCACCCGACGATTACGTCAGGAGCAACTCACTGCCATTGAAGTAGCCACGGGAGTGGCGATCAGATCAGAGCGATCAGCGGAGGCGAGCGTGAGCGGGGCGTTGTCGGCGCAGCAACAACCACCGAGTCAGGCGATAGCAGCGTGTTGTGACGGACCATTGCAACAGGGGGAAGAATGGCTATGACAGGCAGGACATCATCGCCGGCGCCGATTTTAAGGCAGAAGGTGCAATCCAGGTGCTTGTTGAGATCGCCGGCGTGGGAGTGCACCAGCGTGCTGCTTTGGAAAACCAGGAAAATGAGCGCGAAGGCAAGGGCGAGGTACTTGGCAGCCCCTCTCTTCAGCATGTGCTTCACGGGATCATTCAGTCGCATGGCGTGATGTGCCTGCAAGGATTTCAAGAGAGCTGCTGACGCAAAATCCTCCAGAGCATCTCTCAGCGGGCACGATTTGCCGAAAGATGTTCCGGAGGGGACTTGCGGGCACATTCTATTGACCCTGCCCCTTCCAAAAAGTTTCCCAATGTCGAAAACAATTTTCCGACGGTGTTACTGTGTAACATAGCACCGGACAAGCGCGTTTGCCAAGCGCACTTCCGAATCAACACAGGAAAACTACTCCAGGCCCTCAGCAAAGCGCTGCAACGCCTGCAGTCCGACAACGTCATGAGCTACCAGCACCAGGTCCTGCCTGGGCAGATCGGGGAGCGCCTCGCGCAATGTCGCCAGGTGCACTTCTTCCTGTACGCGACGCTCCTTCAGGAAGTCACCCTTGTCTTCAGGGGAGCGCTTGTTGACCACCAAGCCCCCCACTTGGACACCGGTGCGTCTCAACTGTCCGTGCAGCGCGATAGTCTCGAGCACTGGCAGTCGCTCGGCAGCAAGCACAATCACGAAGGACGTGCGCTGCGGGTCAGACAGTGCTGTGCGCAGATCAGAAAAACGTCGGCGGCGTCGATTGAGAAGCGAGCGAATGCTGCTCTCACGATCGGCCACCGGGTCTTTCTCGTTGCCACCAAATATCTTGTTGCCAACCGATTTGTCACTACCCATGTTTCGCAGCACGGAGCTGAAGCGTTCTGCCTTGTCACGGCGGGTAATCAGTCCGTCGGTCCAGGCGGACATCATCTCGGGCAGCGCAATCAGGCGTGCGGTATGGCCTGACGGTGCTGTGTCGAAAACAAGCAAGTCATAGTCCTTCGCTGCCAGTTCCACCACTTCAGCAATTTTCTCCATGATCGCGGCTTCCTGCATGCCCGGGGCGTCGCGGGAGAGCTCTATGTGCTTGTCGACCTCGCCGGCAAGATGCGGGGCCATCAATTTGCGCAAGGACCCGGACACCTCCTCCAGATGCTGGTTCACGGTTTCTTCCGGGTCCAGCTCCATGCCATCCAGGTTCGGCGCCAGGCGCACAGGCCGCGGGCCAACATCCCGATTGAACAGGTGTCCGAGATTGTGTGCAGGGTCGGTGGACACGATCAGCACGCGGCGACCTTCGGCAGCCATGGCCAGTGCAGTGCCGGCGGAGACGGTAGTCTTGCCCACCCCACCCTTGCCACCGAAGAACAGAATGCTTTTCGAACGGGCGAGGGTCAGCAGCATGAGACGTGATCCAGTGGGGAGCGCTCCATGCCCATGCGGCGATGCCAGTCGTGAAACCGGTCATAGACCACGGGCAGCAGCTCCAGCGTGTAATAGGTAGCGGGGTTCGGAATGCCCAGGCTCTCCGAGAACACCAGCATCATGAACAGATCGTCCTCGTCGCGTTGGGCGCGGGCGAACTCGCGCCGGTAGGGCGCCGTGTAGTATTCGCGCAAGCCTTCTTCGATGCGGGTCAGCAGGCTCTTGCGTTTGTCATTCGCGGGAATGTCGTTCTGGTCCATATCAAGTACCTCTGTTGCCAGTATACGCCCGGCGCTTCTTCGCGGCACGGCGCAAGCGGGCCTGCTTCTGATCGATGAGCAAGGGGCGATAGATCTCGATGCGATCATGCGGCTGCACAAGATAGTCGGCGGCGGCCGGCAAGGCCCTGCCATCGAGCAGACGCGAAAAAATGCCGAGTGACACCGTCACCAGCTCAATCTCAGGAAACTCCAGCATTATGCCGCTGAGCTGCACAGCTTCCAGGGCCGTAGTGCCAGTGGGAACCTCCAGTGCCAGCAGGCGCTGCGTGTGGGGCAGACCATAGACTACTTCCACGGGGATCACTGCTCGGCACTCCCGTAGAGCTCATGGGCACGATTGACCAGCGCATCCACCAGATTGTTTGCCGAATGATTGAAGAGCGATTCCAGCGCCATGCCTACAAGCCCGCCTGCGAAGTCGAATTCCATTGTCAGACTTACCTTGCAGGCGTTGTCTGCCAGCGCCTGAAACCGCCAGGCTGCGCCAAATTTCCGGAACGGCCCTTCCACCAGCGCCATCTGCATTTCTTCGCCAGGCTTGAGCAGATTGCGGGTGGTGAAGGAATAACGCAGACCGCCCTTGCCAAGGGTCAGCTCGCCCACCACTTCTTCGTCGCTGCGGCTGATGACGCGGGCTGACTGACAACCCTGCATGAAGGCAGGATAGTGCTCGATGTCGTCCACCAGGGCATACATCTGTTGTGCGGAGTACATCACGAGCGCACTACGGTCGATCCGGGTCATAGCAGGCTCAGCAGATCAAACGCGAAGTACTTCCGCGATGCCGAGTTCAGAAACACGAACAGCAGTATCACTGGAATGAACGTACGCAGTGAAAAATTCACATACCGCTCCTCCAGTGAGCCAAGGTAATGAGGATCACCGGTGGCAAGCTCCGCCGACATGCCGCCATTGCGCCAGCGGTATGACACCACGATGCACACCAGAAAGCCTACGAAGGGCAGAATCACTTCCGAGAATGTGTCTGCGATCAGGTCGAAGAACGAGCGCTGCCCGCCGCCGTAAGGAATGAAGTCGGTGAAAAAGGGTGACATGCCGAAAGACATGGCGGCGAAGATGGCGAAAAAGCTCACCAGACACCCCTGAATCAGCACAGCCTTGGTACGTGACACGGACCACTCGTCGATCATGTAGGAAATCGGGATTTCCAGAATCGACACCAGGGACGTGAACGCGGCGAACAGCACCAGAGCGAAGAACACCGCGGCCGCAACACTCGCGCCGAGGTAACCTACGGCGTCCTGCATGGCCAGGAAAATCTGCGGAACATAGGTGAAGACCAGCGCCACGCTGCTGGACGACAGCTCTTCAGGATTAGTCGCCGGATTGAAGGAGAAAATGGCCGGCAGCAAGAGCAATCCCGCCAGAAAAGCCACCGAGGTGTCGGTAATGGTCACAAATCTGGTGGACTTGGAAATATTGTCCGTGCGGGAAAAATAGGAGCCATAGGTGATCATGATGCCCATGCCCAGCGACAGCGAGAAGAAGGCCTGATTGAGCGCCGCATTCACCACACCACTGTCGAACTGGCTGAAGTCCGGCACGAGGTAATAGCGGATGCCAGCAATGGCGTTGTCCAATGTCAGCACGAACACCACCAGTCCAACCAGCATGACCAATAGCGTTGGCATCAGAATGCGCGCCTGCCTCTCTATGCCTTTCTTGACGCCACTGAGCAGCACGCCGAACACCACGAATTGCAGCACCACGAAGTAGCCGAACAGGGACGGCGAACCCAGAACTTCGCCGAAATTCTCGGGGCGGGCAAGTTGGTCCAGCCCTCCAGTCATCGCCTGGAGCAGGTAAATGATGATCCATACCGTCACGATGGTGTAGAACACCGCGATCATGAAAGGGGTCAGGATGGCCAGATTGCCGGCCAGGCGCCAGCGTCGGTCATTGCCTGTCAGCGCTGTGAATGCGCCCACCGGGTTGCGCTGCGTATGTCGCCCCAACGCAACCTCTGCCATCATCACAGGATGACAAACCAGCAGGGCAAACAGGAAGTAGACAAACAGAAACACGGCTCCGCCGTTCTTGGCGGCCAGGACCGGGAATACCACCAGATTGCCCAGGCCCACAGCCGAACCTGCGGCTGCCAGGACGAAGCCGAGCCTGTTGCTGAATTGACCTCGCTCGATGGCCATGGAAAATCCTTTGATCTCAATTAGTTGGTTTTGTTGGGCGAGACGTTGCGACCGATTCTATCAGCTTCACTGCGCTTGTTGGAGCCTGCCCCCCAACTTGTGGGTATAATGCCACCCCATGGCCAAAACCGGAAAGTCCAAGACAGCTGACACCAACATCTGCCGCAACAAGCGCGCCCTTCATGATTACTTCATCGAGGAGTCGTTCGAGGCGGGCATGGTGCTGCTCGGCTGGGAAGTCAAAAGCATGCGCGAGAAGAAAGTGCAGCTCATTGACAGCTACGTCATCATCAAGGACGGCGAGGCCTGGTTGCTGGGCTGCAACATCACACCGCTGAACACTGCCAGCACTCACGTAGTCTGCGAGCCCGACCGCTCACGCAAGCTGCTGCTGAGCAAGAAGGAACTGGCACGCCTGTTCGCCAAGATCCAGCAGAAGGGCTACACCAGTGTCTGCACCAGCATCTACTGGAAAGGTCACCTGATCAAATGTCAGGTGGCACTGGCCAAAGGCAAGCAGGAACACGACAAGCGCAATGTGGAGAAGGACCGCGAGTGGGCCATCGAGAAGCAGCGCGTGGTGCGGCACGCCCATCGCTGACAGGAGACATGTTGGAGCTTGCTTGCAAGCGAACCTTTGATCTTGCGTTGCAGGCGCTACCCGCGCGGCGTGCTCTCCCGTGTAAACCCCAGCCCGCGGTACTCCGCAATTGCCAGACCACCCGCCACACTGGTGAACGGATCGTGGTCCTGCACCCGACCAGGGAAGCGCGCCTCCAGCAATCGCCGCACCGCCGGAATCAGAGACGAGCCACCCGTACTCACCACGTCGTCAATCTGCTCGGGCAGGCACTGTGCCAGCGCCAGCGTGTCGGTCACGGCCTGATCGAAGTGGGCCAGGTGGTGCGCGATGATGGCTTCGAACTGCGCGCGCGTCACAGTCAGTTCGATGTCCAGATCGGGAATGTCCAGCACTGCGCTCTCCCCACTGGACAGCGCCGCCTTCACGTCACGCAATGACTGGAATACCAGATAGCTGAGATTGGACGTGATCAGCGTGTACAGCCGCTGGAACTTCTCTACAGCCTCTCCGCCCTGGGCGATGCAGCTCAGCAGCGGCGTGGTGTATTCATTCTGATTCAGGCGATAACTGACCGCCCAGTTCAGCAAGAGATCCTCATAGTGCTCGAAAGGAAACAGCGTGACGATCTCCCGCTCGTCGCCACTGCGGCGCCACGACTCCCCCTTGCCCAGCAGCGGAAACAGCAACGCACGGAACAGGCTTTGATCCAGGTGATCGCCGCCCAGGCCCTCGCCGTGAATGGAGAGCACTTCGAAGGCATCGCCTTGGCGCTGCAGCACACACAGGTCCAGCGTGCCGCCCCCGAAATCCACCGCCAGCAGGCGGCCTGGCTGCACGGTAGGAAAGGCATGCATGTAGCTCAAGGCAGCCGCCATGGGCTCGGGATAGAACACCTGGCGAACGAAGCCGGCATGAGCCGCCGCTTCCGACAGACGCTCCAGCGCCACCGTGTTGTGCTGCGCCTCGCGTCCTTCGAAATTGACCGGATGCCCCAGGCAGGCATGATCTGCTTCGCCCACACCCGGCGCTTGTTGCCTTGCCCATTCTCGCAAACGTTGCCGCATCGCCAGCAGAAGAGGCGTCACCAGCGCCACTGGCCGGAAGGCTTTCTCGAACACCATCAGGCGGGTCAGCGAGGCATTGCCAAGCAGACGTTTCACACCTCGAAACAATCGGCCTTTCTCGCCCACGTCGACAAACGCCTGCCCGAACACCTGCTCGCTACCCGAGAGGGCCGGCAGACCCTCTTCGTCCAGCTGACCCGTGCCGGTGCGCGCCTCGCCCAGCACTTCCGCCGCGAGCTGCACACGGCGTCCGCGATTGTCCGCGATGTAGCGGTCGATGGCCGCCTGGCCCGTGCACACCTGGAACTGCCGGTCGATGTGTACGGCCGAGGGCGTCGTGACCCCGGCGCATTCCAGCGGCACGCATACCAGCCGCTCGCCGTCGAACACCGCCAGCACACTGTTGCTGGTGCCATAGTCCAGCCCGATGCCTACGGGACGCGGCGCATGGTGAGACGTAGTGGAAGGCGTGTGTGCCATGGGTGATCCAGTGCTTGAAATGACGACAAGCGAACAGTGCGAGGGTGGCTTTATAGCACAGGCCCCGAAGTGAGGCGACCCGGAGAAGACAGGACCCGATGTCGGCCCTCTGGCTTGCAAAATGAGCGCTCGGCCCCATCTTGAGTGCTGTGCTAGACTGCACTCACTTTCACGGGGGCGCTTTGGATTCGACGCCGGTATCAAACCCTGAGGTGCATGTCGAGAGGGTATGGACTCTCGTAAATCAATCTATGCAACTTCATAGTTGCCAACGACGATAGCTACGCTCTAGCCGCTTAGTGCGGTTAGCGGTCACCCCGGGATGCCTGTAAACCGGTGTTTTTGTGACTGTCATATAGAACAGGATCGCCAGCCTAGCGCGCCCAGCGCGAAGCAGCTAAAAGTACTGGGCTCGCCCAAGCCACCCTGCCCGTCGGGCCGGTACGGGTTAACTTAATAGACGACGCTAAACATGTAGATCCAAAGGCAGCGGACTGACGGACGGGGGTTCAAATCCCCCCGCCTCCACCAATACAGCAAACAGGCACGACCAATAACGTATAAATACCGCTCAAAAACAAACACTTACAGCGAATTATCGTACAAGGACGTACATTGCGGTGTTGTAACGTAGAAACATTATAGCTACACTCATAGCCACACAGCCACACCATGTTGCTAACCAGTGTTGCTAAAAGCGGTGTTTCTATGCCCCGAACTACAAAGCCTCTCTCAGACACAGAAGCCAAACAAGCAAAGCCCAAACTCAAGGAATACTCCCTGTGGGATGGCAGCGGCCTTTGCCTTCGCATTAAGCCCACCGGCAGCAAATCTTGGATATTCAGCTACTACCGACCCACTAACGGCAAGCGGGCGAATATCAGCTTTGGGCGCTACCCTGCGGTATCACTCTCACAAGCGCGCAACTCACGACAAGAATGCCAAGCATTACTGGCACAAGGGTTAGACCCTCATACACACAAATCAGAACAAGAATACTTGCAGCGACTAGCGCACTCTAGCACTGTGGAACAGGTCACCCAGCAATGGCTTAAAGTGAAACGTTCAAAGGTGAGCGAGGACTATGCCACCGATGTGCTGCGATCACTTGAACGGCATGTATTCCCAACTCTAGGCGCTATCCCCATACACAAACTGACTGCCCGTGATGTGATAGCGGAACTACAGCCCGTAAGCGCAAAAGGTACACATGAGACCGTGAAGCGCATTTGCCAGCGACTAGGCGAGGTAATGGACTTCGCCATGCTTTCAGGCTTGATCGACTCCAATCCTTTGTCGGGAATCAGCAAAGCGTTTGAGGCTCCCCGCAAACAGAACATGCCCACATTACAGCCAGACGAACTGCCGGAATTCATGAAAAGGGTTTCGATGGCTAGCATTAAAACTAGCACTAGGTGTTTGATTGAATGGCAGCTTCACACAATGGTGCGCCCGAACGAGGCGGCGGGTACCAGGTGGGATGAAATCGACTTTGAGAATAGCCTGTGGCGTATACCTGCTAGCCGCATGAAGAAACGCAAGGCGCACACTGTCCCGCTCACTCCCCAAACATTGGCTATTCTTGAACAGATGAAACCAATAAGCGGGCATCGTCAATTCGTATTTCCCGGCGATAGAGACCCCAAAACTCACATCCACCGACAAACAGCCAACATGGCAATTAATCGCATGGGCTATGCGGGGGAATTGGTCGCACATGGACTACGAGCGATTGCCAGTACCACGTTAAACGAGCAAGGCTTTGACCCCGATGTAATCGAGTCGGCGCTAGCTCATACAGACAAAAACGAGGTTAGAGCGGCATACAACCGAGCGGAATACTTACAGCGGCGGCGCACTATGATGTGCTGGTGGTCGGACTTCATCGAAATTGCCCGCACGGGGAGAGCCTACCCACCGGCACAAAGAATTTACGCGTAGTGGGTTAAGTAGGAGGCCATAAGATCATCCTCTTATTATTGGTTGCCTCGCGCGCGCCCGCGTAGGTGTCGGAAAATACCCTTTTGCCAATTCCCTGATGGGCTTTTACTGCAGCACAAAAGCCCCGTTTAACCTTTTCTAACCCTTGACTGTCATCCTGCAGACAGGATAGCGTTGTGAGATATCTATATGGAAACTGGGGGTTCTACCCCGATTTAGAGTTTTCAGGCGTTTTATAACCGTCCGTGAAAACGGGGTAGAAGCCGAATCAAATGCTGACAGCAGCATGACTTCTACTTTAGCAGCTACTTAAAAATGGGATGATTACCTTTCTATGTACAGAATTACTGACTTTAATCCGCCAAAAGATAAAATCGCGCGTATTTTTCGACTTCTTTTAATTTGTCTAATGCCTTTGATGATTCTGAGTTGCGCGACAATTACTAGAGGGCGCACCCAAGCATTTACGGTTACGTCGCAACCTAGCAGTGCTCAGGTTAATTTCTCTAACGGTTTGAGCTGTGCGACCCCTTGCACGCTTACGATTAATAGACGACCGGGCTTCGCTATAACAGTTAGCAAAGAAGGGTTTAAGACTCAAACGGCAAACGTAGCATCTCAAATTTCTACAAGCGGCGGAACTGCCATGGCTGGCAATGTCCTTGTTGGTGGGATTATCGGTGCTGGAGTAGATGCTTCCACAGGGGCAATGAATGAATTGGTCCCTAATCCCCTCCATATCGTGCTGGAGGCAGAATAAGTGGCTAAAATATCGACGCGATTAGGTAAAGTCCTGACGATAGCGATCTTGAGTTTCATGCTCAACGCGTGTGCTGGTACCGGTACGAAGGACATGGGCATCATAAGACAAGCTGCAGATGATGCTAGCTCCACATCCATTTTTGTACTTCGAGATACGGGATATCCGGGGAGTGCTAATCTTGTTAATGTGGTTTTAGATGGTGTGACGATTGCTAATCTGGGGCAAGGAGAGACAGTCACCTACCCAGTCGAACCAGGTCAGCATATATTGACCGCAAATTTTCCTGGTCTAGGTGGTATTGGCTTAAATGAGCCTGTTGCGACCTTCGATGTAGAGGGGAAAGATAAGAAGTTCTTTACCATTCAGATGCGAACTGGGCTGCTTGTTAATACCCTGAATCTTTTAGAGATAACCAGGGATAGCTATTTTTCAACTACAAGCCAGCGGTAATCGAAAAAAATCAGGTGTGCAATTGAACCATTCTGACTTATCGGGGTGTGCCTCCTAGGGTGGGATGCTGACCGGACGGTTTGGTAAGGCCTCAGTTTTCTAGTGTACTCGCAAAGCGGGAATGTAGTGGTCCGCAGTCTAATAATCCGCTAGAACCTTGCAGTTAGGTGAAACACCGGATAAACAATGCCAGTCGCAGCCAGTATTAAAGTCATTCTTCGTCAAGTAAAAGCATCCCAGATGCAACTCCGAAGTGCATAGCTCTACTGAGCTAGAAAAAGAGGCCAGCCGCCTTTAGGATCGCTTCCTTTTCCTCCGGTAAGAGATATGTAAAATCAGTAGCAACAAGCAATTGACCTACGAGCAACGATGGCAGATTGAAGTTCAGGGGAAATAGCATGACAACAATTAACACAAACGTATCTTCGTTACTGGCACGATATGCTCTGGTAGCAAACGAGCGCTCCATGTCAACGGCCATGGAAAGATTGTCCACAGGCGTGCGCATCAACAGCGCACAAGACGATGCGGCAGGTCTGGCCATCGCTTCGAAAATGACTTCACAAATTAGGGGTCTGGACCAGGCAGTACGTAATGCCAACGATGCCGTGTCTTTAATACAGACCGCGGAAGGGGCTTTGATCGAAACCAGCAACATGCTGCAGCGTATGCGCGAACTCGCTGTACAGGCGTCCTCTGACACAAATACTCTGACTGACCGCACCGCTCTCAACCAAGAGTTTGTTTCGCTAAGATCTGAGATAAACCGCGTCGCCCAAAACACTCAGTGGAACGGAGTTAACATACTGACCAAACAAGGTGGCTCTAGCTCTGATGGCGTTCACAAGTTCCAAGTTGGAGCAAATGCTAATCAAACCATAGATTTAACCATTGGAAATTACCAGACAACCAGCTCAACTCAGGGTGGCAGCTCTGCAGTTAATACTACAACTGCGCCTTCCGGTCCGGGTGCTTCGGCTGCCCCACAGGTCTCGACATTCACGATCGGAGGCACTATTGCTGTGGGTGATGTCTTTAATCTTACCGTAGGCGATAAATCGTTTACGCACACCGTTACCGCACTTGCAGCTACTAATGAGCTTTCTAGGGACGCTGTGTTTGACGCTATGACCGCCGGAATAGGTGTTATAAGCGGGATTACTACGCCAGGAGGAACACCAACTATTGGCGGGGTAAAATCGGGGAGTTCAGGGGGCTACATACAAACCTACACCGCAAGCTCTGGTGTTTACGGCTCTAACAGCTTCAACATAGCCGTGGGCACAGCCGGTCTTCTGAGTGGGATAAACGCTTCAGCGATTACAACTGCATCAAGTGCTAACAGTGCGGTTGCTGCGGTAACCACCGCTATTGCAACAGTTAACACCGGTCGCTCGGAAATGGGTGCGACAATGAACCGGCTGCAGTATGCGGCGGACAACCTGGCCAATGTCTCACGTAATGCCACCGAATCGCGTGGCCGCGTCATGGACGCCGATTACGCCAAAGAGACAACCGAACTGGCGCGCACGCAGATCATTGCCCAGGCCGGCACCGCCATGCTCGCGCAGGCTAACCAGATGAAGCAGACCGTTTTGTCACTGCTGAAAT
>CAMCRC010000072.1 GCA_945877175.1 Klebsiella pneumoniae | reverse complement strand
TCCCGATGACCTCCGTGGTGAAGGTGAAAGGGGCCGATGCGCACCCGATCTTCCAGAAGCTGCATGTGCAGGGCGAGCCGCAGTGGAACTTCAACAAGTATCTGGTCAGCAAGTCGGGCGAAGTCGTGGCTCACTACGGCAGCACGGTTGACCCGGACTCTGCCACACTCATCCAGGCCATCGAGCAGCAGCTTTGACGCCAGTGCAAAACCCTTCCGCACCGTCACCCCGTGCCGCGAGTCCCCTCGCCGGTGCGGGACCGCTGACGCTTACTCTCGCCTGTTTCTTCTTCCTGCTCACGGCCTTCCTCTTCCCGTTCCGGATCGACTGGTTCGACAACATGAGCTACCTCTACTTCCCGGTGGAGCTGTTTCTGTTCGGCCTGGCGCTGCTGGTGCCGGGCAGGACAGGGCGCGTGCTGCGGGCGCTGGCCTCTGTACTGCTGGCAGTGGGCGTGATTCTGCGGGTGTCCGACATCGCCGCCTATCAAGTGTTCTCCCGTGCGTTCAATCCTGTCTTCGATGCCTATCTGCTGGTGGATGGCATGGGCTTTCTGCGCAGCTCCTTCGGCACCGCCGGCGCCGTGCTGGCGGCAGTGCTGGCCGTCGGGCTGGTGCTGCTGATCGTGCTGCTGTCGTTTCTGGTACTGCGCCGGGCGCAACGGGTGCTGCTGCTGGCGCCACGTCGCTCTCTTGTGCTGCTGTGCAGCGGCCTGCTGGTGTGGACGGCGCTTGCCTTTGCGGAGTGGCCCCGCGCGTCCCGCTACTTCGTGGAGCAACTGGCCAAACATGTCAACAACACCATTGCCGGTGTGATTGACCTGGGCGAGTTCCGCGAGGTGGTGAATCAGGATCGCTACGCGCAGGTTCCGGGCGACTCGCTGTTCGGCAAGCTGCAGGGCAAGGATGTACTGGTGGTGTTCATCGAATCCTATGGCCGCATTCTGATGGACGGTGCTCCCTATGCCGCGCCTTTCCGTGAGTCGCTGGCCCGCGCCACGCAGACGCTATCAGCGGCGGGCTTCGAATCCCGCAGCGCCTTCCTGGCTTCGCCCACGGTGGGTGGCATCAGCTGGCTGGCCCATGGCACGGCCCTGTCGGGGCTGTGGATCGACAGTCAGGTGCGCTATGACAGCCTGATGATGAGCGAGCGTCCTTCACTGGTGCGCCTGTTCCAGAGAGCCGGCTGGCGCACGGTGGGCGTGATGCCCGCCATCACACTCGCCTGGCCCGAGGGCGACTACTTCGGCTATGACCAGCTCTACTCCGCCCCGGAACTGGACTATCGCGGCCTGCCGTTCAATTACGTGACCATGCCCGATCAGTTCACACTGTCGCGTTTCCAGGAATGGGAGCGTGCCCGTGAGGATCGCAAGCCGGTGATGGCAGAGATTGCCCTGCTGTCGTCCCATGCACCCTGGACGCCGGTGCCCACCCTCATCGACTGGTCCGCCGTGGGTGATGGCAGTGTCTTCAATGCGCAGGCCAGTGCGGGGGATGCCGTGGATGTGGTGTGGCAGGACCACGAGCGCGTGATGCGGCACTTCCGCGAATCGGCGGAATATGTGGTGCAGACGCTGATGTCCTATGTAGCGGAGTTTGGCGACGACGACCTGGTGTTGCTGATTCTGGGCGACCACCAGCCGATGCCGATGGTGACGAACAACACCGACAGTCGCGACGTGATGGTGCATCTGGTGGCCCGTGACCCGGCGGTGCTGGAGGCGGTGGCGGGGTGGGAGTGGACGCCGGGGATGCTGCCGGCGGATGGGGCGCCGGTGTGGCGCATGGACGCGGTGCGGGATCGCGTGATCGAAACCTTCTCTGACCTGTAGGAGCGGGCTGGCCCGCGAACTTTGTTTCGATTCGGGCCGGGTGTCCGGGGCGTAGTTTTCAGACACGCCACTAGTACCTCCCTGTAGGCTCGGCGCCCGCCCTCCCTGGCGGGCGACGGTCTGAAAACCACGCCCCGGCCCGCCGGCCCTGACTTCTGTGCCTCCTCGCGGGCAGGCCCGCTCCTGCAGGTGGGTGAAGGCTTCGGTCGGCTGGGGGCGCGGAGGGGGTCGGAGCTCTCCGCCTTTCGAGCGCGAGTGGGTGGCGCAACACCTGTCTTGAGTGCACAGCGTTGATCTGGAGTTTGCGCTGGAGCCAGGACACAAGTGCGGCCCGGGGCATAGCGGACCGTCGCCCGCCAGGGAGGGCGGGCGCCGAGCCTACAGGGAAGTACTAGTGGCGTGTCCGCGATGCCCCGGGCCGCACTTGTGTCCGGATTCGGAGCACTGGTCCCAGATTCACACCGGCACTGCCAGCAGATCCTGGTGTCCCACCACGCACGTCCCCGTCGCCGCATTGGCCAGCCGGAACGTCTTCCAGTGCAGCAGCGCCTCCGCGTCCAGCTCGTAGCCCACCGCCACCGCCCTGGCGATGCCAGAAATCAGCTCGCGCACCAGCGCCGCGTCGTCCGGGCCCAGTTGCCAGGGACTGTCCGCGATGTGAACCGCGTAGTCCAGGGCTGTGCACCGTGTCTGCAGATAGCCCGTCGCGTCCGGCCCCAGGGCTGCTCCTTCGCCCAGACCTTTCGCCGTGCGCTGGTCCTTGTTGAAGGCCTGCAGCACGGCGTCATCCAGCGGGTGCGCGGGTGTCCACTCAGTGCGACCGTCGTAGTTCAGTGCCGCATACAGCCCGGTGCCTTGCTTGTGCAGCCGCGCCAGCAAGGTGTCGACGAAGTCGCGCGAGGCCAGATCAAAGAGGGCCGAGGCGCTGACCAGCGTTGCGCCGCCCAGCGGCAGTTCGGCGACGTGACGCAGATCATTCTGATGGTCTTCGATCACACACTCGTTGCCGTGGCGACGCAGCGCCTCGTCCAGCAAGGCGCCATCGTGGTCCACCAGGCGCCATACAATGTAAGCGCGCTGCACCGCTGCCAGGGCCGACAGCGCACGCAGCGTCGAGCCGGTGCCGGCCCCCAGGTCCACCAGCAGGGCGCCGTGGGGCTTGTCCAGGAACCGCAGCGCGGCGCGCGCCAGCGTCTTGTCGCGGGCGGCATGGTCGGCGCTCTCGCGCAGGTCCAGCCAGGAAATCGAAAATCCACTCATTTTATGCTCGTCGTTCCAGTCAGGTTGGCAATCAAATTGGCGATGCGGCGTCCGGTGTCCTGCCAGCGGGGCAACGCCGCCGCTGCGCGCAGGGCGCCGGCACGCAGCTGGCTGCGCAGCGCGGCGTCGGTGAGCACGCGGCGCAGTGCCATCGCGAGCGCATCGCTGTCATCCACGGGCACCAGCAGGCCGGCATCGGGCGGCACGACATCAGGCACAGCACCGGCGCGGGCCGCGATCACGGGCAGGCCGTGGGCCAGCGCCTCGGCGAACACCATGCCGTAGCCTTCGTAGCGCGAGGGCAACACGAACACATCGGCCTGCGCATATTCGTCCGCAGGCGTTTCGCAGCTGCCGGTGAAGGCAATACGCTCGGCAAGCCCGTATTTGATCACCAGCGCATGCAAATGGGCGCTCCAGGCGGAGTCGAAGTGATCGCCGCCAACCAGCCGTGCAGTCCACGGCAAATCCACCAAGCTTGCCAGTGCAGCGATCAGCACGTCGTGGCCCTTGCGTCGCGTCAGAGTGGCCAGGCTCAGGAGCACGGGGGGGTTCCCGGTGCAGGGTGCGGGCGGCACGGCGTCAGTGCCCGGCAGCGCGACAGTGATGCAGGCACTGTTCACGTCGAATTGGGACACCAGTGTCCGGGCTGTTTCGTCGCTGGTCACGAGAATGGCTGCAGCGGCACGCAGGGCGCGGCCCTCCGATTCGTGCAGGGCCGCGGCGTTCTGCAGGCTCAGGCCACTCTCCAGGGCCAGCGGGTGATGACACAGAGCGATGATGCACAGGCGCTGCGCATGGGCCTGCGCCACGCTGTCGAGCACGCCCCAGGCCAGGCCGTCGGCAATCAGCACGGCGCCATCGGGCAAGGCCGCGACACGGGCGGCGGCATCGGCGAGGGCCGCCGCGTCCGGGTGGGGAAAGCGTGCCGACAGTGGCAGCACCTGCACCGTCATGCCCAGGGCCTCGAGCTCGGCGATGATGCGCCGGTCCCAGGCGTAGCCGCCGGTGCGGGACTGCAGGTCACCGGGAATGGCAAAGTGAACGATGGGGAACACGCAGACTCCGGCAGGGCGCTGAGACAGGAGCCGGCATTGTCGCCCGCTCTCTGTGGGATTCCCAGCCCGGGGCTGACAAAAATCCCGCATCCGGCTGCCTTGCCTTGTGCAGGGGCGGGCCGTAACATCGCCGCCATGCCGACTTCTTCCCCACTCCCGCCTGATCTTTCCCTGCACACTACGCTGTCGCGCTGGCTTGACGAGCATCGCGAGCGGCGCAATCGTGCCGGCATGCCCTCTGTCACACTGGCGTGGGCTCAGAGCTGGGATGGCAGCATCACCCTGCAACCAGGCACCGGACTGGCTCTGAGCAATCCCGACTCACTGCGCCTGACACATCAGCTGCGCAGCCTGCACGACGGCATTCTGGTGGGCATCGGCACCGTGCTGGCAGACGATCCGCAGCTGACGGTGCGTGAGTGTTCCGGCCCGAGTCCGCAGCCCATAGTACTGGACAGTCAGCTGCGCATTTCCCCCCAGGCCCGTCTGTGCGCCCCCGGCCAGCGCCGCTGCTGGGTGCTGACGAGTACTGACCCAGTGCCGGCGCGCACCGACATCGACATCATCCGGCTGCCGGGCGACGCGATGGGTCACATCGACCTGAGCGCAGCCCTGCAGGCCTTGTGGCAGCGCGGCATTCGCAGCGTGATGGTGGAGGGCGGGGCCAATGTCATCACCGCATTTCTGAAAGCACAGCTGGTGGATGCCCTGGTGCTGACGGTAGCGCCCGTCTTCGCCGGCGGCTACAAGGCTGTCGGGGACATGGGGCACCTCGCGCGCGCACAGCTGCCGCGTATCGCGCCGCTTCACACAGCGCGCCTGGGCGATGATCTGATCATGTGGGGCAACCTGCACTACGGGGCGCCGCACGCAGGAGAGCCCTCATGAAGAACAGCCATTCCAGTGAAAACAACAGCGCTGAACAGTTGTGGTTCACTGCGCCGCTGCAGGTGGAGGTGCGCAGGGCAGGCTTGCCCCCGCTGGCCGCGGGCGAGCTGCTGGTTCGCACCCAGCTCTCGGCGGTCAGCGCCGGCACTGAGATGCTGCTCTACCGGGGACAGATTCCGGCCGACATGACACTGGACGCTACCCTGTCCAACCTGCTGGGTGCACCGGCGTATCCGCTGCAGTATGGCTATGCCTGTGTGGGGCAGGTGGAACGTATCGGCCCGCAGGTGGACCCAGACTGGCTGGGCCGCCGCGTGTTCAGCTTCGCACCCCATGCGTCGCGTTTCCATGCGCGGTGCGAGGATGTGATCGTGGTGCCGGACGATGTCCCGGCAGAGGCAGCCGTATTCCTTGCCAATATGGAAACTGCAGTCAATCTTCTGCAGGACGGCCAGCCGGCGCTGGGCGAGCGCGTCGTGGTGCTGGGGCAGGGCATCGTCGGCCTGCTGCTCGACAGTCTGCTGGTGCAGTGTCCGCTGCAGTCGCTGCATGGCGTGGATGGCCTGGAAGCACGCCGGGCGCGCGCCTTGCATCTGGGAGTAGACGATGTGTTCGATCCTCTGGATGCCGACGACATCGAGGCGCTGCGTGTGTCGCTGCAGGAAAGCGACAGTGTGCCGGGGGCCGATCTGATCTATGAAGTGAGCGGCGTGCCCGAGGCCTTGAACCTGGCGATTGGTCTGAGCGGCTACACCAGCCGTATCGTGATCGGCAGCTGGTACGGCAGCAAGAGCGCCGCCATCGCCCTGGGGGGCGAGGCCCACCGCAACCGTCTGCGCATCAGCACCAGTCAGGTCAGCACGCTGGCACCCGAGCTGAGCGGTCGCTGGACGAAAGAACGCCGCTTCGCACTGTGCTGGGACATGCTGCGCCGCACCATGCCCCAGACGCTCATCACGCACCGCATGCCTTTCGGCGAGGCGGCGGCGCTTTACACACTGTTGCACGAGTCGCCCGGGCAGGTCATGCAGGCGGTCTTCGTCTACGACTGATATTTTTGAATGACGCTTATTGATAGAACAGAGGAATAGCCATGTACACCGTTGCCGTCACACGAGACTTCATCGCCAATCACTACCTGATCGGAGGTGACTGGGGCAGTGAGAATTTTCCGCACGCCCATCCCTATGTGGTCGAAATCAGCATCGAGGCAGCTCAGCTCGACAAGCATGGCTATCTGGTAGACATCGTGGAGATCGAGGCCGCGCTGGGCCAGATCGTTGCGTACTTCCGCGACTGCGTGCTCAATGACAAGCCGGAGTTTGCCGGACTCAATCCCAGCATCGAACACTTCAGCCGCATCATCTGCGAGAAGATGCTCAGTCTGATCACCTTCCCAGGCAAAGGCGTGCTGAATGTGAAACTCTGGGAAAATGCGACCTGCTGGGCTGCCTATCGCCACACGGTGGTCTGATGGCGGAAGCTCCCGGACTGTGGGAGCTACCCCTCTGTGGGAGCTACCCCTTTGTGGGAGCGGGCTTGCCCGCGACAGTTCGCTTGCAAGCAAGCTCCCACAGTCAGCTGCTTCGGGCGCGATTACTCCAGGACATAGAGTTCCACCTCCGCCACGGCCGAGCTGTTGCGAAGCTCCCGGCGCCAGGGGTGTGCCACATCGCCATACTGCTGCCGCTCGTGGGGCCCCCACACAATGTGCGTCGCGCCCAGGTCGGTGGCAATCTGCCGCCAGTCGGCATCGCCGGCATACAGACGCGCCTGCAGCGCTGACACTTCCGCAGAGTCGATGCCGTGTGACCATGTGTGGCCCTCGTAACCCAGCACTCGCACTCTGCCCCAGTAGGTCAGCGCATGATTGTAGCTGGGCGCTGCGATGAACACGGCGTCAGGCGACACATTCTTCAGGGCGCCTTCCATGTCCCACAGTTCCCGGGCCTGATACACGGTCACTGCGTCTTCCTGCGGTGAGAGCGAGGACACGAGTGACACCGTGCCCGACAACCCCAGCACCGCCAGCAGCAGCCCCGCTGTCGTGCCCGCCGCGAGGCGCACGGGCAGACGCCACAAGGCCTGTGCTTCAGGGGTGGGTAGACAATGCCAGGCAACACCCAGCAGGCCTAACCAGGGCCAGATCAGCACCTTGATGTTGTCCCAGTCCCACGGCGCCAGCATCACCACGGTAAACACTGTGAAAAGCGCCAGATAGAAGGCGTACAGGGCCAGTCCCTGCCAGTGCCGGCGCAGCAGCAGGACCACGGGCACCGCCGCAAGCAGCAGCAGCCAGGGCCCAAGGTTCTGCCACCAGAACGCGGCCACGTTCTGCTCGCCCGCCAGCCATCCCCACTGCAGCCTGATGACGCCCGCCTTTTGCAGAAACTGTGTGGAATACAGCACGAACAGGCTGCCCAGTGGCACCGCAGTTCTCCCCATGTCCAGCAGGGGACGCCATTGCCGGTGGATGGCGGCAATGCCGGCAAGCATGAGGCTGACCGCCATGAAGCCTGTGCAGGTGAAAAAAGGCCAGGCCTCCCCACAGCAGACCGGTGAGCAGCAGCACGGCACGCGGTGTCTGCGTGGGCTCGCGCACGGCACGGGACAACACTGTGAGAATCAGCAGGCCGGCGGGAATGGCGAACATCATGCCGCGCTGGGTGACGAACAGGCTCAGGAAGAAGTTCTTCCAGGCCAGCGGCCCCTAATAGTCCTGCCATTCCCCGCTTTGCAGAATTTCCCAGCCGGCCCAGCCGCCATTCAGAAAGAAGCCGGCCATGCCCAGCCAGCCCAGTGTCGCAGGGCGCCAAGGCTTGCCAGCAGCAGGAACAGGCCCACGAGGAACAGATGAGCTTCCAGCGGCACGCCCAGCGCTTCCCACAGGCCGTTGTACAGATCCAGCGCATAGAGGTAGTAGAGCGCTTCGGAGGCAAATTCGGGATTCACCGGCGGGAATGCGGCACCCCAAGCAAACTGGCGGATGTAATTGATGTGCAGGGGCAGATCGCCCAGATTGTTCACTGCCAGTGTGCGGAAGGTGCTGTCGGCGTAATAGAACAGCCAGACAAAATGCCGAAGGCCGACGTAGAGCACGAACAGGAGCACCAGCCACTCCAGAGCGCGCAGCTGCCGCAGCGGCAGGACGAACGCCAGCGGCGCAAAAGAGCGGCCCGCGGCCCACGCCGCCGGAATGGCGCCCAGCAGGCAGACCAGTGCCGCAGGCCCCGACAACCCCCCGTAGAGCAGGCCGACCAGCAGCGCGAACAAGGCGCTGAACAGCATGTGGAACAGGCCGAAGACGATCATGGGGTAACCTGCGGCGCGATCAGTTCGGCGTCAGTGGTGTCCATAGTGATGAAGGTCGCGGGCTTGTAGTAGGCCCAGCCCGTATCGGTGGCGTCGCGAATCTTGAATGGTTGACGGAAATAGAACTCACCCAATGCCGCCTCAACCTGCCTCTGTCCGGTGGCATCGGAGATGACCACATCGGCCGTGATGTCGCGCGCCGTCTCGGCCGTGCCATAGCTCAGGCCTGGAAAACGGCCCAGCAGCCAGGGCAGGGGCCAGGGATCCGGCGTGATCACCAGCACGGACAGATTGCGCCGGGCGGGAAACACCTCGATCAGGCTGTCCAGATTGTCCATGAGCCGGTTCAGATCGGGCGATGTCTGCACATACACATAGGGTTCGCTGAAATTGGCGTAGTCGCGAAAATTCAGCCGCAGGCTGGTGTAAAGCGAAACGGTCAGCAGCACGCAGCCCAGGACCACAGACGCCAGGCGCCAGCGAGCCTTCAGGCGCGCCAGGGCCAGCTCCATGAGAAACCCGAACGCGAAACTCAGCGGCAGGAGCATGCCAATGATCAGCCAGGGTGTCTTGTACGGGATCAGCGAGTAGGCGAGCACCAGGCCGAATCCTGTGGCCCCCAGTCGCCAGGACCAGCGCGACTCATGCAGCAGCAATGCCGGCAGCGCGAGCAAGGTCGCCAGCAGCGGCCACTCGTAGCGCGCCAGCAATTGGAGCCAGTACCAGAAGGGCTTCTCGTGACCGCTGGCATCCCCAGTGCCCGTGGCCATCCACGGGGCGAAGGCCATGATCATGTCCCGCACGCCGGCCGGGTTGGCCAGGAATCCGCTGAAAAGCAGCAGTGTTGCCAGGACTGACACTGCCACGGTGATCAGCACGAAACGGCGGGGGACCGGCTCGCGCTGCAGTGGCACCGCCGCGTTGCGTTCGGGCAGGAATCGTTGCAACAGGTGCACCAGCGCCACGGCGATGAACCAGGTGCCCAGGAAAATGAAAAAGGTCTCCTTGGTGGCGATGCTGCCGGCCACGCCGATCGTCATGCACACCACCGCCGCGCGGCCACCTTCCAGATGCCAGCGAATATAGCCGTAAAGAAAAACCGCCTGGCAGAAGATGAACAGGGACTCGTGGATGGCATAACGCCCGTAGAACACCATGGCGGGGCTGATCGCCAGCACCAGAGCGGCCCAGATGGCGGCACGCCCGAACCAGCGGCTGTGCAACAGCACCACGGCGACGATGCCGGCAGAGAACAGCACGGCCACCAGGCGCAGCGTCAGCAGGCCGCGCCCCATCAGCAATTCTGCCAGCATCAGCAGGTAAAAATAGAGCGGGCCATGGTAGTTGGTGGGGTCATATCGGTAGAATCCCTGCCGCCACATTTGATCCAGGAACCAACCGTTGATACCTTCGTCAAAGTGAGGCGGTTTGATGTCCAGCAGAACCGTGCGCAGCAGCAGTGCCACCAGCAATACACACGCGCCTTGAAGCCACAGGGCAGGGATGCTGGTGAATATTTTCAAGGGACCGGGAGTACCGGCGGGGGGGGCATCAAGCTCATGGCGGCAATCTTAGACACAAACGCGGGCGACGGCAAAGCGATGAATGCATCTGCGACACCTGTGCTGTCAATCGTGATTCCCGCCTGGAACGAGGCGCGGCGAGTGCCCCAGTCCTTGTTGCAAATCCGCGACTACTTCAACAGCCATCCTCTGGACGTCGAAATCCTGCTCATGGTTGAGCGCTCCCAGGACGACACTCTGGACCGTGCTGGGGCGGTGGTAGAGGGAGATACGCGCTTTCATGTCATCGACAACCTGGTGCACCGCGGCAAAGGCTATGCGGTGCGAAGCGGCGTACTGCGGGCCCGTGGCGACATCGTGCTGTTCATGGACGCGGACCTGTCCACGCCTCTTGAGGAAGTGCAGGCTTTCCTCGCCCATTTTCAGCAGCAACCGGACACCGACGTGCTGATTGGCAGCCGCGCGCTGGCGCGCAGTCGTGTAGAGAAGCCACAGAGTGCCTTGCGGCGCAACATGGGGCGTATCTTCAATGCGCTGGTGCAGACCTTGAGTGTGCCGGGCATCACAGATACGCAGTGCGGATTCAAGGCGTTCCGGCGCGATGCCGCCCGGGCCATCTTCAGTCGGCAGACGCTGGATGGCTTCGCCTTCGACGTGGAAGTGCTGATGCTGGCCCGTGCACTGGACATGCGGGTGGACGTGCTGCCAGTGCGCTGGCTGAACTCCCCGGACAGCAGTGTGCACATTGTGCGCGACTCCTGGCGCATGTTCCGCGACTTGCTGCGGGTACGTGCCAGGGTGCGCCGCACGCTGCGGCGGCAGCCGGTCGGCGCGGACCCGTTTGTGGGAGCGGGCCTGCCCGCGAACAGGCCTGAATCAGACCCTTACTCGTCCGTCGAGCGCACTATCACCCCCGGACGCGCCGCCGTCATGGCGCCATCCAGCAGCACCGCTTCCCCTGCCACGAACACATGGGCGGCGCCCTCCGCATACTGATGCGGCTCCTCGAAGGTCGACAAGTCCCGCACTGCCGCCAGTTCCAGCACCGCGATGTCTGCAATGGCGCCCACCTGCAGTCGTCCCCGGTCTTCCAGTCCCAGTCGGTCTGCTGGCAATTGCGTCATCTTGTGAATGGCCGTGTGCACCGGCACCACGCCCTCGTCCCGGGCATAATGGCCCAGAAAGCGCGCGAAGGTGCCATAGCTGCGCGGATGGGGTACGCGGTCGGTGGGCGCCTCGACGCCCCCGTCTGACGCAATCATGGTGCGCGGGTGGCGCATGATGTTGCGCACGTCGTCCTCGTGAATGGCGTGAAACACCGCGTCGCAATTGCCCGCGGCCACCAGCTCCATGAGCAGATCGGCGGCGTTGTCCTTGCTGACGGCCCGTTCCTGAAGGCGGAGCACTTCGCTCAGATTCAGGCCGTTGATGGTGTTGTCATGGGGACAGTTGGAGAGCCCCACATTGGCCGGATCATTGCCCCCGCGGTCCACTTCGATGTTGTAGACGATGTCGGCTTTCAGGCGGGCGCGTTGAGCGGTGTCTTCCATGCGGGCAAGAAGGGCGTCCCGGCCCCCGTCCAGACTCCAGCCCGGAAACAGGATGGTCAGGCTGGTGGCAGAGGCAGTGTAGGGGTACTGGTCAATGGACACATCCACGCCCCGGGCAATGGCCTCGTCCACCATGCGCAGGGTTTCAACCGACTTGCCCCACATGGGCGCGCCCACCACCTTGTGGTGGGTGATCTGCGTTGGCAGGCCACCTTCCTCGCCGATGCGAATTGTCTCGGCCACACTCTCCAGCAGCTGCAGGCCCTCTTCGCGCATGTGGCTGATGTAGATGCCGTCGTGCTCGCCGGCCACCTGCGCCAGGGCGATCACTTCTTCGGTGGGAGCGAAGCGGCCAGGTGCGTAGATCAGGCCCGAGGAAAGCCCGAAGGCGCCCGCTTCCATGGCCAGGCGTACCTGTTCGCGCATGCGTTCCAGTTCTTCCTCGGTGGCCGGACGATCCTGTTCTCCCACCACCTGCGCGCGTATGGACCCATGACCCACCATCGTCGCGTAGTGGATGGCGATGTCAGCGGTCTCCAGCGCCGTGAAGCTGCTCTCGATGGGCAACGGAGAATCGCCGTCCTGACCGCCCACCACCAGGGTCACGCCCTGACGCACCAGGTTCTCGGCGTCCGGCCAGCGGTACAGGCCATCGCTCAGGTCAGAGCCCACCGCGTGGCTGTGGATGTCGATGAAGCCGGGCATCACGGCCAGACCGCTGACATCGCGCACCAGTGTGGCGGGATGGGCGCTGAGGTCACCGCCAAGCGCGACGATGCGATTGCCCCTCAGCCCTATGTCGCCCGTCACAGGCAGTGCATCTTCGCCGCTGTAAAGGGTGCCGCCAGTGAGCAGGACGTCGAAAGGTTCGGGGGGAGGTGCATCTGGCGCGTCTGGTGTCGCGGAGTCGTTGGAGCAGGCTGTCAGGGCTGCCAGCGCCAGGGCCAGCAGGGTCAAACGGGCACGCGGGAAAGATGGCAAAGTGGCGCTCCTGCAACTGGATATTGCAGCAATAGTGCCCGATATCCCCGGTAGCTGCCAGCCTGTGGGAGCTGGCCTGGGTGGGAGCTGCCCTGGTGGGAGCGGGCCTGGTGGGAGCGGGCCTGCCCGCGAACGGGCTGAATGAATCTCCATTGCATTGAAAAGCAGATATTGCCCGGCAGCGGCTACCCGCGCTGC
>CAMCRC010000071.1 GCA_945877175.1 Klebsiella pneumoniae | reverse complement strand
TTCACGGCGTGTCCGCAACGCTGCGCCGGCACGCCTTGCTCGGATTCTTTCTGCGTTTCGGTGCTTTGAATTACCCCTGACCCTTCATTTTGTTGGGGCCCTTCAGCGCATCTTTTTCCATATAGGCAATGATCGCCCCCGCAATGTCCTTGCCAGTGGCGCGCTCGATCCCTTCCAGGCCCGGTGAGGAGTTTACCTCCAGCACCAGCGGGCCGTGGTTGGAGCGGATGATGTCCACGCCCGCCACGTCCAGCCCCATCACCTGCGCGGCCTTGACGGCCAGTTTGCGTTCGTCCGGACGCAGGCGCACCACTGATGCCGTGCCCCCGCGATGTAGATTGGAGCGATATTCGCCGGGGGCAGCCGTGCGCTGCATGGCCGCGATCACCTTGTCACCAATCACGAAACAGCGAATGTCGGCGCCGCCCGACTCCTTGATGAATTCCTGTACCAGAAAGTCTGCCTCCAGTCCGCGGAAGGCGTTGATCAGTGCCTCGGCTGCCTTGCTGGTCTCCGCCAGCACCACGCCGTTGCCGTGGGTGCTCTCCATGATCTTCACCACCAGGGGGGCACCGCCTACGGAGTCGATCAGATCGCTGGTGGCATCTGCCGAGTGTGCGTAGCTGGTGATGGGCTGGCCGATGCCTTTGCGCGCGAGCAACTGGTGTGCGCGCAGCTTGTCGCGTGAACGGGTGATGGCGATGGACTCGTTCACGGAGTAGGTGCCGCAGACTTCAAACTGGCGCAGTACGGCACAGCCATAGCCGGTGACGCTGGCGCCGATGCGCGGGATCACAGCGTCGAATTCGAGAGCCTCCGGGGCTGGAGCGCCGGGCGACTTGTAAAAGACCACCGGGTTGTTGGCCGTGATGGTCATGTAGCACTTGAGCACATCGATTACGCGGACGTCGTGGCCACGGGCTCTTGCGGCCTCCACGAGTCTGCGTGTCGAGTAAAGCTTGCTGTTTCTGGACAGAACGCCGATTTTCATGCTGGTGTATTCCTGGAGCGAGGGACAAGTATTGCGGGTGGCAGCGGGGGCCTAAATTAGCACAGGGTCATGACAAAAGTTACGGCGCATGAAAAAACAATCTCGAAGGCTGACGTCAGCAGGCGCACCCGCCTCCCGTCCCGTCGAGAATTTCATCGCCCCGCCCGCCGAATCCCACTAGAATCCTGAGCCAAAATACGCTGTGCACATGCCTGCTCAGCCCACACACACCGCTGGGGGGCTGCAAATGACTCCGGTGCGCAGTTCTCCCTGTTTGGTCACTCTCGAGGATATCCGCATGACACAGGCTTTACCGAAACTTGCACTGGCATTTGCCCTCAGTCTGCTGGCGACTGCCTGCAGCGACAATACCGCGCCCGCACCGGCTGCTCCGGCGGCTGCCGCCAGCACTGCCGCTGCAGGCTGCGAAGTCGCCGACATGGTGCTGCACAACACCACGATCTACACCTCCAATGAAGCTCAGTGGACTGCCGAAGCGGCTGCCGTGCTGGTCGGCCGCATCGTGTTCGTGGGCAGCAATGCAGACGCGCAGCGTTACATGTGTGGCGATGCCGAGATCATGGACATGGCGGGGCAGTACATTTATGCCGGCTTCACCGACAGCCATCAGCACCTGGAAGGCGTCGGCCGCCGCACCAAGACGCTGAGCCTGTTCGGCATCCCCACGCTGCAGCAGACGGTGGCGCGCATCGAAGAGTGGGCAGCCACTATCCCGGAAGGCGACTGGATTCAGGGACGCGGCTGGATCGAGCGTGAGTGGACAGACGAGCAGCGTTTCCTCAACAAGGACGACGTGGACCGGTTCACGGCCGACAAACCGCTGTACATGCCCCGTGCCGATGGCGTATCGGCCCTGGTGAATTCGAAGGCGATGGAGCTGGCCGGCGTCACGCGCGACACACCGGACCCTAAAGGCGGTCGCTTCGAGCGCGATATCGACGGCAACCTGACGGGCTACGTGCTGGCCAATGCCATGAACGTGTTCCGGGATATCCTGCCGCCCGAGACCGACGAATACCTGAAGGACAACCTGCTGCGCGGCCTGCAGAGCAATGCCGCAGTGGGCTGGACGCAGACCCAGGACGCCGGCATGTCCTATCGCCTGGTGGACCTGATGAAGCAGCTGCACGCCGAAGGGCAGATGGCCCACCGCGTGTATGCGGCCATCCCTGTGGAAGAGGCGGCCGAGATGCTCAGCCGTGGCCGGGAGAAGACAGATGACGACCTGTTCGATGTGCGCGGCATCAAGGTGTTCATCGACGGCACGCTGGGTTCACGCGGCGCCGCGCTGATCGAGAATTACTCCGATGCCGACCACAATGGCTTCATGAACCGCACCACCAAGGAAGAGCTCGTCCCCGTGCTGCACGCGGCGCTGCGCCAGGGCATCCAGATCGAGACGCATGTGATCGGCGACCGCGCGGTACGCACGCTGCTGGACTGGTATGCCGAGGCCCGTGATGCCGTGCCCCGCAGCGAGTGGGCCAGTGAAGACCTGCGCTGGCGCATGGAACACGCGCAGATCATTCCCCCCAGCGATCAGCAGCGTTTCGTAGACCTGGGCGTGCTGCCCTCCATGCAGCCCAGTCATGGCATCGGCGATCTGAATTTTGCACCGGATCGTCTTGGCCCGGACCGTCTGGGGTATGCCTACCCCTGGCAGCAGCTGGTGGACCGTGGCCTGATGATTCTGGGCGGTTCGGATGCCCCGGTGGAAGTGGGAGATCCGCGTATCGAGTTCTATGCGGCGGTGGCCCGCAAACGTCTGGATGGTACCGATGGGGAAGGCTGGCATCCCGAACTGGCAGTGTCCCGCGAGACGGCGCTGAAGATGTTCACGATCTGGCCAGCCCATGGCGCGTTCCAGGAAGACATTCGCGGTTCGGTGGAAGTGGGCAAGTATGCGGATTTCACCATTTTCAACCGCGACTTGATGACGGTGCCGGTGGCGGACATTCTGACGGCCGAGAACCAGATGACCATCGTGGGGGGCGAGATCACCTACCGCCGCTGAGGAGTTGTGGGAGCGGGCCCTGGGTGGGAGCGTGCCCGGTGGGGCTGACTGTGGGAGCGGGCCTTGTGGGAGCGGACCTTGTGGGAGCGGGCCTTGCCCGCGAACTCGGAGCTCGTAGTGCCGGCCCCGGCCACCCGCCCTCCCGTTCTGCGGCTGACCCGCACACGTCCCGTGTGCCCTCATTTCACCGGGAGCCTCGGTCTCCCGGCTCACTCGGTGCGGGTCTCTTATGCCGCTGAACGGGAGGGCGGATGCCCGAGGCCTGGAATTGTGCCAGCGAAGGGTTCGCGGGCAGGGCCCGCTCCCACCCAAGCCCCTCTCCCACAGGTCCCGCTCCTGAAAGAACCTCCCCTGCAAGGCCCGCTTATACAGCCGGCCATTTTCCGCAGATTTACTCCCCAGCTTTCGGCGCTTCCAGCGTCGGCAGATTGCCGCCCTTGCCCACTTTCAGCAGGCCGGCCTGGGTGTAGAGGCCCAGCTTGCCGCGCGTGTCCACGATGTCGAGATTGCGCATGGTCAGCTGCCCGATGCGGTCCTGGGGCGAGAACATGGATTCACCTTTCTCCATCGTCAGGCGCTCCGGGTGGTACGTCAGGTTGGGGCTCTCGGTGTTCAGAATCGAGTAGTCGTTGCCGCGACGCAGCTCCAGCGTCACTTCGCCGGTAATGGCCGAGGCCACCCAGCGCTGGGCGCTTTCGCGGATCATCAGCGCCTGCGAGTCGAACCAGCGTCCCTGGTACAGCAGACGCCCCAGCTTGCGGCCGTTCTCGCGGTACTGCTCGATGGTGTCTTCGTTGTGGATGCCGGTCACCAGGCGCTCATAGGCGATGAACAGCAGGGCCATGCCGGGGGCTTCGTAAATGCCACGGCTCTTGGCTTCGATGATGCGGTTTTCGATCTGGTCGCTCATGCCGATGCCATGGCGCCCGCCGATGCGATTGGCCTCCAGCATCAGTTCCACCAGGTCGCTGTAGGTCTGGCCGTTCAGGGCCACCGGGACGCCTTCTTCGAAGCGGATACTTACTTCTTCCGTCTTGATCTCCACGTCGCTGCGCCAGAACGCCACGCCCATGATCGGGTTGACGATGCGGATGCCCTTGTTGAGGAATTCCAGATCCTTGGCTTCGTGGGTGGCGCCCAGCATGTTGCTGTCGGTGCTGTAGGCCTTTTCGGCAGACATCTTGTAGCCGAAACCAGCCTGGGTCATGAAGGCAGACATCTCGGCGCGGCCGCCCAGTTCGTCAATGAATGCCTGGTCAAGCCAGGGCTTGTAGATCTTGAGCCCCGGATTGGTAAGCAGCCCGTAGCGGTAGAAGCGCTCGATGTCGTTGCCCTTGAAGGTGCTGCCGTCGCCCCAGATGTTGACGTCGTCGTCTTTCATGGCGGCCACCAGCATGGTGCCCGTCACGGCGCGGCCCAGCGGGGTGGTATTGAAATAGGTGGCGCCGCCTGTGGTGATGTGGAACGCGCCGCACTGCAGTGCCGAGATACCTTCGTTGACCAGTTGCTGCCTGCAGTCCACCAGACGCGCGAGCTCGGCGCCGTATTCCATGGCCTTGCGGGGAATCTCGTCATAGTCAGCCTCGTCGGGCTGTCCGAGGTTGGCGGTATAGGCGCAGGGCCGGGCACCCTTGAGTTTCATCCAGTGCAGCGCGGCGCTGGTATCAAGACCGCCTGAGAAGGCGATACCGACTTTCTGACCAAGGGGGAGGTTCTGGAGGATCGTAGACATGGTGACAACACACTCAAATAACTGAAAAGGCAAGGATAAGCGGGCGGCTTGATCCGCGTCCACTGCAACGGCCCTGCAACGCGTGATTTGCCCGTAGTTTCGATCGACGCCGGGGGCCTCCCTTCCCGTTCTGCGGCTGACCCGCACCGGCCCCCGGTGCCCTCGCATCACAAAAAGCCCAGGGTCTTTTTGCTCACTCGGTGCGGGTCTTTGATGCCGCTGAACGGAAAGGGAGGCCCCCGGCGTCGAGCGCAGTGCCAGCGAATGGCGGGCGGGAACGGTGCGCGGGCCTGTGGGAGCTTGCCTGTGGGAGCTTGCTTGCAAGCGAACTGTTCGCGGGCAAGCCCGCTCCCACCCAAGCCCGCTCCCACCCAAGGCCCGCATCCACTCGCTGGCCGCGCGAGCCGCCGCCCGGGGCCGGGTTGAGGCGCGGCCGTCTTGCGCGTCGCGCTCAATCCGGACATCATCGGACATCGCAACGGCAACGCCCGTGTGTCTCTTTCATAGCGAGAGTGCAATATGTGCCACCCGCAATCCTTCAAAGATCGCCCGCTCGATTCGCTGCGCGTACTGCTGATGCTGCTGGCGCTGACAGGCGCTCTGGTCAGCGCACCGTTGCAGGCCCAGGATCACCCCCTCGAAGGGTCGTGGCGCATCAATGAAGCATTGAGCGACGACCCCGACGAGGCCGTTGAGACTGCCATTAAGGCCGCGGGCGGCAAAGTGGAGCGGCAGTGGTTCGGCAAGAAGGAGAAGGGCCGCTACCGTGGCGGGCCGGCGGAGCACGAGCTGTACGACCGTCTGTCGTATGACGAGGAACTGCGCATCGCGCTGGATGACCCGGAAGTGTGGATGGGTTATGCCGATGGCTTCGAGCGCATCTTCCACACCGACGGACGCAGCCAGTCTGTCGGCGCCTCCCAGCATTACGAGAATGGCGGGCAGGATTTCTCCCTGGGTGAATGGGAGGGCGAGGTGCTGGTGGTGGAAGGGCGCCCGCGGGACGGCGGGTTCACCATGGAAACCTACACGCTGGAAGAGGGGGGCACGCGGCTGCGGGTGGACCTGGAGATACGACCGCTCAGCTTTGGTGCAACGATCCGCATGGTGCGTGTTTACGACCGACAATAGGTTGTCGAATCCCGGAAGATGGCCTGCAATAATCCTGCTTCGGGTTGACGCCTCCATGACAGCTCAGTAAGCTGCCTTCGATTTCATGTCCCTTCCCGGACCGCTTGTCGTTTTCCGAAACCTTCGAGATTTCTTCAGTGCTGAAAAAAGTCCTCATTGCCAACCGCGGCGAGATTGCCGTGCGGATTGCCCGCGCCTGCCGCGAACTGGGTGTGCGCTCCGTCGCCATTTACACGGAAGCGGACCGCTATGCGCTGCACGTGAAGAAGGCAGACGAAGCCTATTCCGTAGGGCCAGACCCGCTGCAGGGCTATCTCAATCCTCATCAGCTGGTGAACCTGGCTGTCGAGACCGGCTGTGACGGGCTGCACCCCGGCTACGGCTTCCTGTCGGAAAACCCGGAACTGGCGGAGATCTGTGCCAGCCGTGGCGTGAAGTTCATCGGCCCGAATGCCCGTGTCATTGCGGCCATGGGCGACAAGACGGAAGCCCGCCGCTGCGCCGAGCGCGCCGGCGTGCCGGTGACTCCGGGCACCGACGGCAATCTGGCGGATGTCACCGAAGCCCTTCAGTTCGCGAAGAAGATCGGCTACCCCATCATGCTCAAGGCCACGTCGGGTGGCGGCGGGCGCGGCATACGCCGCTGCAACGATGCCAAAGAGCTGCAGCAGAATTACCAGCGCGTAATCTCCGAGGCCACCAAGGCCTTCGGCCGCGCCGATGTGTTCATGGAAAAGTGCATCGTCAATCCGCGCCATATTGAAGTGCAGATTCTGGCGGACTCCCAGGGCAACACGGTGCACCTGTTCGAACGGGACTGTTCCATCCAGCGCCGCAACCAGAAACTGATCGAGCTGGCGCCTTCTCCGCAGCTCAATGACGCACAGCGCCATTACATAGGCGAGCTGGCGGTGAAAGTGGCGCGGGAAGTGGGCTACGAGAACGCCGGCACCGTGGAGTTCCTGCTGGACAGCGATGACAGTTTCTACTTCATGGAAATGAACACGCGGGTGCAGGTGGAACACACCATCACCGAAGAGATTACCGGCATCGACATAGTGCGCGAGCAGATCCGCATCGCGTCGGGGCTGCCCCTGTCCGTGCAGCAGGACACCATTACCTACACCGGTTTCGCCGCGCAGTTCCGCATCAATGCCGAAGACCCGAAGAATGGTTTTCTGCCCAGCTTCGGTCGCATCAGCCGCTACTATTCTGCGGGCGGCCCGGGCGTGCGCACCGATGCCGCCATCTACACGGGCTACACCATTCCGCCCTATTACGATTCCATGTGCGCCAAGCTGGTGGTGTGGGCCCGCAACTGGGAAGAACTGCTGCAGCGCTCCACGCGTGCGCTGGAAGACATGCAGATCTACGGCATCCAGACCACGCGGCACTACTACAAGGAAATTCTGCAGCACCCGGAGTTTCGTTCGGGGCAATTCAATACCGGCTTCGTCGAGGCGCACCCGGAACTGACGCAGTATTCCACCAAGCGCCGGCCCGAGTTTCTGGCGGCAGCGATTGCAGCCGCCATCGCCGCGCAGTCCGGCATGTAGGAGCGAGCCTTGCTGTGGGAGCGAGCCCTGCTGTGGGAGCGGGCTTGCCCGCGAACAGTTCGCTTGCAAGCAAGCTCCTACAGCAAGCTCCAACAATTTGAACAAGCAGAAAACAAGCATTCAGGAGTGACCGTCAATGAGCCGAAAGATCCACATCACCGACGTTGTGCTGCGCGACGGCAATCAGTCGCTGATCGCCACCCGCATGCGCATCGACGACATGCTCCCGGTCTGCGCCGCGCTGGACAAGGCGGGCTACTGGTCGCTGGAAGTGTGGGGTGGCGCCACGTTCGATTCCTGTGTGCGCTTTCTGAAGGAAGACCCGTGGGAGCGTCTGCGCACCCTGCGCAAGGCCCTGCCGAACTCGCGTCTGCAGATGTTGCTGCGCGGCCAGAACCTGCTGGGCTATCGCCATTACCCTGACGATGTTGTGGAAGCCTTCGTGCAGAAGTCTGCCGACAATGGCATCGACGTGTTCCGCATCTTCGACGCCCTCAATGACGTGCGCAATCTGAAGACCGCCATTGCCGCCACGGTCAAGGCTGGCAAACATGCCCAGGGTACGCTGTGCTACACCGCCAGCCCGGTGCACACCATCAAGGGCTTTGTGAAACAGGCGAAGCAGATGGTGAAGATGGGCTGTCACAGCATCGCCATCAAGGACATGGCAGGGCTGTTGACGCCGGAGGTCACTTTCGAACTGGTGTCGGCCCTGCGCAAGGAAATCGACCTGCCCCTGTTCCTGCATTCCCACTACACCTCCGGCATGGCGTCCATGTGCCAGCTCAAGGCTGTCGAGGCGGGCATTGACCATCTGGATACCGCCATTTCCTCCTTTGCGGGCGGCACCAGCCATCCGCCCACGGAGACAATGAAGGCCGTGCTGGAAGCCGCTGGCTACAGTACCGGGCTCGACTCCGCGCTGCTGGAAAAAGTGGCCGCGCATTTCCGCGCGGTGCGCCACAAGTACCACCAGTTCGAAAGCGAATACAACGGCGTGGACACCCAGGTGCTGCTCAGTCAGGTGCCCGGCGGCATGATGTCCAACCTGGCCAACCAGCTCAAGGAACAGGGCGCGCTGGACCGCATTCAGGAAGTGTTCGCCGAGATCCCGCGCGTGCGCAAGGATCTGGGCTATCCACCGCTGGTCACGCCAAGTTCCCAGATCGTTGGCACCCAGGCGGTGCTGAATGTCCTCGCCGGCAAGCGCTACGAGACCATCACCAATGAAGTGAAACGCTATCTGCAGGGCCTTTATGGTGCGGCGCCGGCGGAAGTGGATGCTGATCTGCGCAAGCGCGCCATCGGTAACGAAGAAGTGGTGGAGTGCCGCCCGGCCGACCTGCTGGCCCCCGAGCTGGATGCGTTGCGTGCGAAGATCGGTGACGAGGCGAAGTCGGAAGAAGACGTGCTGACCTATGCCATGTTCCCGGATGTCGGCATGGCCTTCCTGCAGCACCGCAATCGCGGCACGCTCAAACCCGAAGTGCTGCTGCCGCCGAGCACCGGTGTCAGCGCAGTCGCCCCCGTGGCCCATGAATTCAAGATCACCGTACACGGCGAGACTTATGACATCCACGTCACGGGCGTGAGTCCTTCCAGCGACAACGAACGCCGTTTCTACATGACCGTGGATGGCGAGCCGGAAGAGATCACGCTGGAAACTGCGGGTGCCGCCGCTGCGTCGGAAGCCAGACCGGGGCGCCGTCCGCGCGCCACGGGTCCGGGCCATGTGACGGCGACCATGCCGGGCAATGTGGTGGACGTGATGGTGAAGGAAGGGCAGTCGGTGAGTGCCGGCGATGCCGTGCTGGTCATCGAAGCCATGAAGATGGAGACCGAAATCAAGGCGCCGGTGTCCGGTACTGTGACAGGTATTTTCGTCAAGAAGGGCGACCGCATCACGCCCGCCGAGACGCTGGTGGACATCCAACAGGGCTGAGGTGGGAGCAATCCCTGGCCTGTGGGAGCGGGCCCTGTGTGGGAGCGGGCTTGCCCGCGAACAGCTCCGGGCCTGACTGTGGGAGCGGGCCCTGCCCGCGAACATCTTCTCCAGGATTACTCCGCAGATACTACCCGGCACCAGCCAGCCCCTGTCCCGTTCTGCGGCTGACCCGCATCGCTCCCCGGATCCCAGCCGCCCATCACAGATGGGCGTCGTTCGTCTGCGCACCAAGCTGCGCTTGGTAAACGCTTGTCTCACCCCTCGCATCGCCGGGAGCCACGGTCTCCCGGCTCACTCGGTGCGGGTCTCTCATGCCGCTGATCGGGACAGGGGCTGGCCGGTGCCTTGTGCAGAGCCAGCGATCAGCTGACAGCAAGCTGATCGCGGGCAAGCCCGCTCCCACACGATGGCCCGCTCCTACAGTCAGGCCCGGAGCTGTTCGCGGGCAGGGCCCGCTCCCACTGTTGTTAAACAGACAACCACACACGCAATATGGGATCATGGCGACGAGCACGAATTCACCCTGTACAAGGAGAAACACCATGATTGAGCCCAATGTTGCCGGAGGCGTGATTGGTGGTGCGCTGATCGGCATCTCGAGTGTCCTGATGTTGCTCCTGCTGGGGCGCATCACCGGCATCGCCGGCATCCTCACCGGCGTCATCACCTGGAACAAGGCAGACGGACTGCCCTGGCGCGCGGCCTTCGTCATTGGCCTGGTGCTGGGCGCCGTGCTGTATCAGGTCTTCGTCGGGCCGCTGCCCATGGACATGCAGGCCGGCACCCCCGTGCTGATCATCGCCGGGCTGCTGGTGGGCATGGGTACCCGACTGGGCTCGGGCTGCACGTCCGGGCACGGGGTGTGCGGCATCGCCCGCCGATCGCCACGTTCCTTCGCATCGACAGCCACGTTCATGGCCGTCGCCGTCGCCACCGTTTTTGTCACGAGGCATCTCCTGTCATGAAAACAAGCATCGCAGCCTTGATTTGCGGCATCATTTTTGGCCTCGGCCTGACCATTTCCGAAATGGTCAATCCTGCCCGGGTCATCGGCTTTCTGGACATCACCGGCGAGTGGGACCTCACGCTCATGCTGGTCATGGGCAGCGCCCTCATCGTGACAGTGATTGGCTTTCCGCTGATCACGCGCAAGGCGCATCCGCTTCTTGCTGAAAAATTCTCCCTGCCCACCAAGACGGAACTGGACCTGCCGCTGATCAGTGGCGCCGTCCTGTTCGGCATTGGCTGGGGGCTGGCGGGGCTGTGCCCCGGGCCGGCGCTGGCAGGGCTGGCGTCGCTGAACCCGGCGGTATTCCTGTTCGTGGCGGCTATGGTTGCCGGCCAGTTCATCGGCATCAGGCTGGAGAAGGCGCTGGCCTGAAGGGGTGCTATTAAAGGATTCGCGAGCAGGGCTCGCTCCCACAGACAGTGTTCTCCGTGGGAGCGAGCCTTGCTCGCGAACCTGTTCCGCCACTAGTTGTTCGCGAGCAGGGCTCGCTCCTACAATAAGCGCTCTTGCCCAATCGCCACTCAGCCAATTCAGGACAAAGTTCCATGATCGACAAGAACACCGTCTTTGTGCCCGCCATCGATGCCGTGGTACTGCAGGACTTCGCGTCGCAGCACCACGATCATCACCACTGCGTGGCCGATGCACTCAAGGCGGCCGAGAAAGTCTGCGCCGCGCGCGGCGAACGCTTCACTCCGCTGCGGCGCGCGGTGTTCGAGCTGCTGTGGTCGTCGCACAAGCCCGTCAAGGCCTATGACCTGCTGGCCCAGCTGGCCCTGACCCACGACCGGCCCGCGCCCCCCACGGTGTACCGGGCACTGGATTTTCTGCAGGAAGCCGGACTGGTGCACAAACTGGAGTCTCTCAACTCCTACATCGGCTGTGGCGAACCTGGACGCGCGCATCAGGGACAGTTCCTCATCTGCGAGAAGTGCGGCGTCGTTGCCGAGCTGGACGACGCCGAGCTGACTGCGCGCATCGACACCAGTGCCCGCAGGATTGGCTTCAAGGTGAACGACGAGACCATCGAAATCAGCGGGCTGTGCAGGGACTGCCAGGGCGCCTTGTAGGCAAGTGACTTCTGTGGGAGCGGGCCTGCCTGTGGGAGCGGGCCCTGCCTGTGGGAGCGAGCCCTGCTCGCGAACCTGGATGTAGCAGTTCGCGGGCAAGCCCGCTCCCACACAAGCCCGCTCCCACCCACAAGAATCCACCCACAGGAATCCACCCTGGCGCTATTGCCACCCGTGGCGCGCCACTAATTGCAGCTTCGTTGATTCAACACAAGTTCCAGGCTTCCGAACCCATTACACTGCAATCCGGAGTCGCAACAGCGGCCCGGCGGTGTGCCTTCTGACAGACATCGCAGACCATTGCACGGAGACCCGCATGATCCACCGCCGCCACTTTCTTCAGGGCCTGAGTGCCGCCGGACTCCTGCTTGGCAACGCCCGCAGTGCCCTCGCGCAGGCCATGGGCCATGCCCGCATTTCCCCTGCGGAGGCAACGCCTGGGTTCGACCCGGATGTGGAATTGTCCCTGCGCGCCGAGCCCGGCACTGCGCAGCTGCTGGACGGTGCGCCGACCGCACTGTGGCGATTCAACGGCAGCGTGCTCAAGGGGCCGGCAGATTCGCTGACGTTTCTGGATGGGTCGGGGCATATCCCCGTCATCCGTGTTCGCCGCGGCCAGAAGCTGCGGGTGCACTTCGACAACGCGCTGCCGGAACCGAGCATCGTGCACTGGCACGGACTGAACATCGTGCAGCGCATGGACGGCCACCCGATGTATGCCATCGACCCTGGTCAACGCTTCGTCTATGAGTTCGAGGTGGGCAACCGCGCCGGCTCCTACTGGTTCCATCCCCATCCCCACGAGCGCACGTCCTTCCAGGTCTATCAGGGCATGCTGGGCCTGTTGCTCATCAGCGACGAGGAAGAAGACGCGGCGCAATTGCCCGACGGTGCGCAGGACGTGGCGCTGGTGATTCAGGACCGCAGCTTCGATGGCGGCAATCAGCTGGTGTATCTGGGCAACGCCCGGCACAACTGGATGATGGGCTTCAGTGGCGAGCGCGTGCTGGTCAACGGACGGCCTGACTACCGTCGCGAGGTGGCCCGCGGAGCGCACCGCGTGCGCCTGTTCAATGGCTCCAATTCCACGCTCTATCACCTGCGCTGGAGCAACGGCGCCCCCTTCACCGTGGTCGCCACGGACGGCGGACTGCTGGAGCAGCCGGTGCAGCAGGCCACGCTGACGTTGGGCATCGGCGAGCGGGCGGATGTCTGGATGGACTTCTCCGCATTGAACGCGGGTGACACGGTGCAGCTACTGGCCGAGTCCTGGACACCCTCGCTGCAGCATTTCACCACTGAGCAGCTGGGCCTGCCCCTGGTGGACGGTGCGCGGCCCATCGCAGCCATCGTCGCCTCGTCTGCCACTGCGGACTCCCGGCCACCGCCCGCCACCCTTAGCCGCTACCCGGCGCTGGCGCTGGAAGACGCCGTCAATGCACAGACACCCCGCCAGGTGGAGATCTCCA
>CAMCRC010000070.1 GCA_945877175.1 Klebsiella pneumoniae | reverse complement strand
GAGCGGGCTTGCCCGCGAACCTGATATGAAAGACCTGTTCGCGGGCAAGCCCGCTCCCACAATAAGCGCCCAACAGTGAGTGGTTTGCCACCATGATTGGGGCATCTCAACTCACCCCTAAAAAACTGCTGGCTTGATGAAGTCATCAGGCAAGCGTGGCACTTCAAACCCGATGTCCGAACATTCAGGCATTGCCAACAGATCGACGATGTTGCGATCGTCTAAAGGTTCGCCAGCCAAGCTGGCGTTCTGGTCGGTTTCAAGGTTGCTTTTGACTGAAATCGTCATGGCTGAATTGCTCCTCCCCAAGTCCTGACAAGTCGGGTAATTCGCCGAGATAACGACAACCCTTGCTTCGAATATAGACGAGATTGCGCGAGCGGGCTTGGGTGGCAGCGGGCTTGTGTGTGGAGGGCTTGTGTGGGAGCGGGCTTGTGTGGGAGCGGGCTTGCCCGCGAACCCCTTCGCTTGCAAGCAAGCTCCTACAAACTGGAACCCCTTCGCTTGCAAGCAAGCTCCTACAAAGCCTCTTGGCCCCGCAGGAATGCCCCCGCGAATTTACATTGCCACAGCTTTCCTTTACCGTGCAGCGAGCTTTCCGCCCAGCCCCCGAGGACATTTACATGGCTGTTTCCCCCAGCGCGGGCGCCCGGTTTCGCCGGGCCCTGCAAGCCAACTCTCCATTGCAGATCGTCGGCGCCATCAATGCCTACAGCGCCATGTTGGCGCAGCGTGCCGGCCACCAGGCGCTGTATCTTTCGGGCGCCGGCGTCGCCAACGCGTCTTACGGCATTCCCGACCTGGGCATTACCAGCCTCAATGATGTGCTGATCGACGTCGATCGCATCACCAGTGCCTGCGACCTTCCCCTGCTGGTCGATATCGACACCGGCTGGGGCGGCGCGTTCAACATCGCGCGCACCATCAAAGCCATGCAGAAAGCCGGCGCCGCCGCGGTGCACCTGGAAGATCAGGTGGCCCAGAAGCGCTGCGGACACAGGCCCAACAAGGCCATCGTGACGCTGGACGAGATGGTGGATCGCGTGAAAGCCGCCGTGGATGCGCGGGTGGACGGTGACTTCGTGATCATGGCCCGCACTGACGCCATTGCCGTGGAGGGCATCGACGCCGCCATCGCGCGCGCGCTGGCCTGCATTGAGGCCGGTGCCGACGCCATTTTCCCCGAAGCCATCACCAATCTTGACGATTACCGCCGCTTCAGCGCTGCAGTGAAGGTGCCGATTCTGGCCAATATCACCGAGTTTGGCGCCACGCCCCTGTTCAACGCCCGCGAACTGGCCGAGGCTGGCGCGGCGATGGTGCTATACCCACTCAGTGCCTTCCGCGCGATGAGCCGGGCCGCCGAGCAGGTGTACGGCAGCATTCTGCGCAACGGCGATCAGAAAGCCGTGGTGGACAGCATGCAAACGCGGGCGCAGCTCTACGAGGTGCTGGGCTATCACGCCTATGAAGAGAAGCTGGATGCGTTGTTTGCGGGAGGGACTGGCTTTGCTGTGGGAGCGGGCCCTGCCCGCGAACCTGGACATTAGTAATCTGTTCGCGGGCAAGGCCCGCTCCCACACAAACCGGATCCCACATAAGCCCGCTCCTACAGGAGATACCCATGACGACCACAAAACCCCTCACCGGCGCAGGGCTGCGCGGACAAGTGGCCGGCGAAACGGCGCTGTGCACTGTTGGCAAGACCGGCACCGGACTCACCTATCGCGGCTTTGACATCAGCGTTCTGGCCGAAAAAGCCCGCTTCGAGGAAGTCGCCTTCCTGCTGCTGCGCGGGCATCTGCCCACACACGCCGAGCTTGACCACTACACCAACAAAATCAAGTCGTTGCGCTCCCTTCCTCAAGCTCTTAAAGACGTCCTGGAGCGCATTCCCGCCAACGCTCATCCGATGGATGTCATGCGTACTGGTTGTTCGATGTTGGGCAATCTGGAGACGGAACAGAGCTTCGCGCAGCAAGACGATGTCATCGACCGCCTCGTGGCTGTGCTGCCCTCCATCATCTGCTACTGGTACCGCTATTCCCACGATGGCGTGCGCATAGAGACGGCGCTGGACGACGACTCTGTCGGCGCCCACTTCCTGCACATGCTCAGTGACACGACGCCCGAAGCCCTGTTCACCCAGGTGATGAATGTGTCGCTGATTCTGTACGCGGAGCACGAGTTCAATGCGTCCACGTTTACAGCGCGGGTGTGTGCATCGACCTTGTCGGACATGCACTCCTGCGTGACGGCGGCAATAGGCTCCCTGCGCGGACCGCTGCATGGCGGTGCCAACGAGGCGGCCATGGACATGATCCAGCGCTGGAGCAGCCCTGACGAAGCCGAGCGCGAATTGCTGGGCATGCTGGCCCGCAAGGAGAAGGTGATGGGTTTCGGGCATGCCATTTATTCAGAGTCTGACCCGCGCAACGTCATCATCAAGCAGTGGGCCGCGAAGCTGGCGGCGCATGTGGGCGACACCCTGCTCTACCCTGTGTCTGTACGCTGCGAAGAGGTGATGTGGCGCGAGAAGAAACTGTTCTGCAATGCGGACTTCTTCCACGCCTCTGCGTATCACTTCATGGGCATTCCCACCAAATTGTTCACGCCCATATTCGTGATGTCGCGCGTGACGGGCTGGGCCGCGCATGTGAAGGAGCAGCGCAGCAACAACCGCATCATCCGCCCCAGCGCCGACTACACCGGGCCGGCAACGGCGGAGTGGGTGGATATTGTCGACAGAATGTAGGAGCGGGCTTGCCCGCGAACCCGAGCCTGCCTGTGGAAGCGGGCTTGCCCGCGAACTCGCCCGCCGAAATCAGCGAGCAAAGGCAATACGCGGGAATCGATGGGGGTGCTCAATCATTTCTGCAGTAAGATCAACGTCCAGTTGCGGCCAGTAAAAATGGCCAGGTGACACCTCTTGGAAGTCTTTCAAAACCCCACTGGTTTCTGATCTGAACCATGGAAACTGATCAAACGAAACAATCAGATCCCGCCCTTGCCACCGGATAGAAAAACCTGAGTCAGAAACACTCGTCAGCTCCAAGGTCGAAGTGACGGTTCCAAGCTGCAATGAATTCATGCTGGTGCTCCTCAATGACCGTTTTGATCTGTTTGAGTTGACGTTCCGAATGCCCTCGATTCTTTACCAGTTCAGGGGAAGGTTCAAGCCAGAACTTGGATTCTCCCGTCAAGGAAATGACATGAATGTGTTTTCTGTCCTCCTCCCTGGAGTAAAAAAAGAATCTGTAGCCTTTGAGCAGATAAACAGTCGGACTCATGACAAAGGCTCAGCTGAAAAAAGTCGCGGGCAGCAACGCTGCCCCCTGTGGGCTGCTGATCGCGAAGGAAGCAGTTCCGGATACAGCCCGACCCGCCCGTCATCCGTGTCGGGCTATGCAAACACCTTCCTTGTGTTCACTCCAAGCGTAGGACACGAAATCCGCGCCCGCCAATCAGCCCGGCAAATATTTTCGGCTCGTCTTTTCCGCTACCATAGCGCCACTTTTTCATCCCGAGGAAAGCCCGATGTCAGCCAATGTGGAATTCAACGCCAGACCCGCCCCGGACAAGGAGCTCGTGGATATCGCGCGCTATGTCACCGACTATCAGATCTCGTCAGCTGAAGCCTATGACACCGCCCGAAACTGCCTGATGGATACCCTGGGCTGTGGCCTGCTGGCGCTGCGTTTCCCGGAGTGCACGAAGCTGCTGGGGCCACTGGTGGAAGGCACCGTGGTTCCCCATGGCGCGCGCGTGCCCGGCACCCAGTTCCGGCTCGACCCGGTGAAGGCGGCGTGGGACATCGGCTGCGTCATCCGCTGGCTGGACTACAACGACACCTGGCTGGCGGCCGAGTGGGGCCATCCGTCTGACAACCTGGGGGGCATCCTGGCCGTGGCGGACTACCTGTCCCAGCGCGCCGTGGCGGCCGGCAAGGCCCCGCTGCTGATGCGCGACGTGCTGACGGCGATGATCAAGGCCCACGAGATCCAGGGCGTCATTGCGCTCGAAAACAGCTTCAACCGCGTGGGCCTGTGCCATGTGCTGCTGGTGCGCATCGCCTCCACCGCCGTGGTCACTCAGATGCTGGGTGGCTCGCAGGCGCAGATCATCGACGCGCTGTCCCAGGCCTGGCTGGATGGCTCCAGCCTGCGCACCTACCGGCATTCGCCCAATGCCGGCCCGCGCAAGTCGTGGGCGGCGGGCGATGCGACCTCACGCGCCGTGCGCTTGGCCGACCTGACCATGCGCGGCGAGATCGGTTACCCCAGCGTGCTGACGACGCCGAAATGGGGTTTCTACGACGTCTCTTTCAAAGGCAATAAATTGGCGTTTACAAGAGATTACGGCTCTTATGTGATGGAACAGATTCTCTTCAAGATTTCCTTCCCCGCCGAGTTCCATTCCCAGACCGCTGCCGAAGCTGCCGTGCGTCTGCACCCGCTGGTGAAGGACAGGCTGGACCAGATCGAACGCATCGTCATCCACACCCACGAGTCGGCCATCCGCATCATCAGCAAGAGCGGCCCGCTCAACAACCCGGCTGACCGTGACCACTGCCTGCAGTACATGACGGCCGTTCCCCTGGCCTTCGGCAATCTGGTGGCCGAAGACTATGAGGACGACTTCCACAAGGCGCACCCGATCATCGACCAGCTGCGCGAGAAAATGGAAGTGATCGAGGAGCCGCGCTACACCCGCGAATATCTGGAGGCCGACAAGCGCTCAATCGCCAATGCCCTGCAGATTTTCTTCAGGGACGGCACGTCTACGGAGAAAGTCGAAGTGGAATACCCGGTGGGCCACCGCCGCCGCCGCGCCGAGGGCATCCCGCTGCTGGAAGAGAAGTTCCGCAGCAACCTGGCCACCCGCTTCCCGGCCGCACGCGTGGAGAAGATCTTCGCGCTGTGCAAGGACCAGCAGGCACTGGAAGCCATGCCCGTGAACGAGTTCATGGACCTGCTGGTGATCTGAGGGACCGGGCTCTGCTGTGGGAGCGGGCTTGCCCGCGAACTCGCTCGAAAGAATCTGTTCGCGGGCAAGGCCCGCTCCCACAATCTGGTCTGTTCGCGGGCAAGCCCGCTCCCACAATCTGGTCTGTTCGCGGGCTAGCCCGCTCCCACAGCAGCGCATCACGCCCCTTGAAAAAATTATTGGCGTCCGCAAATAGGTGACGTGGCCGGGGCTCTCACGAGGTCGGCCACAGAACCCGATCTTCGGATGGGTTCACCAAATCCAACCAATATTGCTTTCGAGGATATTTGCCATGCGTACATTTGATTTTGCACCGCTGTACCGTTCCACCATCGGCTTTGACCACCTGACATCCCTGCTGGATGCTGTTGCCCAGCGCGAGCAGAGCCAGCCGAGCTACCCCCCTTACAACATTGAGCTGCTCAGCAAGGATCAGTACCGCATCACCATGGCCGTCGCTGGTTTTGTGGAGTCGGAAGTGCAGATCCAGTCCGAGCGGCAGACCTTGACCGTCAAAGGCAAGAAGCTGGAAGACGGCAAAGAGCGCAATTATCTGCATCAGGGTATTGCGGGCCGCAACTTCGAGCGCGTCTTCCAGCTGGCGGACCACGTCAAGGTCACAGGCGCGACCCTGGAGAACGGCCTGCTGAACATTGACCTGGTGCGGGAAATCCCCGAGATCATGAAACCGCGGCAGATCGCCATCAATGGCAAGGCATCGCAACTGCTGGAGACCACGACGGCATAAGCACTGCCGTTTGGGGCCAGCCCTTGATAGTGGGAGCGGGCCCTGCCCGCGAACAGTCTGAAGCAGGATTGTTCGCGGGCAAGCCCGCTCCCACAGTCCCAAAGTCCCAAAGTCCCCAGTCCCCAGTCCCTGCCCCCCGGAAATTCACTTTCCGTCAAAATTTTATTCATTTCGCGGAAGACAGCCCCACCGCACCCCGTTAGAGTGCGTGACACCAGCACTGCCGGCAAGGCAGCGACTGGCACAATAAAAAACCGTTCACGTCCGCCCAGCGCCGGACGATGCGCTATAACGAGGGTCTGCCATGACACGTCACGCTTGTCGCACATTCGCCGCCATTCCGTTGTTCCTCTGCATGCTTCTTGTGTTCAGTCTGCCCGTGGACGCCCAACCCAGCTATCGCAAGGGGCAGTACGTCGAGCCCGCCTATGAAGGCTGGTGGGAGAACGACGACGGCACGTTCAGCCTGGTCTTTGGATATCACAACGAAAACTGGGAAGAAAAACTGGATATCACCATTGGCGAAGGCAATTTCTTCTCTCCTGGCGAAGCCGATCGGGGACAACCCACCCACTTCCTGCCGCGTCGCAACCGCTTCACCTTCGAAGTGGTGGTGCCCGCCGACTGGGGTGACAAGGAACTGGCCTGGACGGTGTCCATCAACGGCGTCAGCAAGACTGCCTTTGCGACACTGGCCCGCGACTACGTGATCGACAGCGTGGTGATTGCCTCTGAAACCGGCTCCCTGGGTGCCGGCACCAGCAGTCCGGAGTCCCGCGCCAATATTGCGCCGGTGCTCTCCGTCATGGGTGACCGCACGGGCGATCAGGTTGTGCGGCGAGTCCGCGTGGGAGAGCCACTGCTGATTGAAGCCCTGGTCAACGATGACGGCCTCCCCAAGCCGCGTGCCGCCTCCATCAGTCGCCCTGAGCAACAAGGCATGGCCCGCTGGATGCAGCCTCCACGCCGCACCACGGTGGGCAAGACCAACGGCCTGTTCTTGTCCTGGAACATCTACCGTGGCGAGGGTGCTGCCACCTTCGACCCGCCCCAGATCAAGCCCTGGGAAGATACCCGCACCTCGGCCAACTCGCCCTGGGGCGCCCTGTGGACGCCACCGCCGGTGCCGGCTGACGGCATCTACCGCACCAATGTCACCTTCGATGCACCCGGCACCTACGTGCTGTGGGGACGGGCTGACGACGGCGGCCTGTATCATGACCAGTACATCACTGTGAACGTGACCGAATAAGCATCGCGGAACGCCATCCAGCGAACGCTTGGGCCTGTCTGCAGTGCACTTTCCTGCACTGCAGACAGGCTTTTTTTATGGTTGCAACTCTTCCGGAGTCGTGGCTTTATAAAGCCATAACAAGAAGGACACGGTCGAGGATTTTCCCATGGGAGTCACACTCAACATCATTGGCGGGCTGGCGGTTTCGCAACTCGCCTTCATGGCGTTTTTCTTTGCGCTTTACCACCGTCGGCAACTTATTGGCCGCCTACTCGCGCTTTACGCCTTCTGCCTGATTTGCCACGTGCTGACCTATCTGCCCGTGACCCATGTGAATGGACTGGCCCAGCAAATCTTCTATCGCACCGCCACACTGGCACCAGCGGTGCTCTGGCTGGTATCGCGCTACCTGTTCGTGGACAACGCGACGGTGCCGCGCTGGATCTGGGCCCTGATCGTGAGTTACCTGGGATTGCGCACGTATGGCTCGCTGACCATCGGCAATGCACCAGGTTTCACCACCACGTACGCACTGACCTACGTCATTCCGCAGTTTGTGATGCTTGGCTTCTCTGCCCATGCCATCCTGATGGCCTTTCAGGGCCTGAGCAGCGATCTGGTGGAACCGCGCCGCCGCATTCGTGTGCCCTTCATTCCCGCGATGGGCTTTCTGGTCGCCGCAATCCTGCTGAATGGCTTCATACGCGCGGTGCAGACCTATTGGAATGTGACCCTTCTGACTTTCCCCAATGAATTTCTGTTCGGCTACATGTTCCTGATCACCCTGTGGTTCAACGTGAAAGTGACGCGCCTGGAGAACGAGGCATTGCAGGTGATCGTGCTGCCACGGGAACAGGAGCCGGTACGTCTGAGCACAGTGCCAACCGCTTCACGCAAGGCCGACAATACGGCACTGGTGGAGCGCATTTTCACGGTGCTGCGCACAGAGAAGCTCTATGCCCGGCCGGGCCTTACGATTGGCGAGCTTGCGCAGCGCCTGTCGATGCAGGAATACCGGCTGCGCCGGGTGATCAACAAGGAACTGGGGTATCGTAACTTCAATCAGTTCCTGAATGAGTTCCGCATTGCAGAGGCGTGCCGGCGCCTGGAGTTGCCGCCGGAACAACGTGAACCAATTGCGAATATTGCTTTCGACGTGGGCTACTCGGCCCTGTCGTCGTTCAACAAGGCCTTCAAGGACATTCACCACGTAACGCCGACGCAATACCGCGACGGGGCGCAGTCGGGTCACATGTAAAGCGCGAACAGTTCGCTTGCAGGCAAGCCCCCACAGCGGGCCTCAGTCCAGCACGTGCACGAACAGGCCGCTTTTGAGTTTGGGCTCGAACCAGGTGGACTTGGGCGGCATGACCTCGCCCGCATCGGCAATTGCCATGAGGCTCTCGATGGAGGTGGGATACAGTGCAATCGCCACCTTGAACTCTCCTGAGTCCACCCGCTTTTCCAATTCTTCCAGCCCCCGGATGCCTCCTACGAACTCAATGCGCTTGTCGCGTCGAGGATCCTCGATACCCAGCAATGGCGACAACAGATTGTTCTGCAGGATGCTCACGTCCAGTCGCTTCACGGGGTCATTCTCGTTCCACAAGCCCTCCAACGCTTCCAGTACGTACCACTGACCGCCGATATACAAGGTGAACTCGTGTTCACGTCGGGGTTTCACTGCCCCGGCGCTGCTGAAACGCGCCTTGAAATACAGCTGGATACGGCAGAGAAACTCGTATTCGTCCATGCCGTTCAAGTCCTTTATCACGCGGTTGTAGTCCAGAATCTGCATCTGCGTATGGGGAAAAATGACGGAAGAAAAGAAGTTGTAGGACTCCTCGCCCGTATGGGCTGGATTGGCCTGCCGGCGCAGGTCTTTCACCCGCTGGGCGGCGGCAGAACGGTGATGACCATCCGCGACGTACAGACAGTCCACCAGGTCGAATGCGGCCTGAATGAGGCTCACCGTCTCGTCCTCTTTCACTACCCACAACACATGCCGGTTGCCGTCTTCCGACACGAAATCGTACTCGGGCTCCTGTGCAGTGACTTGCGCGATCAGGGCGTCGATCTCGGGTCTGGCGCGGTAGGTCAGAAACACAGGACCCACCTGGGCGCTGAGGGTGTTGATGTGATTGACGCGATCATCCTCTTTGTCAGGCCGCGTGAATTCGTGCTTCTTGATCAGATTGTCTTCATAGGCCGCCACCGACGCCGCCGCCACCAGGCCGGTCTGCTCGTGCTTGCCCATCACCTGCTTGTATACATAGAACGTGGGATGGTCGTCGCGCCGCAGAATGCCGCGCTCGATGAAGCGCTGCAGGTTCGCGGCACCACGCTGATAGACCCGCATGTCATGAACATCCATGGCAGGATCGACGTCTATTTCGGGCTTGTTGATGTGCAGAAAGCTGTACTCGTTGCCAGCGGCCATGGCGAAGGCTTCGTCCCTGTTCAACACATCATAGGGCGGTGCAGCCACCCGCGCGGCAAACTCTGAAAGGGGGCGCAGTGCGTTGAAAGGCCTGATCAACTTCATGTTGTATCCCTTTGAAATTATTGTTTTTGTACGGCGCTATTTCTTGTCGAAGGTGTACACGGCATCCCAGTCGGCAGGCAGCGTCGTCTGCCGCAGCTGAGCGATGCGCTCAGCGTAGACGCCGTACAGACTGGCCTCTCCAGCCGCGGATTCCAACCCGCTGAACAAGCCATCGAGAAGGCGCTGTGCGTCATCCCACTGCTGCGCGCGGTAGTGCGCCAGCATCGTGGCGAATGCCTGTACCGCGCTGAGCGTTGCAGCATCCACCTCGCCTTCCCGGCCCACCACTTCGAAGATGCGCACAGGCTCCTTCTTGCCGGCCACCCGCACAAGGTCGAGCTCCCGGTACACGAAGCCGGGCGCATCGGCGCGGGTGGCATCACTGACGATATTCGGCACGTGATACTTGCGCGTCAGTCCTTCCAGGCGTGCCGACAGATTCACCGAATCGCCGATTACCGTGTAGTTCAGCCGGTTCTGCGAACCAAGATTGCCCGCCACCACCAGGCCCGTATGAACGCCAATCCCTGCACCGATCTCCAGCATGCCTGTCGCCCGATTGGTGGCATTGAGCGTTGCAATCGTCGACTGAATGGACAGTACGGTGGCTATGGCGTTCTGCGCATCGTTGGGTCGGTTCAGAGGCGCTCCGAACAGCGCCATGACGGAGTCGCCTGTGTATTTGTCAACAACGCCTCGATTGGCCTCGATGACCTCGGTAATCTCGCTGAGGTACCGGTTGAGCAGTGTCAGAACGGCTTCCGGCGCCATGTTCTCGCACAGCGAGGTGAAGCCCTTGATGTCCGAGAAAAGGACGGTGACGATCCTCTCTTCGCCGCCCAGCGCAATGGTCTTGCTCAGCAGCTCTTCAGCAATCTCGTGGGAAACCACCTTGCCCAGCAAATCCCGCACCTTCTCCTTCTCAGCCAGCCCCTTTGCCATGTTGTTTACCGATCCCGCCAGCTGGCCGATCTCGTCCTCCCCCGAGACCTGAACGGCCTGCCCGTAGTCGCCCGCTTCGATGCGGCGCACGCGGAGCGCCAGGTCAAGAATTGGTCGAGTCACCGAACGGGCCAGAAGGACCACGGCAATCAGGCTGACGGCAATGACGGCGATGTAGAACTGCAGCAGCACGTTCTGAAATGCCTGCACATTCTCGATGTTCTCGTTGTAGGACTTCTGGATGACCGCCACGATCTGCAAACTGTCGCCGGGCTGGCCGTAGAGTGGACGCATCAGTGTGCCGTACTCGCCATCGGTCAGGGCGATGCGCTGGGTATCCGTGTAGGTCATGCCGGAGAGCTGCAGCTGGTTGGTCAGACGTTGCTGATCGTCGCTGTTCAAGGTCGAGGAAATCACGCTGACCTGCGCGGCGTTTCCCGGTGCGCCGTCATGCACATATTCCACGATGGAAACATCTGACACGATGCTCTGCTTCACAGTGGCCGCGAACTGGTTGTCCAGCGGAAAGCCCCCGAATATCCATGCCACCGGCGTTGGCAGAAACAGTGGAATCACGGTGATCTGATAGGGCACGCCCAGTACATTGATGATGGCGTCGCCGATGCCGTCATCACTGGCGGCCGCCGAGTCCATCAGCACACGCCATTCGCCCTCCAGTTCCTCGAACCCCTGCATGCGGGTATCGATGATCACCTCTCCTTCCATGGACGCGATCAGCATCATGTCGGCGGCGCCAAGCGAGCGCATGAGAATATTGTCGGCCGCGTCGATGATGGTGAACGGATCCCCCGTGCCAAAGGCGTTGCGGAAACCCCAGTCCCTGGTCATGGTGCTGGTGATGGTCAGCAGCGTGTTCTTGTGCTCTTCCCGGGTGAAGTCGAACACATCGGCGCCGAGCTCAAGATAACTGTCGATGGTGTCGGCGGTGTAGGCGTTGTTCTCGCGATTGACGAAACCATAGATGCCAAGCAGCACTGGCAACATGAGTGCCAGCAGGAAGACCAGCAGACGGGTCCTGAAGCTGCGGAAGGCGAAAAAGCCGCTCACGGCGTGGCAACCTTCATCGGTAGCGATCGCGGGAAACGTTCGGCGCGCGGCGCAGGCGTGTATCCCGCTCCAGCGTCAGCGCCATGCGCAGACTGGCAGGCGCAGCATCATCGAACACCAATGCCTGTACCAGCTCGGGAGAATCGACGGGGGCGCGGGAGTGCCAGATGCGCACGCTGTAGGCCCCGGCCGGGATGCCGCTGATGACAGCCTGCCCCTGCGCGTCGGTCTTTACAGCAAGATTGGTCTGGGCAACGTAGATGTAACCCAGCATCCAGTCGTGGATATTGCAGCCGATCTCCACAACGCCGGCCACGTCGAACATCTGCTGATAATCAATGTTCTGGCCATTGCCGTAGAGCGGCAACTCAAACACTTTGGCAGGTGAGAACGAGTACACGTGGTGCAGGATGTCGTCACTGTTGGGAAATCGCACGCTGCTGCCGCGGGTTACGACGGTGACATTGGCCACGAATTCCTTGTCGATCTGGTCGACACTGAACTCCCCCAAAGTGGTGTGGGCCGCGTGCATGTCATCGGGCACGAGGACTTCTGCAACCGCGTCCTCCAGCGGAGTGCCGGTCTCCGCATCCTGAAGGGCGATACGCAGATCGGCGGCCTGGGCGCTGACCGAGAAGCCGAAAATGGCAAGACTGATGAGACAGCTCAGCACACAGCTGTTGTGTGGGGCAACCTGTGGATCGGAAGTGGACATACGGCTGGTCCTCGCTGAGTCCGCTCTGGCGCGGTGGATTCGGCCGGATTATAGCCGAAGAAATGCGCGAGCGATCATGCCGGAAGAATAGCCCTTGGCAAGAAGTGCACGATAGAGTTTCTGGCGTGCCTTGACGTCGGATTTCGGCGGTACCGTGCCGTGGGTCTTCTTGTCCATCAGCGCCAGAAGGCTCTCGTGCCAGTCGTCGGACTGCAAATCCAGCGCGGACTCGAGCGTGGCGCCGTCAATCCCCTTCTGGCGCAGCTCCTGCCGGATCAGCAGGGGGCCAACGCCGCGAGTCCGGCGGTAACGGATATACGCCTCGGTGAAGCGCTCATCATCAAGAAGCCCGTCGAGAGCCAGCTGATCGAGCACCTGTGCGAAGGCCTCAACGTTTTCCGGGAATTTTCGCTGCAGCTTGTCCAGCAGCTCTGCACGGGAATGCTCGCGCCGCGCCAGCAAATCCATGGCGGCGCGGCGCAGCGTCAGGCCGATGGCCTTATTCGAACTCACCGACCTCGTCCATTCCGTCGTCGGAAGCTGCTACAGCCAGTGCTGCACCACCCAGCATCTGATCGCGGATCTTGCCTTCAATTTCCTTCGCAAGATGCGGATTTTCCTCAAGATAGGTGGCAGCATTCTTCTTGCCCTGACCAATCTTTTCACCGTTGTAGGCGTACCATGCGCCGGCCTTGTCGATCAGGTTCAGCTTCACACCCAGATCGATGACTTCGCCCATGCGATAGATGCCCGTGCCATACATGATCTGGAATTCGGTCTGGCGGAACGGTGGCGCCACCTTGTTCTTGACCACTTTC
>CAMCRC010000069.1 GCA_945877175.1 Klebsiella pneumoniae | reverse complement strand
AGTCCGGCACAGCGCCAGGCTTCGCAATTGCCATGGTCGAGATTGAGCTGGACACCGAAACCGGCAAGTTCGACATTCTGGACTACTCCGGCGTTGCCGAGTGTGGCACGGTCATTCACCCGGCTGGCCTGCGTCAGGCCATGAACGGCGGTGGCGTGTGGGGTTTCGGCATGGCGGCGTACGAGCGCCATGTGTATGACCCACAGAACGGTCTGCCGGCCAACGTGGGACTCTATCAGGCCAAGCTACCGACATACCTCGATGTGCCCTTGAACATGAAGACAGCAGGGACAGACATGCCTGATCCGCAGAGCCCCGTGGGTTCACGTGGTATCGGCGAGCCTGCGCAGGGCTGTGCCGCGGCGGCGTTGATGAGCGCAATTTCCGATGCACTTGGCGGACATTTGTTCAATCGCACGCCTGTGACACCCGACATGATTGTCAACCATATCGCGCAGAACAGTTTCAACACTGGCGACCTGAAAACGAATACATTCTGAGGTTTTAGCTATGTCATCACACGACGTAATGCCCGAGATCGGCCTCTACCAGCCCGTTTCGGTAGAGGATGCAGTAGGATTGGCCGGTCAGCTCGCAGAGCGTGGCTGGCTGCTCGGCGGTGGCCAGGATACCTATGGATGGCTGAAGGATCGCGCGAAGCGTCCGGAAGTCCTCGTCGACCTGAAAGGGATCGAGTCCATGCGTGGTATCACTGAAACCGCAGATGGAATTGAGATTGGTGCGCTGGTTACGCTGACTGAAATCACGCGCAACCCGCTGATCACCGAGCGCTATGCGCTTCTGGCACTGGCCGCCGGCCGTGTGGCCAGCCCGCAGATCCGCAACGTGGGAACCCTGGCTGGCAACGTCGCGCAGGACGCGCGCTGCTGGTACTACCGCCGTGGTCTGAACTGCTACCGCGCCGGCGGCAACCTGTGCTACGCCGACACTCCGGAAGGCATGAACCGCGAACACGCGCTGTTCAACACCAGCCGTTGTGTGGCCGTGACTCCAAGCGACACGGGCCCGGCCCTGGTCGCTCTGGAAGCACAGATGGTCATCCGCAATGCCTCCGGTGAGCGCGTGGTGGATGCCGAAGACTTCTTCGTCGGTCCGAACCTCGACATTACGCACATGACCGTGCTCGGCGCAGGGGACATCCTGACTGCCGTCCGCATCCCGGCCAAGTGGGCCAATGCCGAGTTCTACTTCGAGAAAGTGGCAGACCGCAATGTCTGGGACTTCGCGCTGGTCAGCATCGCTGCTGCCATGCGAGTGAACAACGGCGTGATCGAAGATGCCCGTCTGGTGGCAGGTGCTGTACAGTGCACGCCGCGCAGACTGAGCAGCATCGAGTCGGCAATCCGAGGCAAGGCACGCAATCAGGAAACAGCTGATCAAGTCGCCAGTCTGGCTACAGAAGGTGCTCAGCCGCTGAACTTCAACCATTTCAAGATGCCCTTGATGGAAAATCTTGTGAACAGGGCTGTTCGCGGACACGTCGTGTAATCCAAATCGGGCCTGCGCCCGCGTCCTGGCAGCGTTGCTTCGAGCAAGGCCGCCAGCAGGCGCGAGTGGCAGGCCTTCGTTTGGAAAATAACAATACATAAAAAAATTGAGGACTTGGACTGTGGATATTATTCGTTACCGGCAGGACGTTTGGGGAGAGGAAGTGATTCTGGGCGTGTCCTGGGATCTGCTGTGGGTGATTTCTGTCGCTGCCTTTGTGCTGCTGGCTGCTCACGCCATTTTCATGGCAGCGTTGGCGAAAAAGAAAGCGCTCCCGTCTTCTGAAGGCAAGCGTGTCAACCGTCACGACGCTATCGACCGTGCATTCCACTGGATCATGGCCGGCAGTGTTCTCGTACTGATCGCCACTGGCATTGCGCCAATTGTCGGCCTCCGCATCTCCTGGTTGAACATTCACTGGATCGCCGGCCTGGTGCTGACTTTCGTGTGTGTGTTCCACATCATTCGCGCCATGTTCTGGCAGGACTTCAAGTCCATGCTTCTCGGACCAGCCGATTTCAAGGAACCCTTTGACGAAAGCATCAAGCCAGGCAAGTACTCCTTCGAACAGAAGGGCATGCACTGGGCGATGACCGTGCTGGTTGTTGCAGTGGTTGCGACTGGCGTCATCCTGTTCCTGAACATCAATTCTCCATGGTGGGAACGTCCCAGCGTGTCTGATGAAGGTTCACTGGGCATTTACTTCCTGTTGCACGGCACTGCCACACTGGGTCTGATTGCCTTCACCGCCATCCACATCTACTTCGCCGTCCGTCCCGAGAAGCGTTTCTACACACGCTCCATGGTCACTGGCTGGATCTCTGAAGCAGAAATGAAAGAAAACCACGACACCAACAAGTGGAAGCCGGAGTAAGCATCAGCGTGAACAATCTGGAAGACGATATCGACACGATTGAATCGGGTTACGAGTTCCTGCTGGCCTACGCCGCGCAGGGACGTCCGCCCCAGGATGAGTCGGGCCCTGGCCCGCATCCACGCCCCACACTGGTAGACATGTTGCAGGCCATGCAGAACGTCAGCAAGACATTGGCAGGCAGCACCAACGAGTTCGAGCAGGTGATTCTCGACGATCTTAAGAAGGCCGGTGCGGCTGTGAGCTTCGTGCTCGCGCAGCCCAAGCTGGGCTCGGAAGTCGTCGACAACCTGAATGCCTCCATCCACCTGCGCGCCGTGCTGACAGATTTCTTCCTGTACAGCGAAGCGTTCAGGCCGGTTGGCAGCGAAGCGCCGGCACCGGCGGCACAGTGGGACAGAGTCGGCAACTGAGTCGATGCGATTGCAATGCGAGGGGGTCGGAGTCTGCGGGTTCCGGCCCCTTTTTCATGGCGGTGAATTAATGAGAACTGTTCTTGATTGAAGCCTTCTTGCAGGCCCTGCTACACTGCCCGCAGATCTTCACTTTCCAGAGGAATACGGCAATGCGATTCGAGACAGCAGGGGTCATCACCGCAGCACTGCTTCTGGCAGCCTGCAGCCAGGAAGCCACGACAGTGGCGACGACTGAGCCGGCTCCCGCCGCGGAAGCCGTTGCCGAGGCCGGCGCAGACGGTGCCGCAGGCGCCTCTGCTCCCTACACGCCCCCGGCGGCCGCCGCTGCCGAGGGTCCGCTCTACGAGAGCGAGTTGCTGCTCAACACCCACCAGCTGATCACCGAGGGCAAGCGCTCCGGTGAAGGCTATTTCAGCGCCGACGGCCAGCGGATCATCTATCAGGCTGAGCTGGAGGGCGAGAACCCGTTCTACCAGATCTTCGTGCGCGACATTCTGGCCGGCACGACTACACTGGTCTCGCCCGGCACTGGCCTCACGACCTGCTCGTGGATACACCCCACCGAAGACAAGGTGATGTTCGCCTCCACCCATGAAGACCCCGATGCCCTCGGCAAGCAGCAGCGCGAGATCGAGATGCGCGCCAGCCCCGTGCAGCGTGGCTATGCCTGGGACTACGACGAACACTACGACATGTACGTCGCCAATGCCGATGGCAGCGACGTGGTGAACATCACCAACAGCCGGGGCTATGATGCGGAAGGATCCTATTCTTCCAATGGCTCGAAGATCCTGTTTGCCTCGAACCGCGAAGCCTACAGCCGCCCGCTGAGCCAGGCAGAGCAGCGCCTGTTTGAAGACGATGCGTCCTATTTCATGGACCTCTACATCATGGACGCCGACGGCAGCAACATCGAGCAGCTGACCTTCTCGCCCGGCTATGACGGTGGCCCGTTTTTCAGTGCCGACGACCAGCAGATTGTCTGGCGTCGCTTCAACCCGGATGGCAACAGTGCCGAGATCTGGACCATGGATGTGGACGGCAGCAACGCGCGGCAGCTGACGGACTCGGCGATGGTGTCCTGGGGCCCCTACTTCCACCCGAGCGGCGACTACATCATTTATTCCAGCAACGTGCTGGGTCATGCCAATTTCGAACTGTTCATGGTGGATGCGCAGGGCCTGCGTGACCCGATTCGCGTGACCAACACCGAAGGCACGGACATCCTGCCGGTGTTTACGCCGCAGGGCGACAAGCTGGCCTGGAGCACGACGCGCACGCCCGATGGCAGCTCGCAGATCTATATGGCGGACTGGAATGACGCGCGGGCGCGGGAACTGCTGGGCCTGTAACAACGAAGCCTGCAGGAGCGGGCCTTGTGGGAGCGGGCCGGCCCGCGAACGGGTTCTGCCCGGAGCCTGTAGGAGCGGGCCTGCCCGCGAAAGGTTCCTGCTTGGTCGGTTCGCGGGCAGGGCCCGCTCCTGCAAGAGGGTGGTGTTCGCGGGCAAGCCCGCTCCAACAGTCAGTGGTGGTGGTTGCCATCTTTCACGAGGTGATTTCGATGACGCGCAGCAATTACATGCTTCTCTTGTTGCTCAGCCTGCTGCTCGCCAGCGCTGCGCACGCACAGCAGAGCGCCCTGCATCATTCGCTGGAAGTGACACTCGACCCTTCGGCCAGCAGCATCGCGGTGACGGACACGCTCACACTGCCCGTGTCCGAAGATAGTCCCCGCACTTTTGAGTTCCGACTCAATCAGGCGCTCAGCCTGCATTCGCTGGAAGGCAGCAATTTCAGCATCGAAGCGCTGCCTTCTGCGCAGACGCCGGGTGACGCCGACGCGGGTCGCGAGATCGCCCCCAGCAATGCCTATCGACTGACCATTACCGACGGCAGTGAGCAGATCAGTCTGAGCTACTCCGGCAACATCAACACCGATGCGCGCCAGCTCAGCGCCGAATACGCCCAGAGCTTCTCCTCCACCACCGGCATCATCGACACGCGGGGCGTCTACCTCGACCACAGCAGCGTGTGGGTACCCGACTTCCAGGCCGGGCTGATGAGCTTCGACATGAGCGTCGAATTCAGCGGCGCCGCGCAGCAGTGGACGGCCGTAAGTCAGGGCGATTCCGAGCAGCGTACGAACTTCTGGCGCAGTGAACAGGCGATGGAAGAGGTCTATCTGATCGCCGCCGACTTCACCACCTACACAGTTCAAAGCGGCGACGTGGACCTGCTGGCCTATCTGCGCACGCCGGACGGCAATCTCGCTACCCGCTATCTGGATGCCACGGAAAGATATCTGGCACTTTACGAACCGATGATCGGGGACTATCCCTTCAGCAAGTTCGCGCTCGTCGAAAATTTCTGGGAAACCGGTTACGGCATGCCCTCGTTCACGCTGCTGGGCGAGCAGATCATTCGCTTCCCGTTCATTCTGGAATCGTCCTATCCCCACGAGATTCTGCACAACTGGTGGGGCAACTCGGTATACCCGGACTACGAGACCGGCAACTGGAGCGAAGGGCTGACGGCCTATCTGGCCGATCACCTGTTCCAGGAAATGAACGCGGCCGGCGGCGAGTATCGCAAGGACATGCTCGGCCGCTATCGCAGCTTCGTCACCGACGCTGCCGATTTTCCGCTGAGCCAGTTCACTTCGCGCAACTCCGCGGCGTCCCAGGCCATCGGCTATGGCAAGACGCTGATGCTGTGGCACATGCTGCGCCTGGAACTTGGCGATGCGCTGTTCATCAAGAGCCTGCAGGACCTGTACACCGAGCGGCGTTTCATGCGCACTTCCTTCGCCGACATCGAAGCCATCTTCTCCCGCAACAGTGGCAAGGATCTCAGCGGCTTCTTCGCGCAGTGGGTCGAGCGCACCGGCGCACCAGAGCTGGCCGTCACCGTGACACACCAGGGTGTTGAAGACAGCGCGCAGATTATCGTGCGGCAGACACAGAGCACCCAGCCCTATGCGCTGAAAGTGCCGGTTGCCCTTTATTACGAAGGCGAGACCGACGCGCAAGTGGTCGACGTGCTGCTGGAGGGCGCGGAAGCGAGTTTCGAGGTGCCCCGCTTTGCGGCGCTGCAGGCAGTGGTGGTGGACCCGTACTTCGACGTTTTCCGCCGCCTTGATGTGGCGGAACTGCCCCCCACGCTGAGGCAGATGTTCGGCGCCCAGCAGATTGTGTTCGTCGTGCCGCAGCAGGAGCGCGACCAGTGGATTGCCATGGCCGAGTTCTTCAGCAACGACCCGTCCGTCACTGCCGAGATTGTCATGGCGGAAGACTTCACGCTGCTGCCGTCTGACAAGTCTGTGTGGATCATGGGGCGAGAGAATCCTGCGTCGCGCATCGTGGAAGAGGCTGTCAGCTATTACGGCGTGCGCTTCTCTGACGCGGGCCTGACCCTGATGGGCAGCGAACTGCCCTATGCCAATCGCAGCACCGTGCTGACCGCCATTCATCCGGATGACCCCGAGCTGACCCTGGGGTGGATTCACGCCGATTCCGCCGCCGCGATGCCGGGGCTCACCGAGAAGTTGCCGCATTACGGCAAGTATTCCTATCTGAGTTTTGTGGGCAGCGAGCCCACCAATGACGTGAAGGGCCAATGGGAAAGCCCCGACTCGCCGCTGCTGTGGCGCAAGCCCGGCCTGGACGCCAGCGTGGCACTGGCCCTGCTGCCCCCGCGCGCACCGCTGGCGGAGCTGCCGCCCAAATACCTGCCTGACAGTCTGCAGACCCACGTCGATGCACTCACCGATCCCCAGATGCAGGGCCGCGCGCCTGGCAGTGCCGGGCTGGAACGTGCCGCCGCCTATATTGCCGGCCAGTTCGAAGCCGCCGGTCTGGAGGCGCCAGGAGGCTCTTATCTGAGCTCCTGGCAGCAGACGCTGCCCGATGGCCAGACAGTGACGCTCAGCAATGTCATCGGCGTGCTGCCTGGCACCGATGTGGCGCTGCAGGACTCGCCCATCGTGCTCGGGGCTCACTACGATCATCTGGGCGTAGAGACCGCCGCCGATGGCAGCGTGGCGGTGTTTGCCGGTGCCGACGACAATGCCTCGGGCGTGGCCATCATGATCGACGTGGCCCGCAAGCTGCAGAAAGCCTTCACGCCACGCCGGCCCGTCGTGTTCGTCGCCTTCTCCGGCGAGGAAGCAGGGCTGCTGGGCTCGCGGCACTTCGTTGCCAACCCGCCAGCGCCCTATTCCACGCAATCGCTGTTCGCCATGCTGAACATGGACAGTGTCGGCCGCCTGGAAGGGCGTACCCTGCAGGTGTTCGGCTCCGAGAGTGCGTACGAGTGGCCGTTCATGGCCCAGGGCATCGGTTTCACCATCGGCGTCACTTCACAGTTTCCCGCCCAGTCCGTGGCGGGCAGTGACCACGTCGCATTTCTCGAGGCCGGCATTCCCGCGCTGCATCTGTTCAGTGGACTGCACACCGACTATCACCGGCCATCAGACACACCTGACAAGCTTGATCTGGCCGGCATGTCCGACATTGCCCTGTGGGTGGAAGAAGCCATCGTCTATCTGGCCATGCGCGATCAGCCGCTGCGGGTGACTCTCAGCAATGCCCCCGTGCGTGCCACCGAAGCGGTGGCGGGTGCGCGTGCGGCGTCGCTGGGAACGATTCCAGAATTCAATTATGCAGGCGAGGGTGTGCAGATTTCCGGCGTGACCCCTGGTGGTGCAGCGGAGGCGGCGGGCCTGCAGGCAGGCGACATATTGGTGCAGTTCAATGGCACTCCCATCACGACCTTGCAGGAATATTCCAATTTCCTGCGCGAGGCTGCGCCAGGCGACGAGGTGCAACTGCAGATTCGCCGGGCAGAGGAGCTTCTGAATGTCGAGGTCATTCTGCAGGCGCGTTGATCAGAGTCCCTCTGCGCCGTGCTCAGAGGGGAAGACGCCGCAGGGTTTTCGCTGTTAGACTCCGAGCAAGCGTTCCATTCCTGTGGGTGTCTTGGCACCTCGTAGCAGAACATTCAGTAGAGACTGCCAGTGATCCAGCCTTCTTCGTCGCCTGTTGCCATTCCCTTTGCAGTATCCACACGCCGCCTGCTGATGTTCGCGGCAATCGCCCTCAGCCCGCTGCCAGTGCTGGCCCAGGAAGACATTGTTCCTTTCGATCGTCCTACGCCCCTGACGCGCGTCAGCAGTGAGCAGGCTGCCTTCGTGCTGGACGGCCGGCTCGATGAAGCAATCTGGGACACCCTGCCCGTCATCGACAACATGCAGATCATACAGCCCGACACCATGGAGCCTGCGCCTTTCCAGACTCACACCCGCGTGTTCTACAACGACCGTGGCATTTATGTGGGTGTGATGAATTACCAGCCCGCAGAAACGCTGGTATCACGCATGAGTTCCCGCGATGCGCAGTCGCAGCGCGACAGTTATGGCTTCGTCGTGGACCCTTCCGGCACCGGCCTTTATGGCTATTTTCTGCGGATCAATCTGGGTGGTTCTCTGAACGACGGCACCGTTTTGCCCGAGCGCCAGATCAACCGGCAGTGGGACGGGCCCTGGGATTCGGCGGCGGTATCGCTCGACGATGGCTGGTCTGCGGAAATGTTTCTGCCCTGGTCCATGATGAGTCTGCCCCAGGCGGATGAAGGCGCAGCCCGCACCATGGGCATCTACATCGAGCGTGTCGTGGCCGCGCGCGGCGAGACCTGGTCCTGGCCTGCGCTGCCCCGCAACAGTGCAGGATTCCTGTCCGCCTTTCACAAGGTGGAGCTGAGCGGCGTCAACCCCAGCACACAGTTCACGCTGTACCCGTATGTGTCATCGACCTTCGACGACATGAAAGACGCAACGGATTACCGCGTGGGCACCGACCTGTACTGGCGGCCCAGTTCCAATATGCAGGTGTCTGCGGCGCTGAACCCGGACTTCGGCACGGTGGAGTCCGATGACGTGGTGGTGAATCTGGGCGCCTTCGAAACCTTCTTCGAAGAAAAACGCCCGTTCTTTCTGGAAGGCCAGGACGTATTCGTGACCTCGTCGCGTGGCGGCGGTTTCGGCGGACCGCCCACGACGCTTCTCAACACGCGGCGCATCGGGCGACAGGCCAGCTTCACCATCCCCACGGGCGTCAGCGTGATTGCCACCGACCAGAGCCGACCGTCCGATTTGCTGGCGGCCGGCAAGGTCACTGGTCAGGCCGGCAACTGGCGTTACGGCACGCTGCTGGCATCGGAAGACGACTCCGTACTGCGCGGCACGCTGACCAATGGTTCGCGGGTGAACCTGCAGGCCAAGGGCCGCGACTTTGCCATAGGACGACTGCTCTATGAAGACACCACCTCCGGCGGACGCCGTGCCATTGGCTGGTTCGGCAGCGACATGTCGCACCCTGACCGCTCTGCCACCGTCAATGGCGTAGACCTGCACTATTTCTCGGCCGACACCCGCTGGGTGTTCGATGGGCAGCTCATCCACAGCGACGTGAATGACGTCACCGGCAAGGGCGGCTTCTTCGATCTGGATTATCGGCCCGACCGGCGCCTTCAGCACAACATCACGGGCACCTGGTTCGACGACACACTGGAGCTGAACGACATCGGCTTCGTGCAGCGCAATGATCTGATGCAGCTGGACTACCGACTGAACATCAATGAATCGAATATTCCGGGGCTGCGTTCGCGTTACCGCGCCCTGAACATCGGCAATGAATGGAATACCGCAGGCCGTCCCGTGCGGCTCAGCGTCGCGTTGACGCAGGGCCTGAACTTTCTCGACAATACGGCGCTGAACACCAATATCCGTTATTTCCCGGCGCGGGTGGACGACCGCCTGAGCCGCGGCAATGGCAGTTTCCGCCTGCCGGCCCGCTGGGCCGCTGACGTGAACTGGCGCAGTGACGAGTCGCGGCCATTTTCTTGGAATGTGGGACTCAGCAGCACGCAGGAGGAACTGGGCGAGCAGAACCTGGCGTACAACATCGGCTTCAACTGGCAGCCGAACGATCGCTTTGCGGTAGACCTGAACAATCGTTATGTGGACCGCGAAGCCTGGCTGATCCACCAGGGCAGAGGTCGCATGACAAGCTTCGAAGCCAACGAGTGGGCGCCGCGACTGTCCATGGATTATTTCATCAATGCCAAGCAGCAGCTGCGGTTCGCGCTGCAGTGGACGGGCATCAAGGCCTTCGAGAGTCGTTTCTACCAGGTGGACGCCACGGGCTTGAATGATCTGAAAAAGACTGGCGACTTGACGGCGGGCAGCGACAATTTCACCATCAGCCGCATGAGTTTCCAGGCGCGCTATCGCTGGGAAATAGCGCCGCTGTCGGACCTGTTCTTCGTGTACACACGGGGGGGAAATCTGGCGCGTACGTTCGAGGATGACTACACGGGGCTGTTCGAGCATGCGTGGCAGGATCAGATTGTGGACAACTGGGTGGTGAAATTGCGGTATCGTCTGGGCAGCTGATCGGCCCCTGACCTAGTGGGAGCAGGCATACCCCCGACCTTGTGGGAGCGGGCCTGCCCGCGAACTGGTACTCCGCATTGTGCCGTCTGCCCGGGCCGGGCCTTGCAGACACGCCACGAGTACGTCCCTGTAAGCTCGGCGCCCGCCTTCCGACCGCCATGGATGGCGCCAGGGCCGGTTTTGCAGGAGCAAAAACCGGCCCTGGCGGGCGACGGTCTGCAAGGCCCGCCCCGGGCAGACGGCCTCAGATCTGTGCCACCCCTCGCGGACAAGCCCGCTCCCACAGGGCCGGCTTCCGCCAGGCTGAGCGACGCAAGCGCAGGCGCCGCTTTCACTCGGTGAGGGTGCGTAGCTTCGTTCAGGAATCGCGGTGCTGCAAAGCGTCCCTCTCCGCCTCCACTGTCGGGTTTGCCCGCCGCGGCACAGAAGTTGAGGCAAAGTACGCCCAGCTCCCTGGCATGACCGTCAGCCGCCAGGACGGCGGATGGCGAGCCCCCATGGATGGGTTCACGGCGTGTCATGTCAGGGAGCTGGGCGTACTTTGCAGGAGTGATGTATGTTTCGCGGGCAAGCCCGCTCCTACAACAATAATGAGAGAGACCATGACCCCACCCTTCCGCCTAGCCGCCCTCGGCCTCTTCGGCCTGTCCGCAGCAACCCACGCCGCCGAACCGCTCCCCACGCTGCCGCGCTACGAGCACGCCCAGATCGACATCACCCTCGATGGTTATCTCGATGAGCCGGTGTGGCAGTCGCTGCCGGTTATCGACGGCATGCGCGTGATCCAGCCAGACACTCTCGAACCCGCGCCCGTCGAGACCCACTCGCGCATTTTCTACACCGAACGCGGCATCTATGTGGGCGTGATGAACTATCAGGACCCGGCCACGCTGGTGGCGCGCATGAGTTCCCGTGACGCGGGCATTCAGCGCGACGGCTATGTCATCTCCATCGACGCGTCGGGCGAAGGTCTGTACGGGTACTTCCTGCGCATGAATCTGGGCGGCACCTTCTCGGATGGCACCATCCTGCCGGAACGCCAGATCAACCGGCAGTGGGACGGCCCCTGGGATGCGGTGACCCGCGAGACCGACGAAGGCTGGGTGGCTGAGATCTGGATTCCCTGGTCAATGATGTCCCTGCCCCAGTCGGGCAGCACCCGCCGCATCGGCCTGTATACCGAGCGCATGGTGGCAGCCCGGGGCGAGACCTATTCCTGGCCCGCGCTGCCGGGCACCAACAGCGAATACCTCTCCGCATTCCAGAAATACGAACTCACCGGCGTGAATCCCGCCACCCAGTTCACGTTCTATCCCTACAGCTCGGCCACCTTCGACGACATGAAGAACACCACCGACTACCGAGTGGGCGCCGACGTGTACTGGCGGCCCAGCTCGAACCTGCAACTGTCGGCCACGCTGAACCCTGACTTCGGCACGGTGGAGTCCGACGATGTGGTGGTGAACCTTGGCGCGTTCGAAACCTTCTTCGAAGAGAAGCGCACGTTCTTTCTCGAAGGGCAGGACGTCTTCAGTACCTCGCCCCGCGATGGCGGTGGCGGCTTCGGCCCCACGACACTGCTGAACACCCGGCGCATCGGTCGGCAGGCCAGTTTCACAGTGCCCGCTGGCGTCAGTGTGATTCCCACCGATCTCAGTCGTCCCACCGACCTGCTTGGTGCGGCGAAAGTGACCGGACAGTCTGGAAACTGGCGCTATGGCACCTTGCTCGCCTCGGAGGACGACTCCCTGGTGCGCGGCACCCGGGCCGATGGCAGCCGCGTCACGCTGGAAGCCCAGGGCCGCGACTTCGCCATAGGCCGCCTGTTGTACGAAGACACCGCTGGCGGCGGTCGCCGCGCCATGGGCTGGTTCGGCAGCAACCTGGCTTATCCGGACAGCGACGCGATGGTCAACGGCGTGGACCTGCACTATTTCTCGGTCGACAACCGCTGGATCTTCGACGGCCAGCTGGTGCACAGCGACGTACGCGATGTCACCGGCAGTGGCGCTTATTTCGACCTGGACTTCCGGCCCGCACGCGGCGTGCAGCACTCGCTCACCGCCACCTACATGGACGACGAGCTGCAGCTGAACGACATCGGCTTTCTCACTCGCAACGACCTGGTGCAGGGTGACTACCGGTTCAATATCTCGCAGTCCGACCTTCCCGGCCTGCGCTCCCGTTCCCGCACCGTGCAGGTCAACAATCAGTGGAACACCGATGGACGCCCCGTACGTCTGGGCTTCTTCTACACCGAGAATCTGACCTTCCTCGACAACGACTCGTTCAGCACCACCTTGCGCTACTTCCCGCCGCGTGTCGACGACACCCTGAGTCGCGGCAACGGCACGTTCAAGATTCCCGAGCGCTGGGCCGTGGATGCGTCGTGGCGCAGCGACCGGGCGCTGCCGCTGTCGTGGACCGTGGGCGTGAATGCCGGGCAGGAGGATCTGGGCCTGCAGAATCTGAGCTACAACGCGGGCATCACCTGGAACCCGAATGATCGCCTGTCGGTGGACGTCAACGCGCGCTATATCGACCGCGAGGCCTGGCTGATCCACCAGGGCAATGGCCGCATGACAGCCTTCGAGGCCAATGAGTGGGCGCCGCGCGCGGAGCTGGACTACTTCATCAATGCCAAGCAACAGCTGCGTTTTTCCATGCAGTGGACGGGCATCAAGGCCTTCGAGAATCGTTTCTACCAGGTGGATGCATCGCGGGTGGAGTCGCTGGTGCAAACCGGCGATGTGACAGCCGGCACGGACGATTTCGCCATCAGCCGCATGAGCTTTCAGGCACGCTACCGCTGGGAGATAGCGCCACTGTCGGACCTGTTCTTCGTGTATACGCGGGGCGGGAATCTGGCGCGCACCTTCGAGGACGACTACGCGGGGATGTTCGAGCATGCGTGGTTTGATCAAGTCGTGGACAACTGGGTGGTGAAGCTGCGCTACCGCCTGTAGGAGCTGTGGGAGCGGGCTTGCCCGCGAACCGCACTTCGCACGGCGCCAAGCGCTGCGGGGCGGGGCTGGTCAGGACACGCTG
>CAMCRC010000068.1 GCA_945877175.1 Klebsiella pneumoniae | reverse complement strand
TGATACAGCGGCCACTGTCGTGCGATCGGCTTCGCGCAACATCTTCACAATCTGTTCTTCAGTAAATCGACTCTTCTTCATGTCTCACCTCGGTTGAGGGAGCCATACTCTCAAGTTTTAACTGGTCCGAAAATACCCAGGCAGGTCATGACTTTCGCGCGCATTGAACTGGACTCTGAAGTGGAACTGGAGTTCTACATCGAGCAACCCATTCAAGTGGAAGTGCAGGGCAATTACCACGACTTTGGAACTTTCGTCAGTGGCGTTGCCAGTCTGCCGCGTATCGTCACATTGCACGACTTCGAGATTATCGCTCCTGACAATCGCACGGCGCTCACCATGAGCATTACCGCGAAGACCTATCGGTACAGGACGGAAGAGGAAGAACAGCAGGACGAGGAAGAGCAGGAACAAGAGCAAGAGGAGGCGCAAAGTGCCGCAGCGCCTTGACTCCCTTTTCTGCGCCGGTCTGTTGCGCTGGGCGCTGCTGGCAGCGCTGAGTCTGCTGCTTGCTGCCTGCGGGCGGCAAACGGCAATGGATGACTTGCAGCAGTTCATCGTGGAAGTGTCCCTGCGTCCGGGCGGGCCAATTGAACCGATGCCGGAATTCCAGCCCTACGAAGTATTCACATACAGTGCCGCGTCGATGCGCAGTCCCTTCGATGTGCCGATCATGGCAGGTACGGGCGAGGCAGAAGCACCCGTGAATCTGGTGCAGCCAGACTTCGATCGTACGCCAGAGGTACTGGAGGAGTTCGCGCTTACGGACTTGACGATGGTTGGGATGATTACCCGGGATCGCACCTACATCGCGCTGGTCCGGGACATGAACGGCACTCTGCACCGTGTCGGGGTTGGCAATTACATGGGGCGCAACCACGGTCGGATTGCCCGCGTGACATCCGGCGAAGTGGAGCTGGTGGAAATCGTCCCTGCAGGGGACGGCGGCTGGGTGGAACGACCGCGCACGCTTGTCCTGCAACGGTGAGGGGAATGACGCGTGAAATGCACGGAATTTTTCAGCAGCGGGCACAACGCTGCCACAACAGGTGATTTGAGAATGGCTACAGTGACGATGACTTCAAGTGCCAGACAGCCCGCATTGGCTGGATGGTGGCTGAGAGGCCTTGTGTTGGTGGTTCTGAGTGTCCTCGCCGCGTTCGCGCAGGCACAGGATGCTGTGACACTGAACAGCATCGGCTTCGCGAATCTGCCGGGAGACAGCATCGAAGTGCGACTCGAATTCGACGGCATTCCGCCAGAACCCACAGGGTTTACCCAGACTGACCCCGCACGTATTTCCATCGACCTCAGCAACGTGCAGAGCAGTCTGGCGGAACGTCGGTTTGATCTGGGGGCCAGCAATGCCCAAAGTGTGATGGTGCTGGAAACCAGTGACCGCACGCGACTTGTATTCAATCTGGTGTCCCCAGTCGAATACCAGACCCGCATCGAAGGCAATACCCTGGTAGTTCATCTGGGCGGCGACAATGTCGTCGCCGCGGCCCCTGCAGAAACTGTTGAGGCGCAGGTCGTTCAGGAGCCGGCGTCCGATGGTCCTGCCATTGCTGACGTTGCTTTCCGGCGCGGTAACGATCTCAATGAAGGGCAGATCGTCATCACGCTGAGCGACGACCAGATCGTGGGCAATGTGGAGCAGGTTGGCAGCCGAGTGTATCTGGAATTTGCCGGCACTGCGGTGCCAGAACGTCTCAACAGACGCTTTGACGTGACTGACTTTGCTACGCCCGTCAATACTGTCGATGTCTACCCCCAGCGCGGCAACGCGACGATCGCGATTGACCTCAACGGGCAATACGAATACGTGGCTTACCAGCAGGGTCGGCAATACACCGTAAGTGTGACCCCGCCGGGTTCTGCGGCGGCCAATGCAGACCCGGCTTCGCAGTTTTCAGGAAGTCTGGTGTCGCTCAGCTTCCAGAATATCGATGTGCGCTCCGTGCTGCAGCTGCAGGATGTGCCCTGGGATCAGGCACTGAATCTGGTGCTGCAGTCACGCAACCTCGACAAGCGTCTGGTGGGCAATGTGCTCTATGTAGCTCCGGCCAACGAGATTGCTGCACAGGAACAGCAGGCTCTGGATGCGAGTCGTCAGGCCCAGGCGCTGGCTCCATTGCAGACCGAATACATCCAGGTCAATTACGCCGACGCAGCGAATATCCTGATGCTGCTGACAGGTTCGCCGACTGGCAGTGGGGCGGCTTCTGCCCCTGCGGCAGACCCCGCAGCACCTGCAGCTCCCGGCGTGCCGGCCGAGTCGGGCGCCACGGGCGTGCTTTCCAGTCGGGGCAGCGCCACTGTGGATGCGCGGACCAATATCATCATCATCCGGGACGTCGCGGAAAAGCTGGATGAAGTGCGCGAGCTGCTCAGCAAGCTCGACGTGCCGGTACGGCAGGTCCTGATTGAAGCCAGAATCGTGAACGTTTCCACCGACTTCGGGCGCGACCTGGGCATCCGCTGGGGCGGAGCCGGGCGCACGGATTCCAGTGACGGTTTCCGTTACGGCGGCAATCAAGGTGCCGCCCTGGAACAACAGAACAACCGCGTTGCCGAAGCCTCGGCGATTCAGGAGGCGCTGGCTGCTGGCGAAGCTGCGCGCGTGCAGGCCTTGCAGGACGGTACTGACCCCAGCTTGATTGGTTCCATAGTGGCCCAGGCAATTGCGGCTATACCGATCCCGATTGGTACCACGTCATTCCCCGATGCTCTGGCAGTGGATCTGGGAGTACAGGACGAAAGTGCCTCGTCTTTCTCCGTGGGCTTCACCAGCAACAGTGGTCTCATCGAGCTTGAGTTGTCCGCGCTTGAGAGCAGTGGCAATGGCGAAGTGATTGCGCGTCCGAAAGTCACCACGCAGGACAAGGTGACGGCAACGATCCAGTCTGGTGTCCGCATACCCTATCAGGCACAGGCTGGCGGCACGGCAGGTGGCTCTACCACCGAGTTTGTCGATGCGGTGCTTTCGCTGGAAGTAACGCCTCAGATCACGCCGGACGGACGCATCATCATGCAGCTCGACATTCATCAGGATTCCGTGGCGGCAGGCACCGGCGCGGTGCCGGCAATCAACACCAATTCCATCAACACCAGCGTGCTCGTGGAAAACGGCGACACGATTGTTCTGGGCGGAGTATTCCGGGAAGAAACCACGACCACGGAAACCAAGACCCCGCTGCTGGGCGATGTGCCCTACCTTGGACGTCTGTTCAAGCGCACCAACAACGAAAATCGTCGTACTGAGCTGCTGATTTTCATCACTCCCCGCATCATTGCGGAGATCAACACGCGCTGAGCGAACTCCCGTGATTTTGCCCGGCTGCCAAGGTTACAATGCCGGACTTTCAAGAACCGGCGGGGCAGCAGCAGCGAATGGACAGGCGCGAGAACATTTTCCTGATCGGACCGATGGGTGTTGGCAAGAGCACCATCGGTCGGCTCCTGGCCACTGCGCTCAACATGCCGTTCCACGATTCCGACCGCGAGATCGAGTTCGTGACAGGCGCGGACATTCCCTGGATTTTTGACGTGGAAGGCGAGCAGGGCTTTCGCATTCGTGAAGCCCGCATGATCGATACGTTGACACAGCGTGAAGGCATCATCCTGGCCACGGGCGGTGGCGCAATACTGGCGCCGGAGAGCCGTCGCAACCTGCACTCGCGTGGCACAGTGGTATATCTGCGTGCGTCCGTGGCCCAGCAGCTCGAGCGCACAGGCAAAGACAAGAACAGGCCCCTGCTGCAGACCGAGAATCCCCTCGCCAAGATCAAGGAACTCATCAAGATTCGCGAACCCCTCTATCGTGAGACAGCGCATGTGACCATCGACACCAGTCGACGCAGCCCGCGTTCAGTCAGTACGGAAATTGTTCGCCAGTTGCAGGAACGCTGGGCCGCTGAACCCGCCAAGGTGGATTGAAAGATGATTACGCTGGAAGTCAGTCTGGGCGAGCGCGCCTATCCCATCTTCATTGGCCAGGGCTTGCTGGCGCAAACGAATCTGCTGCGACCTTTCGTGAAGGGGCGTCGTGCGCTGATCGTTACCAATGAAGTCGTGGCGCCTCTGTATCTTGGCGCAGTACGCGAGGCCCTGGGCGATGTGCAGTGCGACACACTGGTATTGCCCGATGGCGAACATACCAAAACGCTGCAGACGCTGTCGCTCATCTATGACAAGCTGCTGGCAGAGCGTCACGAGCGCAGCACTACCCTGGTCGCGCTTGGCGGAGGCGTGATTGGTGACATCACCGGGTTCGCAGCGGCCACTTATCAGCGCGGCGTCAATTTCATCCAGGTGCCAACAACCTTGTTGTCACAGGTGGATTCCTCGGTGGGCGGCAAGACTGGCGTCAACCACCCGCTGGGCAAGAACATGATCGGCGCCTTCTATCAGCCACAATGTGTGGTAGCGGATACTCAGGTGCTGAAGTCGCTGCCAGGTCGAGAGCTCAAGGCCGGCCTTGCTGAAGTGATCAAGTATGGGCTGATCGACAATCTGCCGTTTTTCGAGTGGCTGGAGGCCAATGTCGACGGACTGGTCGCAGGCGAACAGAGTCTCCTGGCAGAAGCCGTCAGAGTCAGCTGCCAGGACAAGGCACGCATCGTGGCGGCCGACGAGAAGGAAGGGGGCGTGCGCGCTCTGCTGAATCTTGGTCACACATTCGGACACGCGATCGAAAATGCCATGGGCTATGGCGCGTGGCTGCACGGTGAGGCTGTGTCTGCAGGGATGGTCATGGCGGCGGACTTGTCGGTGCGCCTGGGCTGGATCAGCAGTGCTGAAGCCCGGCGTGCCAAGGCGCTTTTGCAACGCGCCGGACTGCCGGTGGTGCCCCCTGCCGAAATCAGTGTGGCGGACTACATGCGCCTTATGGCCTTTGACAAAAAAGTTGTGGGTGGCAAGATTCGATTCATTCTGATGCGCGGGCTGGGGCACGCCGTCATCGAAAGCGGTATTGACGCCGCGCTGCTGGAACAGACACTGGAGGCGAAAGAGCACCTGTGCGAAATCTGAATGAGCGACTGGCAGATCTGGGGCTGACGACAGACCCCTTTGCATCGGACACCCCGCTGGAGAGTCTTTTTCCCGGTGCTATGCGTCGTGCGAGCCTCGACCAGATGCAGCTGCTGGCTCGTGAGAGCGAAGACATTGTAGCCCTGACCGGACCCGCTGGCAGCGGCAAAACGACCCTCGGCGATTTCTTTGCCCGCCACGCAGACCGCGATCAGGTGGTTGCCCGAATCCGCGCTACATTGCTGACGACGCCGAGTCAGCTGCTGGAAGACATGTTCAAGGCCTTCGTGCTGGACTTTCCAGAGCAGGCCACGCTTGCCGATCTGAAGGCCGCGTTGCAGCGTTATTTCGCCGCACTGCATCGACAATCACGCACTGTGGTGCTGATCGTCGACAGTGCCCATGAGCTTGGCGACGATGCGCTGAGTCTGCTGACCAAGCTTGCCCTGAACGACAACCAAGACGCCACGTTCCACTTGTTGCTGCTGGGTGAGCCATCCTTGCTGGACATGCTCGACTACACCTGTCCAATCCGGGAAGGGCAGCCGCAGTTCACCGCAGTGCAACTGCCTGCTTTCAGTCTGGAAGAGACCCGCGCGTACCTGCGTTATCGTCTCAGTGGAGCAGGCTACAACCAGGATGACGCGGCGCGCACTCTGCCGTATTCCAATCGCCAGGTGGAACGCATCCACAAACTTTCCGGTGGCATACCGGCCGCGATCAATGCCCGTGCCAGTGACCTGCTGGGCGATGGCGGTCTGGATCTTCTCGATCTGCTGCCCAGTCTGCCGGCAGAGCTGCCGCGGCCATATTTCTACGCTACAGCGGGAGCCCTTGCGGTGATCGTACTGGTGGCCCTGTTGGTGGGGGGCAATGAAGATCCAGAGCTGGCGCAGTCGAATTTGTCGGAACCCGTCCCGATTCCGCTGGAGCCAGTGAACACCATTCGGACGGTTGACGACGCCCTGGACGTGGACACGGATCCAGCCATTGGGGATAACGTTGCGACCGGTCTGGCGACAGGCATTCCCCTGACAACACCGCTGGACACCTCAGATGCTCCGGCGTCGCAAACCAACGCAGACACCGCAAATGCAGAGCCTGCGGCGGCGGCAGCGAACCTCACCTCTGCCACGCCTGAAGCTTCCGCAACACCTTCTGTTGCCCCCGCGCGGGCCGTTGCCACTGCTCCTGCCGCCACAGCGGCAAGTCCTGTCTCCAGCGCCAGCACGCCTGCTCCAGCGACGACGCCTGCACGTGCCGTTGCAGCGACTACTCCGGCGCCTGCCTCCACGCCAGCCAGGCCTGCAGCCGCTGCCAGCACCTCCGATGCGACTGCGCCGCTGGCGTCCCAGCACACGCGGATCCGGGCATTGCCTGCGAATCAGTTCACCGTGCAGTTGCTGGGGTCCACATCCCGGGCGAATGTGGAAGATTTTGTTCGTCGCCATGCCAGTACGCCTTTGTACTGGTTCGAGACCCGGAATCAGGGCAACCCATGGTTTGTAATCATGATGGGGGCTTATCCAAGCCGGGCAGCGGCCCAGACCGCTGCCTCCGGACTTTCAGGCGAGCTTGGCCGACTGGAGCCCTGGATCCGCAGTATCGGTGCCATTCATGGCGAGATCGTGGCTGGCAACTAAGCTGGTTCCTGCTTTGTTAGGGCAATGGGCGATGTGTAGAATGGCCGCCCTTTTGCCTCAGTTTTCCAATACCTTCAGAACGAGGAATGTACGTTGACAGCGTTGAAGAACGATAGATTTTTGCGAGCTCTGACAGGCCAGAACGTCGATATGACGCCCGTATGGATGATGCGTCAGGCCGGTCGTTACCTGCCCGAGTATCGTGCCACACGCAAGCAGGCGGGAGATTTCATGAGCCTGTGCAAGTCCCCTGAGCTTGCCTGCGAAGTGACGCTGCAGCCGCTGCGCCGCTACGCGATGGACGCCGCCATCCTGTTTTCCGACATCCTCACCATTCCCGATGCCATGGGGCAGGGGCTTTACTTCACCGAAGGAGAAGGGCCGCGCTTTCGCAAGACCGTACGCACTGAACAGGATGTGGAGCAGTTGCCCGAACTCGATACCACCAGGGATCTTGGCTATGTCACCGACGCAGTTTCCGTGATTCGCCGCGAACTGAACGGCTCCGTACCGCTGATCGGATTCTCCGGCAGTCCCTGGACCCTGGCGACTTACATGATAGAGGGAAGTGGCAGCAAGGATTTCCGCCATGCCAAGTCCTTCATGTTCAATCAGCCCCAGGCGATGCATCTGCTGCTCGACAAGCTGGCTCGTGCCGTTACCAACTATCTGAACGCGCAGATTGCCGCAGGTGCCCAGGCAGTGCAGATTTTCGATACCTGGGGGGGGGTGCTGTCCACTCACGCCTATCGCGAGTTCTCGCTGGCCTACATGAAAAAGATCGTACAGGGCCTGACCCGGGAGTCAGAAGGTCGCAAAGTGCCAGTCATCGTATTTACCAAGAACGGTGGTCTCTGGCTTGAAGACATTGCGCAGTGCGGCAGTGACTGTGTCGGACTGGATTGGACGATCGACATCGGTACAGCACGGGCCCGTATCGGCAGCAAAGTGTCGCTGCAGGGCAACATGGACCCTTCCATTCTTTACGCTTCGCCGCAATCCATTCGCGCGGAAGTGGATCGTATTCTGAGGGACTTTGGTCCCGGCAATGGCCATGTGTTCAACCTCGGGCATGGCATCACGCCAGATGTCGATCCCGCCAATGTGGCCGTCTTTGTTGAGTCCGTGCATGAGCTCTCGCAACAGTATCATCAGGGGAACGCTCGCTGAGCTGACGGTGCCAGCTGACCGAGCAGTGTGCTTTGTCAGTCTCGGTGCCAATCTCCCGACGCCTGCAGGCGGACCTCATGCAACGGTGCTGCGCGCGTTCGAGACGCTCGCAGGACACAGTTGCAGTGGTCTGATCACTTCTTCACTCTGGCAGACTTCACCGCTGCATTGTCCGGAAGGTTCGCCACCGTTCATCAACGCAGTTGCCGCCTTCGTTCCGGACGTTGTTGACCCGCTGACGCTGCTTGAGTTGCTGCAGAGGATTGAAGCAGACGCCGGGCGCAAACGAGGCGCAGCGCGCAACGAAGCTCGCGTTCTGGACCTGGATCTTCTGCTGTTTGCTGAGCAGTGTTTTGAGTCGCCTGCGCTGGTGCTGCCTCATCCAAGGATGGCGGAGCGTCGCTTCGTCCTGGCGCCACTGGCAGAGATTGCCCCCGATCTGCACATTCCCGGGCATGGCCGGACAATTGCAGAGCTGCTTGAATGCCTCGAAGGGCAGGGTGAACTGGTTCGCATGAATCTCACGCCGGGCGCTATCGTTTTGTGATTCGCTGTGTATACTACAAATCAGAACCGGCTCAGAGACCGGTAGATTGTGCCTTTTGGCGATAATCAGGGGTAAGAAAGTGCAACTCTCACATGTCGGAATAAGCTTGCTGACGGCGGCAGTAATCTGTCTGGGCGCAGCCATGCCTGCGGCCGCACAGACCTTGCCAGCTGTCGAGGCGCTCGTGCCCTCGTTGCTGAGTCCCGTCAACTCTGGTTTGAAAATCTTCCGCGACGACGTCAAGACCCCGTTTTTCGGTGAGTCCGTCAACAACCTCAATCTGGGCATGGGTTTCTCGCCGGTCAAGGGGTTTGATCTGCGTGCAGACGCCTGGCGCATCGAAGTGGAAGAGCAGATGCCGGCAGCTCGACTGATGCCAGAGGCCATGACTCCGGCATCGGGCAGCAAAGGGTTCTTCATAGACGACTCCAATCTTTACGCTGGGCTGATTGAAGCGCCATCCGTAAAGGATTCGGTCATTCCCGGCCAGCTCGCTCACGGCATAGACCTGAGCGCCTCTTATGTCTGGGAATCACCCCGATTCGGTCAGTTCATCGTCAGCACCAAGGCGACGTATTTGTATGATCCGGCAACTGCGGATATTGGCTTTGAAGGGCCGATGCTGCCAATGACCGAAAATACCCAGCTCCCCAAGGGCACGGAACTGCAAAGCAGTGTCATGCTGACCTGGCAGGCAGGACAACATTCGGCCAGCGCCGTGACGCATTACTTCGATTCCTTTGAAGACCTGGGCAAACTCGACATGGAGCAGCTCAATGAAATCGTCGGCAACATGACCACCCTCGATCTGCAATATGGCTACAACATGAAAGCAGGCAAGCAGGGACAGGCGGTGTTCTCGGTGGGTGTGCGCAACCTGTTCGACGAGCGGCCTGAACAACTTCCGAAAGTCGGTGCCGGTCGTGTCGAACAAAGCGGACGTGTGGCATACGGCTCCATCAAGTATCAGTTCTGATCTGCTTCTTCCCCTTCGTAAATCCATTCTTCTTCGAATCCAACAGCCTGCGCGGCAGCCAAGCGCAGGCGTATTCCTTTTTCAGCTGACGCGAGCCAGGCAGGCAACGTCGATACGTCGCGTGCCTGCGCTTCGGTAGAGCCTCGCTACTTCTTCAACGGTGGCCGTAGTGGTCACAACGTCATCCACGATGATGACGTGTGGGTAAACCAGGCCGGGATTGTTCAAGGCAAAGGCATGTTGCAGATTGCTGCCGCGTTCGGCGGCTCGCAGCCCTCGCTGGGAGTGCGTATCGCGAACCCGCCGGCAATGCTGACGAGAGACTGTCAAATTGCAACGCGCAGCCAGGGCTCCAGCAATCAGCGCACTCTGGTTGAACCCGCGTGCGCGCAGTCGGCTTCTGTGAAGAGGCACTGGAATCAGTACAGGGGTGTCCTGAACGTCGGACCAGGCATTGGCCAGGCGAGCGGCCAATAGCAATGCGAGCGTGCGCCCTGTGGCAAAATCAGCCTGGAATTTGAAGCGCGCGATGAGTTCGCGCACCGGGAAGACATATTGGAAGGCAGTCAGGCAGCGGTCGAAGCTTGGCGGCGCAAGGAGGCAGGTTTCGCAGTAGTCTCGCCAGGGACCCTGCGCAGGCAATTCTACCGAACATCTCCGACACGGTCGCAAGGGGCGTGGCAGCAAAGCGTCGCATTCACAGCACAGGCCATGCACATTCTGCGTGCTGGAGCCACATAGTGGACATTCAAAAATCGTCATGATTGGGAGTTGAATGGCTGTCGTCCAACGACGAGAGTTGTGCAGCCGGGCGATGCTGCGTCATTTGCGGGATTTGCTCCGCGATTTCAGTATAGACTCGGGCCACTGTTCCGGTACGCCTCAACCTCCTTGTTCTGGATCTTCTGTTGTCGCCCGTCTCGGCAATTCCAGTGCGTGCTGCTATCCTCAGTCATGTTCAGCGGGCACCCAATAGGTCCAGTCACGATGTCCAGCAAGCCCTCTGTGTTCTTTGTTGCCGGGACCGACACCGGCGCAGGCAAAAGCCTGATTGCAGCAGCTCTGCTGCACGCGGCCGGCTGCCGCGGCTTGAGCACGTTTGCTGTAAAGCCAGTAGCTACAGGCTGCCAGGTTGAACCGGAAGGGCTGCGCAGTGAAGGTGTGCAGTTGCTGCGGCAGTATTCCAGTATCGTCCTGCCCTACGAGATGAGCAATCCTGTCAGTCTGCGTCTGCCAGTCTCGCCCCATCTTGCAGCCGCTCGGGAAAGTCGCAAGCTGGACGCCGGTCGCCTGGAAGGGTTTTGCCGCGCCGTGCTCATGAAGCGGGCAGGGCTCACTCTCATCGAAGGGGCAGAAGGCTGGCAGACGCCATTGAACGGGCGACAGACAATGGCTGATCTGGCGAAGTTGCTCGGCGTTCCGGTCATTCTTGTGGTTGGTATGCGGCCGGGCTGCATCAATCATGCCTTGCTGACAGCGCGTGCAATCCTTGCCGATGGACTCCAGATTGCCGGCTGGGTTGCGAATCAGATCGATCCCGACATGGCGCTTGTAGACGAGAATGTCGAGGCCATTGCAGAGCGAATGTCCGCCGTTTGCCTGGGACAGATTCCAGCCCTCGGCCACCTTTCGCTCGAGGAGCGCGTTGCAGCCGCTTCATCGCTCTTGCGGCTGCAAGAGCTTGCAGGAATGGACTGATTGACTGAGCAAGCGGATTGACCGCAGTTCCTGCGCTGACCAAGGTCGGTACGGGCAGTACCAGCGTTCGACGGAGCACAACATGACAGGCTATCAGGCACCCCTCAAAGACATGCATTTCGTTCTGCACGAAGTGCAGCGCGCCGCCTCCTTGTGCGTGGCCATGCCTGCCACGGCAGAGGTTACGACCGACCTCATGGACGCTGTACTGGAGAGTGCCGCACAACTGGCCAGCGAAGTGCTGGCGCCAATCAATCGCAGTGGTGATGAAGAGGGCTGCCGCTTCGAAGGTGGGCGAGTGCTCACGCCGGCAGGTTTCCAGCAAGCCTACAAGGCATTCGCCGACGGGGGATGGGTTGGGCTGTGCGGTGATCCAGAGTTCGGCGGCCAGGGAATGCCCAAGATGCTTGCCGTACTGGTGGAAGAAATGCTGATGGGAGCAAACACCTCCTTCGCGCTGTACCCCATTCTCAGTGCCGGCGCCAGCCTTGCTCTGGCGCGTCACGCGTCCGATGAACTGAAAGCGCTCTATCTGCCTCGTCTTTACTCCGGTGAGTGGACTGGCACCATGTGCCTGACGGAAGCCCATGCCGGTACAGATCTGGGCCTGCTCAAGACCCGCGCTGTGCCCGTCGAGGACGGTACGTACCTGATCACGGGTTCGAAAATTTTCATCACAGGCGGCGAGCACGATCTGAGCAGCAACATCATCCACCTTGTCCTGGCGCGCCTGCCTGATGCGCCGGCAGGGCCAAAGGGGATCTCGCTGTTTCTGGTGCCCCGGCATTTGCCGGATGCAGCCGATCAGCACAACGGTGTGTCCTGCGGCGCCATTGAGCACAAGATGGGGATCAAGGCCTCAGCAACCTGTGTGATCAATTTCGACGGCGCCCGCGGTTTCCTGGTGGGAGAGCCGAACAAAGGCCTCGCATGCATGTTCACCATGATGAACTACGAGCGTCTTTCCATCGGACTGCAGGGCCTTGGACTTGCAGAGCACTCATTGCAGACTGCCAGTGCGTATGCCCGTGAGCGGCTCCAGGGGCGCGCCGCGCAGGCGCCGGCCAATCCGACGGGGCCGGCAGACTCGATTCTGGTTCACCCTGATGTGCGACGTATGCTGCTGGGTATTCGTGCGGAACTTGAAGCAGGGCGTGCGCTGGCGGTGTATGTCGCAAGTCAGTTGGACATGGCGCATTTTCATCAGGATGCGCGTGTACGTGAACGCGCGGCAAGACTGGTGGCGCTGTTGACGCCCGTCGCCAAAGCGGCATTCTCGGATCGGGGTTTCGAGGGCTGCGTGCAGGCACAGCAGGTGCTGGGGGGGCACGGATACGTGCGGGAGTGGGGGCTCGAGCAGAACGTGCGCGATGCCCGCATTGCGCAGATTTACGAGGGGACCAATGGGATTCAGGCGCTGGATCTGGCGGGGCGCAAGGTGATACGCGATCAGGAAGGCCTGCTTGTCACGCTGTACGAAGAGCTTGAAGTCTTTATGGATGCCGTCGGCGGCGACGCTGTGATTCAGGAATTTTTGTCGCCACTGCAGAAAAATCTCGAGGAGTTTCGGAGCGTGACGGCGTGGCTTCAACAAGCGGCTGCCACTGATCCCGACGAGACAGGCGCAGCGTCAGTGCCCTATCTGCGTCTCTTGTCGCAGCTGCTCTACTGTTTCATGTGGTGCCGCATGGTGGTGGCTGCACGGGACGGTCTTGCCCGGGGAACTGGAGATCGTCAGTTTTACGAAGACAAGCTGACAATCGCCCGCTTCTTCATGGTGCGGATGATGCCCGCCGCGCTGGCTCTGTCGGCGGAAATCAAAGGCGGATGTGCAACGCTGATGGCGCTGCCAGCTGATCGATTCTGAGCGGCTGGCAGCAAGTCGATCAGATCACCCACTCGAAAGTCTCGGTGATGAGCGTCTCGTAGGTATCCAGGCTTTCTTCCTTTTCACCCAGAATAATGAGATTGCCCTGACCGAACGGGATGATCTTGCCCTTGAAGCGTGGGTCGTTGACGTCGAACTCCGTGGATACCGGCGAATTGTGAATCATGATTACCGACACGGAACCACGGGTGCCCTCAAGCACGATGTGCGCACCTTTGATGGACGGCACGACGTTGCAGTCGTTGGCGAATTTGATGTGCATCGACTTGATCCGTTCGTCTTCACGCAAATGGCCGCCCGCCTCTTCGAGAACCTGGTTGATCTCTTCCATGCTCAAATCAGTAGTAGCATTGGCAATGCGCGGCGCTTCCCGGTACATATGGCCAAGAATGTCATCGTGAAACTTGATATCGG
>CAMCRC010000067.1 GCA_945877175.1 Klebsiella pneumoniae | reverse complement strand
AAAGAGCTGCGGTCTCTTTGCTCACTCGGTGCGGGCCTCTTATGCCGCTGAACAGCAGCGCGGGTAGCCACTGCCTGCAGTAGTGCCACCGACGGGCGTCGCAGTTTTTCAGCTCTGTTCGCGGGCAGGCCCGCTCCCACCAGGCCCGCTCCCACCCGCTGTCGTCATTGCCCTCAGGCTCAGCAGCCCGAACACCAGAATCGTGGCATCGCGCAGGCGCATCAGCGCGATCAGGCCCAGGGCATCGCCTGCGCTGAGGTCAAGCAGCGCGAAGGTCCACAGCACGGCGGCTTCGATCGTGCCGATGCCGCCCGGCAGGGGCAGCAACATGGCCAGGCGAATGCCGACAAACAGCAGCACGAAGTCGCCCGTCGCAACCTGCACGTCCAGGAACCACAGCAGCGCCCGCAGTTCGCCAAGAATGAACACCCAGCCCAGCACGGAGAGCAACAAACCTGCAAACAGTGTTGTGCGTTCCTCGCGCACTGCGCGCTGCAGATCCTGGCGCAACGCCTGCCAGTGAGTGCCCACGCGGCTGCCGAATTCCTGTAGCCGGGGATGCTGTTCCCAGCGAGCGGCGACACGGCCGAGTCGCGTTACGACCCACTCAGGCTGACGCAGAATCAGCACGCCGATCAGGGGCAGTGCCAGCACGAGCAGGCCGAGCAGCAGCAGCGTGTTGCGCCAGTCCTGCTCTGGCACCAGTTGGGTAAGAAGGAGCAATGAGACCCCGCCCAGCAGCACCGCGAAATTCACCCAGAGTTCGAAGAAGCGGTCCAGGCTCAGCGCCAGCACAGCCCGATGCACGGGCACGCCATGTCGCCTGCACAGCCAGAATATCTGCAGTGGCTCGCCGCCAAACTGCGGTCCTGGCGTCAGGAAGCTCACGGTCTGCCCCGCCATGCGATTGAGCAGCAGGGGCCACAGTGCCAGGCGGTCGCCGAGCATGCGCACAAAGCCCTGCCAGCGCGCGGTGGAAAGCGCCATGACGACGCCATTGAGCACGGCCCAGAAAATCCATTGCAGAGGCGAAAGGCCACGCAGGCTGTTGCCGATGTCCGCCAAGGGCAACTGCCGCAGAGTCCACCCCGCGAGGGTGAGGGCGGCAAGCCAGAGGATGACGGTGAGGAGGCCGGCGCGTTTCATGAGCTGCCGTCGTGACGTGCGATCCACTGATCATCGCCCTGCCACAGACTGAAGCGTCCGCTGCCAAGCAGCAGAACACCGACGGTGCTGAACAGCAGAATCAGGAACAGCGGCGAGGTGACGGCAAAGGGCACCTGCCATGCCAGTATCAGGAGCAACAACAGCGCACCCAGGCGGGCGCCGAAGCCGGTGAGGATCAGCAGTGCCGCCAGTGCGAAGCCGCCGCCTGACGAGGGCGTCAATGCAGTACCTTCCAGCAGGCTCAGGCTCAGCAATGCGCTCAGCAGAATGGCCCGCAGCAGCGGCTGCAGCCATCGCGTGCTCAGGCTTGCAAGCGCGTCGAAGGCGGGGGCGCGGGAGGAGTCGATGCGCCCGCTCACTACCAGCCAGTCCACGACGAAACCCAACAGCAAAGGCAGCATGAAGGCGACTCCCGCGACGACTGTCAGCGGCGCCTGGAACGGGGGCCACAGCACCACGGCCACATAGCCCATCTGGAATCCGGCGAGCGTGCGTCGCAATGTGTTCGGCAGCAGAGGATGGACAGGCAAACCCAGACGCAGCCGCCGTGTCCGCGCAAAGCTGAACAGGTAATAGGCCACGCTCACCAACAGGTAACTTTCGTGGATCTTGCCCAGCAGCACGGCCAGCAGAGGCGCCACCACCAGTCCGAGGGCGTCGAACACTGTGTCCAGTTCACTGCCCAGCAGGCTGGTTTGCCGGGTGCGCCGGGCCACGAAACCATCCACCCGGTCCAGGATGGCGGCGATGGAATAAAGCAGCGCAGCTGCCCAGATCAGCAGTGCGTTGTCCGGCAGTTGCAGCAGCAGGCCCCCGGTGGCGGCGATCAGCAGGCCACGCAGTATGGTCAGCTGATTGGCCAGGCCGAGCGCGGGATAAAGTGCGGCCTCTGGCGCCGCACGGTTCAGCGTCCGGCGTTGCCAGACCTGTTGCCAGCACAAAGTCCACAGTGCCAGGCTCTGCACAAGCCACAAGGCAGCGAAGGGCCAGGACTCGAGCAGGCCAATGCCGCCGGCCACAGCGACCAGCAGGCCTGCCCCGCCAGCGCCGGTGCGTTGCAATTGAATAAAAGATGGGTGTGTTGTCATGGAGGCGGCATAATCTCCCACATTGCTGGCGACCACAACCGCCGGCGCCCGCTGTAGCCCTGGAGTCTGCATGAACAAACGCATCGAAGAACTGCTTGCCAGCATCAAGGCGCTGGAAAAAGAACTCCGTGAAGAGATCCAGCGCATCCGCATCGAAACCTACGAGATCCGCGACCGCACCGTGCGGTTCACGGACGAGATCAGGGCGCACCACAAGGCGCAGGCCGTGCGCCTGTTCGACTACCTGCGGCATGCAAAGCTCAAGCATGTGCTGACGGCACCGGTCATCTGGCTGTGCGTGTTCCCGGCGCTGCTCCTGGACCTGATCGTCTCGCTCTTCCAGGCAATCTGCTTTCCGGTCTACGGCATACCGAAGGTCAGGCGTCGCGACTACATTGTCATCGACCGTCACTACCTGGCTTATCTGAACATCATTCAGAAAGCCAACTGCCTGTTCTGCGGCTACTTCAACGGGCTGCTGGCCTATGTCTCCGAGATTGCCGCGCGCACCGAGCAGTATTGGTGCCCCATCAAGCATGCGTCACAGCTCAAGGTGGAACACAGTCGCTACAAACGCTTCGTGGAATATGGCGACAGTGAACAGTTTCAGGCCAGGGCAAGGTCTCTGCGCAGTGACTTTCGCGACCTGGAGGAAGGCCCGAAAGAGTGAGAAGGCGATCTTTGGCAAGCGAATGCAGTGGGAGCGGGCTTGCCCGCGAAAACTGGCCGCTTGCAAGCAAGCTCCCACCGGCTGCCCTGCCCCCGATCTGAGATATACTTGCGCGCCGGCCGCCTGCCGGCTTCCCTGATACCTTGTTTGAGCGAGAGAGACCTATGATGGAAAAGATTATTGAAACTCTGATGCTGCGCTCGCGCTGGTTGCTCGCGCCGGTTTACCTCGGGCTGAGCCTCGCCATCATCGCTTTGGTGATCAAGTTCTTCCAGGAGGTGTTGCATCTGTTCGCCCACATCCTCACCTCCACCGAAGCGGAAGTGGTGCTGGTGGTGTTGTCCCTGATCGACATCGCTCTGGTAGGGGGACTGCTGGTGATGGTCATGATGAGCGGCTATGAGAACTTCGTGTCGGAACTGGATGGCAAGGGCAACGGCGAGTTGAGCTGGCTGGGCAAGATGGATGCCTCGTCGCTGAAGATGAAGGTAGCGGCAAGTATCGTGGCGATCTCGTCGATTCACCTGCTCAAAGTGTTCATGAACATGACGAATGTCGATGGCGAAATGCTCATGTGGTACGTGATTGTGCACCTGACCTTCGTGGTGTCGGCGTTCGCAATGGGGGGGCTGGATCGCATTACGAGGCATTGAGGTGCCTTGATTCTCGGCCAGTCAGCCGTCGGCACTATTGCGGACACGCCGTGAACCCGTCCTTGGGGGCTCGGTGGCCGCCGTCCTGGCGGCCAACGGTCCGTCATAGTGCCGACGGCTACCTGGCCTGAGTGTCGCGCCACTTCTTGCACCTTTCTTTCAAGATTGAAGTTGGTGAAAGGTACCCGATCAAATTCAGCTTCGTGCCGCGCACGGAATAAGCATTTTCCCGCTACGTGCCCTTTACCGATAACAAGAATCAGAATTTCGGGAATGCAATGAAGACACGTCAAAGCTGAGCCAGAGTCGTCCTCTAGACGCTCAGGTTCAGTGTGTCCCGACCCGTCAAAATCGCGGTCAGGCTCTGTACAAGTCGGGTCCGGCTTGTTTACTCTGCCACCTCGTCCCCTGCAGCGCACCGGCGCCAGTTCCGCACAAGATTCCACACGGAGTATCCCCATGTTTCGAAAGCCTGTTCTGTTAGCCATGAGTCTGCTTCTGGCGAGTGCAACTCACGCGGCCCCTGTGTGGCAATGGCTGCCCGAAGGCGCGCTGGAGGCCTTCGACATGGCGCTTCCCCATGAGGCCGTGGCATTGCGGGAAATCCGCCTTGCCGGCGCCGAATTGCGGGCACTGACGCGCGGCAGCGTTCTTGTGCTGCCGCTGCCTGGCGGCGATCTGAGCTACACGGTGCTCGGCGAGCAGCGCTTCGACAACGGCGACCGTGGTCTGCGTGCCGTGCTGGAGGATGGCTCGGGCAATTACATCGTGTCGCTGACCCTTGGCGAAAGCGATCTGCTGGCAACGATCTATTCCCCCCAGGGCAGGTATCGCCTGCAGGCGCAACGCGCGGGTGATGACTATGTGGGCTGGTTGTTTCAGAACTCCGACCAGTTCCGCATGTTGCCGCCGGACAACGACGCAGTGCCGCTTGGGCAGGGCCAGGTCTTTGAGGCTGTAGGCGCCAGTGATGCCAGTATTGAGCAGGATTTCAGCGATACGCCTGTGATGGTGGGCAGCACCGTGCAGGTGACCCTCACAGTGACCAACAAATCCAGTGCGGCCATTAGTGGTGAGACGCTCAAGGTGTTCGAGGCACTGGACCAGGCCGAGTATGTCGACAGCACCGCAGGCTGCACGGCCAACAATGTGGTGTACAGCAATGGCACCTTCAAGGAGCTGCATTGCCCCATCAACGCGCTGGCAGCGGGTGCGAGTGTGGAGATTTCCTACCGGGTGCGGACGGCAAAGCGAACTGCGCCGTTCCTTACCAGCGCGATCTCTCTCGGGGCTGTGGAAAGCGTGGTGTTCCACCCGGTGGTCAACGACACCCTTGCAGATGCGGATGGTGACGGCATCAGCGACTTCAATGAAGCGATACTGAACACCAACCCTGCCAGCGCCAGCTCCGGCCCGGCCGAAGGTGCCAGTGCCGAGATTGACCTGCTTTTGCTTTACACGCCCGGATTCGTAAGTTCCTCCACCACGGGCAACCCGGTGCTCGATCTGAACCAGCTGATTCAGGAAACCAACGATATGTATGCGATGTCAGGAGCGGGCATCGTGTTCCGCCCGGCGGCTTATCAGCTGATCAACTATTCGGAAACGACCGGTCTGGAAAAAATTCTGGATGCCATAAATGCCAAGGAAGGCGTGTTCGCCGACATCGATTATCGCCGCCGCTCCACGGGCTCGGATCTGGTGGTGCTGCTTGACGGTTTTCACAATGGCAATGATGAAGTGTGTGGCATTGCGAATGGCGGTGGACACCAGTCCTATGGCGACATGACTTCCACCAGCGCAAGGGCCTATTACAGCGCCAACTACCGGGCCGGAGTAGCGGGTGGTCAAGGGGCCGGTTGTGACAACAAGACCGTGGCCCACGAGATTGGTCACCTGCTGGGGCTGGGGCATTCCCGCGTCGAGCAGAAAGCGAAGGGCGAGCAGATTGCCACCTTTCCCTGGTCCCTGGGGCATGGCGTGAATGGCTCTTTCCACACGATCATGGCCTACGATGAGCATTTCCCCAACAGCGAGCAGTTGCCATTGTTCTCCAACCCGCGCCGCAACAACTGCAAGGGCCAGGCCTGCGGGGTGGCCAGGGATGACGAGACAAGTGGCGCTGACGCCGTGCTGGCCTTGAATACCGTCCGCTTCCAGGCAGCCCGCTATCTCGGCACGCGCCCGCTGCACAGCATGGCGACTGCCAGCGGCGCGTCCACAGCGGCGAGCCTTCGTGCGGGGGTGATCCGCACGGGCGGACCCAACGGGCCCAGTGACAGTTTCGCCACGCAGTTCTCTGCGCAGGATGCCGTGACACTGGTGGGAAATCTGTCCGTGGATGCAGCGCATGTCGGCCGCCAGGGGCGCACGCACATGGTCATTTCGGCGCCGGGGCTGGGCTTCTTCCAGGTCAATGCCAGCGGGGGTTACGTGCCCTGGGATGGCAACCCGGCCACACTTACCGGCAGCATCGCGCCGCGTCCGCTGAGGGCCATTGAAGAGCTGACGGCACTGCGTGATGTGGCATTTGGCGCGCTGGGAATACCCAGGGTGTCCCTGACAGTGTACTTTGCTTACTCTCTCGAAGGGACCAATACGCTGGTGTTCAGCGCTTCGGGTGTGCCACTTGTCATTCAATGAAACCGCAGTAAACGAGGTGCGCCATGCAAGGGCGGTTTTCACTGGAGTATTCGTTTGACCTGATTGTTGCCCATTGAGAGTTCTACCCGGCAGCGGGCACCCGGCTTCCCGTTCTGCGGCTGACCCGCACCCATCCTGGGTGCCCTCGCTTCACAAAGAGCCTCGGTCTCTTTGTTCTCTCGGTGCGGGTCTTTCATGCCGCTGAACGGAAAGCCGGGTGTCCGCTGCCTCGCATTGTGCCAGCGATGCTGCCGAGCAGATTCGTTGTGGGAGTGTGCCATGGTCGCACCGCTGTATTTCTGCATTGACGGTGGGAGCGGGCCCTGCCTGTGGGAGCGGGCTTGCCCGCGAACCGCATTCGAAGCTGCACTTTCAATTGTCTGGCTCCGCGCCAGACCCTGCCCGGCCCTGGTCCGATCAGCGGCATGAAAGTCCCGCACCGAGTGAGCAAAATGACCCAAGGCATTTTGTGAAGCGAGGGCATCGGGGAGCGATGCGGGTCAGTCGCAGAGCGGGCCAGGGCCGGGCAGGGTCGATTCAGGGCACTGCAAAAACAGCTTCGAATGCGGTTCGCGGGCAAGCCCGCTCCCACAGACAGGGCCCGCTCCCACAGACAGTCAGCCCCCGAACCACATACGCTGGAACATGCCATCCTTTTTCATCACCAGATGCCACAGCGCCGCGCCGATGTGCCCCAGCACCAACAACGCCAGTGTGATTGCCAGCACGCCATGAATCTGGAACAGCCGTAAAGCCAGGTCTTCATCCACCGGCACAAAAGGCATTGGTGGCAGGTCCAGGCCCGGGAACACGATCAGCGCCGGGAACGCCGTCACGCCCGCCCATCCCAGCAATGGCACAGCCACCAGCAGCAGATAGAACAAGTGGTGGAGGCTCTTGGCCGCGATGCGCTGCGCCTTCGGGAAGTCGGCGGGGTAAGCGGGGTCGGCACTGCGCAGCTTGAAGGCGATGCGCAGCGCCATCAGCAGCAGGACGGTAAATCCCGTGGCCTTGTGAATGCCGTAAAGTGTGTTGGTCAGGGTGTCCCAGAGATTGGCTTCACCGCGCGCCACCATCCACAGGCCAACAGGGACGAGGGCCAGCACGCAGGCAGCAATGGCCCAGTGCACGAGCCGGCGATTGAGGGAATAAGGTGTCATGGTGTCCTCCTGAGGGTATGCCGGGCAGTAAATCACACATTGCAAGGGCGCTCCATGTCCGTCGGCCCAGTGGTACAGCTGACACTGGCAGAGGCGGCGCGCATCTGAGGTAATATGTCAGCCCGCGCCAGGAGGCCCCCATGTCCCATTCCTTCACCACACACTCTCGTATAGCCATTGTTGGCGCCGGCGTTGCCGGTCTGGCGTGCGCCCGCGCGCTTGCCGATGCGGGCCTGCACGTGCAGATCTTCGAGAAGAGTCGCGGCGTCTCCGGTCGCATGAGCACCCGCCGTGGCGAGCTCGGTCAGTGCGACCACGGCGCTCAGTATTTCACGGCCCGTGACCCTGAATTTCGTGCCGAAGTGCAGACCTGGATCGCCGCCGGCGCGGCCGCGCTGTGGACACCGACACTGCGCGTCTACGAAGGCGAAGGTGCCACTGACTGGCATCCCCATCAGTCCAGCGTGGAGCGCTTCGTGGGCACGCCAGTTATGACGGCTCCCGGGCGCGAGCTCGCCAGAGGACTGACAGTGCATACCGGCTTCACCGTGAGTGCCCTGCAGCGCAAGGCCGGGAAGTGGCAGCTGGACGAGGCAGAAGGCGCCACCGCTCCAGGGTTCGATGCCGTGCTGCTGGCCATTCCCGCCCCCCAGGCTCATGCCTTGCTGCAGGACGCCCTGCCCGAGCTTGCCGCCCACGCGGGCAGTGTCCAGATGCGTCCGAGCTGGGCGTTGATGCTGCACTATGACGCTCCTCTGCCGCTGGCCTTCGACGCTGCCTTTGTGAATGCCGGGCCGTTGCGCTGGGTGGCGCGTGACTCAAGCAAACCCGGGCGCCCGGCGCAGGAAGTGTGGTTGCTGCATGGCACTGCGGCATGGAGTACGCAGTCTATCGAGGCAGACCGCGAGGCCGTGATCGCGCAGATGCTGGCGGCCTTTCAGGCACTGACTGGCGTGGACCTCCGGCAAAGACTGGTCGGGCACAGCCTGCACCGCTGGCTGTATGCCGATACCGGGCGCACGCTGGGCGAGCCTTGTGTGTGGAACGCCCAGTCTGGTGCAGGGCTCTGTGGTGACTGGCTGCAGGACGACAAGGTGGAAGGTGCCTGGCGCAGCGGTCGCGCGCTGGCGGCACGGGTGCTCGACGCCGTGTCGGCGAATGCGCGCCAGGAGCCCCTCGCGCATCCTCCGCCCATCGATCCGGTGCAGTGCCTGCGCATTGCCTTTGGATCTGCTCAATACCGGCAGACGTTGCATCTGCGCGAGACCGTGCTGCGCGTGCCACTTGGATTGACACTGTCCGAGGCTGATGTGCACGGGGAAGAGGGGCAGTGGCACTTTGCGCTTCTTGATGGCCGCGATGCGTTACTGGCGAACGTGGTGGCGCTGCCGCTGGGTGAGGGTCTCTTCAAGTTGCGGCAGATGGCAGTGCGGGCCGACCTGCAGGGACTGGGGCTGGGCTCACGTCTGCTGACCGAGGTTGAAGGGCATCTGCGTACTCATGGCGCCAGGTCGATCATCCTCCATGCACGCGTCTCGGTCGTGCCCTTCTATCAGATGCTGGGGTATGTCTCGGAAGGTGAAGACTTCGTGGAAGTCACGCTCCCGCACCGCAGCATGCGCAAGCAGCTTGGCCGCTGAGACTTATTCCTCTGCTGGCACCGGCGTTTCGAGCACCTGCTCTGCGCTTTCAGTCTTCTCAAAAACCAGCGCGAGATAACGGGTCCAGCCATTCTTCACGCAACGCTGCAGTGCAGTGCCGCCCGCCAGATTGTGCCAGTAGGCCCAGGGCAGCGGCACGCGGGTGATCGTGCTCACGGCCCATAGAAGCAGTGGGTGGAAGCCGCGCAGATGCGCGCTCAAGTCCTGCACGTCCACAAGCCGGAATCCCGCGCTCTGCGCGAGGGCGCAGGTGTCCTCTTCCGAAAGCAGCGTGTTCAGATGCCAGCCGCGGCGAAACCGCGCAACACACGCTTGTGCTTCCGCGGTGTGCGGAGGATTTACAAAGTCGTCGCACAGCACCAGGCGGGCGCCAGGCAGCAACTGCTGCGCCGCCATGCTGAAGAAGCCGGCCGCGTCGTCGGCATGCACGAAGGATTCGATGGCATAAGCGCCATGGCTGGCTGGCAGCGCGGGCATGGCAGAGAAGCTGCCCTTCGCGAAGCTGACTCGTTCGGCCAGCCCCAGCGCCGCGGCCCGTTGCTGCGCCAGCAGCACCTGAGCCTGACTGATGGTGACCCCCGTCACCTGCACCCCCAGCGCCTGGGCCAGCCAGGTGGCGGTGCCGCCCACGCCGCAGCCCAGATCCAGCAGCCTGGCCTCGGCAGGTTCGGCGGGCAGCACCGGCTGCAGAGCGTTCGCAACCAGCTGGTTCAGAAAGCCGAAGGCCTGCGCCTGCGTCGTCACTCCTGGTGCCCAGATGGCACGGTGAATGGCGGCCACATCGCCACTGCCGCCCAGGCTCAGGAAGCGGGCTGTGTTGTCGTCGTAATACTGCGCGATTTGCTGCGGATTGCAGGAGCTGGCCTGCCCGCGAACCTCCTTCACCGCCCTTTCACCCCGGGAACCAGCACAGGCGTGGCCTTCTTGTAGGCCTTATATTCCGGATCGTCGCCCCATTTCTGGTCGGCACGTTCTTCCAGCATGGGAATGCCACTGATGCGCGAGATCAGCAGAATCACGAACACCGGCGACAGCAGCGTGGCGTACTGCCAGCCCTGCAGTACTGGCAGGGCGACCAGTGCCGCGCCGACCCAGAGCACCATCTCGCCCAGGTAGTTGGGATGCCGGGACCAGGCCCACAGGCCGGTGCTGATGAAGCGCTCGGCATTGGCCGGGTCACGGCGGAACTCGGTTTTCTGGCGATCAGCGACAACTTCCAGCACGAAGCCCGCCAGCCACAGAGCGACGCCAGCCCAGGCAAGGCCATCCATGGAGACGGCACGTCCGGAAGTGATGGCCGCCAGGACGGGCGCGACGGTGATCAGCACCCACAGGCCGCCCAGAGTCCAGGTGAACAGAAAGCGCCAGAAGCGTGTTTTGAGTTCCTGGAATCGTCGGTCCTGCCCGGCGCGTTTGACACGCAGGAACAGGAAGCTGCCCAGGCGCAGCGACCACGCCAGCACCATGCCGGAAAGCAGGAGCGAGCGCAGGTCATCGCTTGCCGTGGCGCCCGCCAGCCAATTGGCCAGCAGAATCGTGAGTATGAAGGAAAGGGCTCCGGTCAGGTCGAAATAGTGTTCGGTCTGCCCCAGGAAGGACGGCACGAAGATCAGCCAGTGCAGCACGAATCCCACCATGCCGCAGAGCAAGAACAGTGGCAGGGGACCAAAGGCACTGTTCAGGCGCAGACCGCCGTCGCTGCCGGCCAGAACGACCAGGCCGCCGAGTATGAGACAGATGAGAATGCCGATGAGGCCGCGTTTGCCGGGGGATTTCTGGGAGGTATCGCTCATGGTGCGCGGAATCCTGTTGCTATTGTTGTGTCCTGATTATACGCAGGGATTCAAGCAGGAGTTCACAGCCAGTACCAGTGGGAGCGGGCCTTGCCCGCGAACGACGCCTGCAAGCCAGTGAATTCAAGTGGCGGCCGTTCGCGGGCAAGGCCCGCTCCCACAAGGCCCGCTCCCACAAGGCTCGCAGCCACAAGGCCCGCTGCCACAGGCAAGCTGGGCGCCTTCAGGGGCTGAGAAGGCGCGCATCTTCGGGCAGCAGTTGCAGGCCATAGAGAGTCACCACGTCGCGCCAGATGCGCAGATAGTCGCGGTGAAAGGTTTGCGCCGGCAGGAAGTCGCTGGGCCCGGCCGACCCCTTGCGCTGGTTGACGGCGTCGTCCACCACCAGCAGGTTGCGCGGGTCATTGGCGAAGCGCTGGCGCTCTTCGCGAGACCACGCCGCCCCGCCCGCGGCGTGGGCATAGGCCAGGGGAACCACATGATCAATGTCGACATCGCTGGCCAGGGCGTAAGTGTTGCCGGTGTAGGGGTCAAGCCACTGACCGCTTGTCACTGTGCAGCCGCGTTCGTTGGTGAAACTCACCGGTACCCTGCTGGTGAGAATGAGCAGCTCCTGCCGTGTGTTTTGACAGTCGCCATCCTCGTCGATCCAGTGTGGCCAGTCTTCGCGCTGGTAGCGAAGACTGACTTCCGGGCTTGCCGCCGCAGGTCTCTCGGAGGTGTCAGGCTCGGGAGTGATGGGGGGATTCTGCAGCGCGGCCCACAGCAGAAGGGCGAACAGGAGCAGGGAGAACAAACGCATCGAGACGCTCACAGCTGTTTAATTTGTGAGCATTCTACTGTGGGAGCGGGCTTGCCCGCGAATGGCGGCCATTCGCGGGCAGGGCCCGCTCCCACAGGGCTTGCCTCTCCTCCTCAGCGCAGCATGCCCCGCAGCGCCTCTTCCAGTGCGCTGGCGAAGGCCGGGCCGTCGCACAGCGGTGAGTGCTGCACACTGTCACGCAGACTGGCGCGCAGCGCGGCCAGGGCCGGCAGGTCGCGGGTTGCGGCCACGGCCTTGGCCAGATAGTCGCCGGTATCCTGCGCGATCCAGTCGGCCAGGCCGGCATTGCTGGCGATGCCCGCGCCATTGTTGGCCAGAAAGCGGTCGCCCCGCAGGGTCAGCACGGGCACGCCCATCCACAGACTCTCCACACTGGTGGTGCCGCCGGGGTAGGGGAAGGGGTCAAGACAGAGGTCGATCTCGCCGTAGTGCTGGAGATACTCCAGACGCGGAGAGCCGCCGGACAGCGCCAGCCGTCCCGGGCCGATGCCGTGGGCCTGAAAGCGCGCCAGCGTGTGGGCCTGTACGTTCGGGTCGCCGAGCTGCTCGGCCTTGAGTACTAGGCGAGCGCCGTGCACAGCGCTCAGAATGGCACTCCATAGCGCGATGACCTCGTCATTGAGCTTGCTCAGATTGTTGCAGCATCCAAAACTGAACTGTCCGCGCTGCAGCGCAGGCAGAGGTGCCACGGGCGGGGCCTCCGCAGGCGGAGTGAAGCAAAGATAACTGTGGGGCAGGCGCCAGAGGCGCTCCACGAAGTGGACATCCTGGCCGGGTGGCGTCACAAACGGGTCGCCCAGCACATAGTCCATGGCCGCCAGGCCCGTGGTGCCGAAATAGCCCAGCCAGCTCACCTGTACCCGCGCCGGTTTCCACGCGAACATGCCCAGGCGGTTGTGGGCCGTGTGGCCGGCCAGGTCAATGAGCACGTCTGGTGCGTCGGCGTGAATGCGCTGGGCGGCCGCGCGATCGTCCAGGCCGAGCAGTGGCTGCCAGTGACTGCACAGGGCTCGCAGGCGCCGTGTCACGGCGTCCTCGCCCCGGGCAGTGGGATACGCCAGCCATTGCAGCCGGGCGGGGTCTGTACTGCGCATGACCTGTTCCAGAAATACCGCAACGGGGTGCTGGCGCAGATCGCCCGAGACCAGCCCCACCCGCAGCGGTGCGCCGGCGCGTGATGGCCCCCAGGAGGCGAATGGCTGTGGGGCCAGAGCGCTGGCAATGCGGCCGAACTCACTGGCCTGGCGAAGGCAGTCAGCCACCGGGGCGCCGGTGTAATGCAGCAGGAACAGCAGATTGCTGTGAGCCTGCAGGAAGTCAGGGCGACGGGTGATGGCCTCGCGGTAGCAGTCCAGCGCCGCTTGCAGCTCGCCACGGTTCTTCAGCACATTGCCCAGATTGTTGAGGGCTCCCACATAATCGGGTCGCGCGCGCAGGGCAGCGCGGCAACTTTGCTCGGCGGCGAACAGCCGTCCCTGCGCTGCCAGCACACTGCCCAGGTCGAGGTGGGCCCCGGCATGCCCGGGCGCGAGCTGCAGGGCGCGGCGCAGGCTGGTCTCGGCCTCATGCAGCGCGTGCAGGGCCAGCAGTGCACGGCCCAGATTCACGTGGGCGTCCACGAAGTCCGGCTGCAGCGCCACGGCGTTGCGGAACTGCTGGGCGGCGGCTTCCTGCTGTCCCAGCGCTTCGAGCGTCACGCCCAGATTGTTGTGAGCCTGGGCAAAGTCGCTCTGACAGGCGATGGCGTGGCGGTAGTGCGCCTCGGCCTGCGTGAAG
>CAMCRC010000066.1 GCA_945877175.1 Klebsiella pneumoniae | reverse complement strand
CCAGACCAACTTGTACTGCACGAGACTTCAATACACTAATCAATTTCACGACGTCTTACTCCTGTACTGTTTCCAGTAGTGAACTGTTACGAAGAGAGAGTATTCCCCCCAAGCTTAACCAGCAATGAACGAATCACTGAGCCTGAGTTGTTATGTACTCAACCAGCGCTGCAATGTCTTCATCACTGCAGGTCATGCACATTCCGCGCGCGGGCATCGCATTGATGCCATTGATTGCATTGGCCACAAGGCCTTCAATGCCTTTTTCAGCTATCCGGGCAGCCCAGGCTGCCGCATCATCAGTGCGTGGCGCACCGGCCATGCCGGAAGCGTGGCACATGGAACAGCTGGCCGTGTAGGTAGCTTCCACACTGAATTCCCCTGAGCCAGCGGCGGCCGGAGCTGCCAGGCCATCAGCGGCACATGCTTCGCCTGCCAGGCACACTTCGCCGATTGGCTTGAGGCGTTCGGCCACCAGCTCTTCGCGGGACTGTGCAGCCAGGGAACCGGCAAAGACTACGCTGGCAAGCAGCGCACTGATACGAACGACACGGAAAGCGGAACTGCTGTTGAAAACTGGCACGCTGAAACCCTCTTGAATGAACCAACTGAAGCGAATTTGCGCGCGATTATACAGGCAGCGCAGCGCAGGAGTAAATTTGGAATATTGCCGCAGACAGCGAAATCGCGGTCAGGGCGTGATCAGCAGATTGATGGGCTCGTCATGAAAGTAGAGCTCATTCGGTTTGCTGTTCAAACCATAGCCGATCAGGAAGCGCACCGAGGCATCGGTCATGCCGAACTGCGAGGCCACAGCCTGCCCCAGTATTGTCACCGCTTCAGTGGCACCAAGTACCTTGCTGGAGGTGATGGGCACTGGCGACGTCTGGGAGCCGAGCGGTACGAATTCGCCTGCAGGGTTGCGCACATAGACCTGATCGTTCTCAAGAATGGCTGCCGTGACGAGAAAACCCGGGAGCCCGCGATGCGCCGGGTCGATGCTGATGCGGCCCAGCACATCGAAGCGCTGGCTTGGGGAGACGCGATTGCTGAAGGAGATTCCACCATTGGTGGTCACACCTCCGGCGAAGGTGGCCGAGCTGCTGCCGCCCTGCAGGCTGGTGTTGCGGCTTGCGCCAATCAGGGCGTTGCTGTCATAGCGCGCGCTCAGCTGATAGGGGCCGGTCACCTTGCCACACCTGGACTCGCCAGTGGCACTCGTGATGGTGTTGGCCAGTACGGCATAGGTGCCCGCTGCCAGCGTCCTGACGATCTGGGAATTGCAGCCGCTGCCACCGTCGTCGTCGATCTCGATGACCTCCGATTTGTCATTCATCAGCACCAGCACCGAATCCAGCGTAGAAGAGTTCATGTTGAAAGTGACTCTGGTCGACTGTGCCAGGTCCAGCTGGAAGACATCGGTCAGGCTGTTGTCGGTGCCGCCGCCCACCAGCTGCTGCACCGTGCAGTCGCCAGTGGCCAGGCTGCCCGTGACACGGCCGAAGTCGAGACGAGAGACCGGGCAGCGGGTAAAGCCCTGGTACAAGGTCGTGGCGCCGTCGATGTCGTCCTTCTGCAAGGTAAACACATTGCCGATGTTCGCTCGCATGATCGAGGCGGCATTCTGCTCATGCCCCATGCCCATCACGTGCCCCAGCTCATGAAGCGCGACGCGGGTGAAGTCAGCACCGCGGCTGCTGACGAAGGGTCCATCGTAAATGTCGAAGCGGCTGTTGCTGTTGAAGACGATGTCGGCCTCAGTGATGTCGAAGGCGCCCAGCTGATTGGTCTCGGTGTAGACCAGCGTCACTGCCAGCACACCAGTGCCATACTCATTGCCGCAGACAGTGCTGGTGAAATCGGCGCCATTGAAGTCATCGCCAGTGCCCGCCGGGAATCCCGACCCCGAGCCACTGGCGCGATAGCCCTGGCAGGGATCACGGTAGGAGTCGAGCACCGTGAACCGGAAGGGCGTCTTGTCCGTCCATTCCTGCGCGGCGCGGCGCAGAGCATTGCGCCAGGACTCTCCGCTGGCGGCGAGTCCGGGGATGCCGACATGCAGATGCGTCGCCCCGCCCGGCCATTTCGAGCCATTGATGGAGAAGCTGTAGGCCGTGACACTCAGCATGGCCAGCAGGAGGGCCAGAATCCACTTGATCATCGCGGGGCAGGCTCCTTACTGCGACTCGGCCACGAGGGCGCGCACAGAACGCTTGAATTCTTCCGCCGTCAGAGGCCGGCTGGCGGCCTGCGCGGAGAGTGATTCCTGCACCACCACGCCCTTGGCGACGCCTTTGCTGAAGGTGTTCAGGGCGGCGGTCACCGGCGCAGCATCCACGGCCAGCACCGGCTCATGGGTGGCCGTCAACACCCCCGCTGCGCCGCCGGCCTGCGGCTCGATCAGGAAGTGTCCCTGCGACCAGCCCACCAGCGGATTGACCTGCGGCGCGCTGAGTGATTCCACGAAGTAGATGCCCCGCTCGGCCACCTGCGGCACCAGCATGTCCGTGACCTCCAGACGCGCCGTGCCCACCGTGCCCCCCAGAAAGCGCAGCTCCAGAGTGCTGCCGGCATACTCACCCTTGAGCACCTCCAGCACCTCGAAGCGCACAAAGGTGTAGATCATGCCATCGTCCTCGCGGCGCGACTCCACCGCGCTGACGCGCCCCTCGAACACCAGCTGCGCATGCGTCAGCACTTCCATGAAGCTCATCTCCAGCACGGTGCTGGCGTGCGCCTGCAGCGAGCAGGCACTCACCAACAGCAAGGCTGCTGCCAGGCGCCAGAAACGCATCAATTTACCCATACAGGGACTCCAGGAAATGCCTTGATCGTGGCGTGTACGCGGGGCAGTATGTCATACCAGCGCGCCTTTCTGGTGAGCTGCAGCACAAAAGCCCTTATCCTTGCAGCCTCGACGATGCTCAAGAAATCCGCCACACTACCGCTGTAATGAAAAGCTTGAGACACCCTTCGCACCCCTTGAACATGGCTGGACCAATGACGAATTCGCCACGCTTGCTCGCTGCTCTGCTGCTGTTCTGCGCCAGCCTGTCTGCGCACGCAGGCAGCATCCAGTTCTCCTCTGCCGCATTCACCAGCAACGAGATCACCACCCCCGGCGTGGTGACCCTGACCCGCACGGGCGTGACCACGGCCGCCGCCACGGTGCTTGTCACCACCGCCAATGGCACCGCCACGGTGACCAGTGACTACACGGCGGTGTCCATTACAGTGAGCTGGGCGGCGGGCGACGCTGCCAACAAGACCGTCAGCATTCCCATTGTGGATGACCGACTGGTGGAAGCAGATGAAACCATTCTCCTGACTCTGTCAGCTGTGACCGGGGATACGCTCGGCGCCGTCGCGGCGGCCACTCTCACCATTGGAGATTACGAACAGGGCACGCTGCAGTTCTCCGCCGCCACGCTGGAGGTCGCCGAGAATGCCGGCACGGCCAGCCTCACCGTGAGCCGCAGCAGCGGCAGTGATGGCGCCGTCACCATCGCCTATGCCACCAGCAATGGCACGGCCACAACGCCCGAGTTCTACACCGCCACCACCGGCATCCTGAGCTTCGCCGATGGCGAGACCAGCAAGAGCATCAGCGTGCCCATCATCAACGACACCCTGGGGCAGGCAAACCGGGACTTCCGGGTGACGCTCTCCAACATCACCGGCAGCGCGCTGGCAGGCACCACCCTGATTGCCACCGTCACCATCATCAACGATGACACGGACTTCACGGGCGGCCTGACCAAGATCACCCCGGCGCGCACGGGCGTCACGCAACCCGTCATTCTGAACCTCACCCAGCCATCGCCGTTCCTGAGCACCAACACGTTGCTGGCCACCATCAGCCGCATTCCCGAGCTGAGCATCACCGGCCTGGCGGCCCTGCAGGCTGCCAATGGCGTGACCAGCATCGCGGTGGGCGACAGCACCTATCACTTCATGCCCTATACCGCGACGCGGGTGGTGCAAGGCACCGCGCAGGGCATCTTTCTCAACGCCAACCTCAGCGGGCACATGATTACCGACGAGCGTCTGAAGTTCAGCTTCCAGCCCGCGCTGGCGGAGATCGATGTCCTGCAGACGCAGCTCACCGCGATGCTGATGCCGAAACTGACCATTACCGAGTACGGCAACATCACCGTGCAACGCATCCAGGGCACCCCGCCGCTGGATCTGGACAGCACGGGCAAACTGGTCATCAACAACCGTTATTACGACCGCTTCAATTTCCGCCCCGCCATCGTCTCGACAACAGTGCCCACCACGCTGACCGCGGGCATCACGGTGCTGCCACACCCGAATCCGCATCCGGCGCTCAAGGACGAAGTGATCGTGCAGGTGGTGTTTACCAGCGGCACGCAGCGGCGCAAGCAGATGATGAGCACGGCCCCGCTGATTCCTGACGAGCTGAGCGCCGGCCTGCTGGCGTTGAGTGGCGTCACGAATGTGCGCTTCGCAGAGAATGGCATCGTGACATTCCGCTACAACGGGCGCGTGCTGACGCTGTATGCGGACATGATCGTGCGCCGGATAGACCCGACGACTTACACAGGCACCGCGCCGCGCGGCTTCGTTGACGCGGGCGATGTGAACGGGGATGGCACGGCAGATTTCCGCATGCGGTATTCCACTGGCGACGAGCAGAACTTCCTGCTGCTGCCCTGATCAGAAGCCGTTCTGGTACGTGCCGTCCTGAATGCGCCGCCACCAGTCCTGATTGTCCAGATACCACTGCACGGTGCGGGCCAGCCCTTCGGCAAAGCCTGCCATGGGCCGGTAGCCCAGCTCGGACATCACCTTCCCGGCGTTGATCGCATACCGTGTGTCATGGCCCGGGCGGTCGGTGACGAAGGTGATCAGCGTGGTGCTGACCGAGCCTTTGGCCGCCGGACACTGCGGGAAGCGCGCGCGCAGCAGCTCGTCCGTCGCGAAGAAACCATCCACCAGCTGACACAGCAGTTTCACCGTGTCGATGTTGGTCCACTCGTTGTTGCCGCCGATGTTGTACGTCTCGCCCGGCGCGCCGCTGTCGATCACCAGTTCGATGCCCCGGCAATGATCCTCCACGTACAGCCAGTCGCGAATCTGCAGCCCGTCGCCATAAATGGGCAGTGCCTTGCCGTGCAGAATGTTTAGCAGGCACAGCGGGATCAGCTTCTCGGGGAAATGATACGGGCCGTAGTTGTTGGAGCAGTTGCTGGTGGTCACCCGCAGGCCATAGGTATGGTGATAGGCGCGCACCAGATGGTCGGACGCCGCCTTGCTGGCCGCATAGGGCGAGTTGGGCGCGTAGGGCGTGGTCTCGGTGAAGGCTGGGTGCTGGGGGCCCAGTGTCCCATACACTTCGTCGGTGGAGACATGGTGAAAATGGTGCGGCTTCTTCGCCCCGCCATCCAGCCAGATTTTCTTGGCCGCTTTCAGCAGTGCGTGGGTGCCCACGATATTGGTATTGATGAAGGCATCGGGCCCGGTGATGGAGCGGTCCACATGACTCTCGGCGGCGAAGTGCACGATGGTGTCGATGCCGTGCTCCAGCAGCAGCGACTCCACCAGCGCCTGATCGCAGATGTCGCCCTTCACGAAGGTGAACCGCGGATTCTCCCACACGTCCTTCAGGTTCCAGGTATTGCCGGCATAGGTCAGCACATCGAGGGCGATGACGCGGTCGTGGATGTGCTGCGCCAGCCAGTAGTGCGTGAAGTTCGCGCCGATGAAGCCGGCGGCGCCAGTGATCAGAGCAGTTCGCATGGGGCCATGTCTCGCTTGGGTCCGGGTGAATTCATGCCAATTTCTTCATGACAGTTTCTTCATGACATCACGCAGCGCTTCGCGCCAGTGCACTTGCGGGCAGGCAAGTTCCTGCAGCGCGCGGGACTTGTCCAGCACACTGTAGGCGGGGCGACGGGCGGGTGTGGTGTATTTCTCGGTGGGAATCGGCTGCACGGGAATGGCGAAATCCAGCAGCCCCAGCGCCAGGGCTTCTTCCTGAATGGCGATGGCGAAGTCATACCAGCTGGCTACGCCGGCATCGGTCCAGTGAAAGATGCCTCCCGGCACGTTGCGCTGGGTGATGGCATGCAGGCACTGCGCCAGACTGGCAGTGGAGCAGGGCGTGCCGATCTGGTCATCGACCACATACAGCACATCGCGCTCGCGCATCAGGCGCAGCATGGTCTTCAGAAAATTGTGATTCCACGGCGAATACAGCCAGGCCGTGCGCACGATGGTGGAGTGCTCCGGCAGCAGGGTGGTGATCATCTGCTCACCCGCCAGCTTGCTGTGCCCGTAGACACTCAGCGGCCCCACCGGGTCGTCCACACGGTAGGGGCGGTTCTTCTCGCCACCGAACACGAAGTCTGTGGAAATGTGGATCAGGTGCACCTTGCGGTCCCGGCACCAGCGCGCCAGATGCTTCACGCCCTGCTCGTTGATGCTGTAGGCCTCGGCCTCGTGGGTCTCGGCGGCATCCACGGCGGTGTAGGCGGCGGCATTGATTAGGATGTCGGGCTTGAGCGAATCCAGCGTGGCACCGACGCTGGCGGCATCGGTGATATCCATGTCTTCGCGACCCAGGGGCAGCAGAATGTCGTCTTCAAACAGTGGCGAGCGCATGAGGGTCTGCCCAAGCTGACCGTTCGCTCCTGTAATGGCGATGCGTTTTCCCATCTGGCTGGTTCCGTGGCGGCGCGCTGGCGTCCTGTGTTTATTTGTTGTTCAGCGGGCTTCGTAGACTAGTGCATCGGCGAAAAGTCGTCCATCGCGATCCTTGGCAGACAGCACCGGTTCCGGCAGGCCCAGGGCCGCCAGTGGCCAGTCGATGCCCAGGGCCGGGTCATTCCAGCGCAGGGAATGTTCGTCCTGCGGGGCGTAATAGTCCGTGCACTTGTACGCCATCTCGGCGCTCTCGCTGGTCACCAGGAAACCATGGGCAAAGCCCGGCGGCACCCACAGCTGACGGTGATTGTCGGCCGACAGCGTCACGCCCACCCACTGCCCGAACGTTGGTGACGCGCGGCGCATGTCCACCGCCACATCGTAGATCTCGCCCGCAATCACCCGCACCAGTTTGCCCTGGGGCTGCGCCAGCTGGTAATGCAGCCCGCGCAGGATGCCCTTGCCCGACTTGCTGTGATTGTCCTGCACGAAGCGCAGGCCGGGCGCGATCTCGGCAAAGGTGCTCTCGCGCCAGGTCTCCATGAAGAAGCCGCGGTGGTCACCATGGAGGGTGGGCTCGAAAATGATGACGTCGGGAATGGCGGTAGGAATGAGTTTCACGCTGGGGCCTGTGTCAGGGTTTGTGGGTCAGGGTTTGTGGGTCAGGGTTTGTGGGTCAGGGTTCAGGGTTTCTGGCTCAGCTGCGCAAGAATGCCGGGCATTTCGTCAGTGAACGCGCCGGCCGGATTATAGCCCAGTTCATTCTGGAGCTTCTCGCAGGAAAACACGTTGTCGGTGGTCAGGGTGCGATAGGAGCGCAGACCCGGCGCGTTCTGCAACCGCAGCACCTTGCCCGCCAGCTCCAGGCCCGCAGCCCCCAGCCACAGCACTGACAGCGGCACCGACCAGCCCGGCACCGGGCGGCCCAGAGCCTTGCGGATGGAGATCTCCAGCCCCTTCATGGTGTACGTCTTGCCATCCGTGACCGTGTAGATCTGCCCGGATGCGGCAGGCGATTCGGCCGCCAACAGCGCCGCTTCGCACAGATCACGGCAACCCACCAGGGACAGCGACGCACTGGGCACCGGCAGGGGCGGAAACACCCCGCGCCGGAGCAACGCAATCATGCTCAGCAGATTGCCCTTCATGCCCAGCCCGTACACATTCACCGGCCGCAGGCAGACCACCTCGATCGCCCCTGCGTGGCAGGCCGCCAGCAGCAGCGCTTCGGCGTCGTGCTTGGCGCGGCCGTAGGCGGTGAGCTCGCCGGGCCGGGTGGCATCGGCCAGCGCGCTGCTGAAATAGACGATGCGCCGCACGCCGGCCTGCAACGCAGCCTCAAGCACACGGCGCGTGCCGTCCACATTGGTGGCGCGCATGAGCGCCTCGTCGTGCGCGTTGACATGGGCATAGGCGGCTAGATGGAACACGGTGTCGACGCCGGCACAGGCGCGGGCCAGCGCGGCAGCGTCGTGGATATCGCCCTGAAAGCTCAGGCAGTCGCCCGCATCCGGCCCGACAACCGGCGCCTGCCGGGAATAGGCGTGCACACGGCAGCGCTTCTCCAGTAGACGCTGCACCAGGCTGCGGCCGATGAAGCCGGTGGCGCCGGTGACGAGAACGGTTTTGCTGGGTGGCTGCAAGGGGGACTCCGGGGGTTCAAGTTGAGGTTCAGGCTGGAAATCAGTGTGACAGGGCAGTCAGTCTGCGCGCTCACGGAAGTTCTCGGTGTTGGCGCCTTCTGCGATGCCAAACAACTCTTCCATTGTCGGGACCGGTAACAGCAATACGCCGAGCCCCCTGGGGATCAGGACAAACTCTTGCCCTGCCTTCCAGTGCTGCGCATCCCGAATGCTCTCGGGGATGGCTAGCTGATAGTCGGCAGACAGTATTGAAGTGGCACTCATGGCATGACCCTCACGTTTCAGCCCAGATGCTACAGCAAGCGCCACCCATGCGTCCGGTAAAACCGCAGCCCCGAACGGGCGAACATACCGATATGACGCAGACCCTTGCGGGCGCTGTTGCCGCCCAGATGCACGATGTGCATGTCCGGCACATAGGCCAGCAGGCCGTGGGGGTGGACGCGCAGCGAGAGGTCGAAGTCTTCGAAATACAAGAAGTAGCCCTCGTCGAAGCCACCCACCCTGTGCAGCACCTCGGTGCGGAACAGCATGAAACAACCACTGATGATGGGGACGTTCACACTGGGCGAGGTTTCCGGCAAGTCCTGCATCTCGTAGTGCGCCAGGCGCTCGCGAAACCAGTGCTTCACCTGCGCCGGCGCGAAGCCCCGCAGCACAAAGTCCAGCACCGCGGGGTAGCGCTTGCAGAGGTATTGCTTGTGCCCGTCGCCATCCGCCACGGATGGGCTCAGGCCTGCAACGGCAGGGTTGTCGCGCAGAAACAGCAGCCCCTGCAACAGGCTGTCGGGGGCCAGCAGCACGTCGGGGTTCAGGATCAGGTGGAAGTCTGCGCTGGCCTGGGCAATGGACAAATTGTGACCACGGCCATAGCCCACATTGCCGTGACCCTCCAACAGCCGGAACCGGATTGCGAGTGCATGCGCCTGGTCAGCCAGGGCGTCGCACAGCGCCGTGAAATCCGCACTGGCCTCGGCGTTGTGCACAAGATCAATGGCTGCCGTGCCCAGCTGCCCGGCCTCCCGGGCGATGTCGATGGCGTGCAGCAGCGACTCCACGGTGGCGCGCAGCACTGGCAGCGCAGAGCGGTAGACGACGATGGATACCGTCAACGTGCTGGGTTCGTGGGAGGAAGCGGACATCACGGGGCGACTTTACAACTCAACCAGCCGATCACCAAACGGCGTGCGCACCACGCGCATGCCGGATGGCACATCTTCCGGGGCGATGCGGCGGGGCTGGAAGCGCTCTGCATCGGGGCGGCCGCGCGGGCCATCGGCGGCCGCACGTTCATTCTGCGCCGCTGCCCGCAGGGCTGCTGCGAAGGGATTGTCGGCAGCCAGATTGCCATTGGCATCGACGGCCGCTGGCGCTGCGCTGGCCTCTGCCGCGATAACCGGCGCCGCCACCGGCACGGGGGCTGCGGTAGTCAGGCTGAGCTGCACACGCCCGTCGGCCAGGCAATCAACGCCCTGGGCGCGCGCGCCGACACACGGCATGCCCTCAGGCAAAGCGACCTCGGCACGGCGTGAGTCCACACTCACCAGTCGATACCCGGGGAAGCCATCGATCGACGCAGCCTCGCCATCACGGATATCCACATGCACGATCTGCCCACTGCTGCTGGCCAGCGTCGCACGCTGCCGGCCCCCGATGCGCGACGTGCCCACCAGGGTGAAGGCCGGCGTGGTGGGCATGGCCATCTGGGCCTGCACGTCGCCCTGAACGGCATCGACCACGCCGGGCTGGCCGCTGGTCTCGACCGGTTCGAAGAGTTGCAGTTCCTGCGCGTGCCCCACTGGCACTGCAGACAGCAGCACAGCGAGCGCGAACCAGGCGGGAGGAAGGGATTTTTTCATTGCGGAATTCTCTGGAATGGGGCCCATCGTACTCCTTTGACTCGGGGCCATCAAAAATAGTTTGGCGTGGTTGCCGGCATCGCGTTCCGGTGCCAGTATTACCGTATTACCTGCGAGGAGCCCGTTATGAAGCCATCCATCAGCAAGCTGACCTCCAAGTATCAGGCCACCATCCCTGAGCCTGTCAGAAAGGCACTACACTTGGGTGCAGGAGATTCCGTTGTTTTCGAAGTCACCGACAGTGAAATCAGACTCCGAAAGGCGGTGCAACGGGACCTGATTTTCGCAGCCGCCTTGGAAGGCACTCTGGAGGAATGGAACAGCGATGCAGACGATGAGGCCTACCGGGACTTGTGAACGCTTTGATGTAGTAGTGGTTCCCTTTCCGTTTACAGACAGCGCAAGCAGCAAACGCCGCCCAGCGCTGGTGCTCTCAGGCGTTGAAGCATTCAATGAGCAATCGGGACATGTTGTGCTGGCGATGATCACGAGCACCAAGCACACATCGTGGCCACTGGATGTTGAGGTGACTGACTTGACGGCGGCCGGATTGATCTCCACATCCATCGTCCGCATGAAGATATTCACGCTGGATAGAGACTTGGTGCTGCGCAAGGCAGGTCACTTGTCTGCAGCAGACAAGCGCGCCGTTGTTGCTGCATTGAGTGCGCTGCTGGGCCCCTGATACCACACCTTGAGAGATAGAGAATTGCTGGAACTCCAACGCCTCACCACTGAATACATCGATGCCGAAGACCGCCTGCGGCTCACGGGCGAGATACGCCCCGGCGAAACCCTGGTGCTGTGGCTCAGTCAGCGCCTGCTGATGCGCCTGCTGCCGCACTTGTTTCTGTGGCTGGAGAAGCAAAGCAGCACCGCATTCCCTGCGGAGATTGAACAGAGCCTGGAGCAGCGCGCCGCCAGCGCGAACATGGGGGAGGAAGCCGCCGTGCAGCGCAGCGTGCAGAGCCTGACGTGGCTGGTGGAAGCCGTGGACATGAGCGCAGGCGACCATGTGCTGAGGCTGAGTTTTCGCCGGGAGGGGGAAGAGGCGGTGTCGCTCACCCTGTCAGCGCTGCACATGCGGCAGTGGCTGACGATTCTGCGAACGCTCTGGCGCGTGGCGGAATGGCCTGCGGGGATTTGGCCGGAGTGGATGGGGGAGCCGGCCAGTGCCAGCACCACGCGGCGCACCAGCCTCCATTGATGATGCTGCCCGCGCGCCTGGCTGGCAGTGGGCTCGCCAGAGCTGATTCCTTAAAGACTTCCGAAACTGATGTTGCCACTCTCGTTGAGGTATTCAAGATCGAGGGTGGCGGGCAGCGCCTGCGGTTTTGATGCATTGTTGGCATGCATGTCTGCCAGGCGCCCCAGAAGCGACAGATTCTGCATCGACATCAATTGCAGATACACAACCGGCAGTGCCCCGGCGCTGCGGACTTCATCGAGGGCGTCGATGGGAAGGGCGTTGAACCTGCTCTCATCAATGCGAAACACTCCCCCCACTTCGACCTGCTCTGCCTGGGTAGCAACCTTGATCGGCCAGGGCTGGATGAGGTCATGTTTCTGGAGAACCGAGCAGACCTTTTCAGTAAGGAGTCGGTTGGTTGCAATAGCAGAAAGGAATCCCAGAATGTCCTGCGTAGCCTTGGATGGCTGCCCCTCATCGTCAAAGAGCGCCTGGCCTTCGCCGGCGCTTGTCAGCAGGTCGCTGTCAGTGTCGGTGCACAAGACTTGTTGCCCGTCCTCTGTATTGGCCAGCGTGAATGGAAAGCTTCTGTATCTGGCAGGCACGTAACCCCCCAGCCACCGGCCATCGGGTGCCACCAACAGATTTTTGCCGGGCCGCAGGCCTTGAATAGCGACGGGAATGAAGCAGCCATCCGCTTCGATGAAACCAAGAGGCATATCTCTGCCGGCAGCGAGAAACTCCTGTAAAACCAGCGGGGCAACGGCCTCTGCGCTGGCATGCTTGTAGTTAGTGTAGGGCAGCCAGCGCGTCTGCGCGTGGCTGTCTTTTGAAACGACTTGATAGTTGGCCATTAGTACCTTCTGCAAAGATGTGCTGGGATGTCACGCGAATGTGCCAATCGTATCGTGAATCGCGGATCAAAGGCGATTCCGACAGAGCGGCAGGGCCTGTGCTGAGGGGGTTGCCTCTACCCCCTATGGCACTATATGCACCAGCTGCGCATCCGCCACATGCTCGGGCATTGACATCAACAGCGGCACCGGCACCGTCACCGTAAATGGTACCGCATTGGCCGCCTCAATCAGCGTGTCCTGGCTCAAGTGGGCATAGCGTTGGGTAGTCTTGATCTGGGTGTGCCCCAGTATTTTCTGCACCTCGTAAAGCGACCTGCCAGCATTGACCAGAAAACTGGCAAAGCTGTGGCGCAGGTCATGGACGCGCACATCCCCCAACCCTACCGACTTACGCGCCGTGTTCCACGAATAGAAGATGCTGACGTAGGCCTTCTTGGTTTTCGGATTGGGGAACACATGTTCACAGCCTTCGCCCTGCGGGATGGAATCGAGCAACTGCAACACCCCTTCCGACAAAGGCACATGGCGCGGGCGCCCCGATTTAGTCATGGGAATACGCCACTGGCGACGAACAGGGTCGAAGTCTTCCCACTTGGCATCCAGCACCTCACGCTTGCGCGCGCCGGTCAAAATCAGCATGGGGATAATAAATTTCAGCATCGGGTTTTCGCTTTTTTTAACGGCCTCGTACAAGGCCTGGGCTTCCTCGCTGGACAGGAAGCGCTCCTTCTTGTTGTTATCCTCGAACAGCGCCGCGTCCTTGGTGGGGTTCTTCGTCATGCCCGGTATCTCCCACTTGATGGCAAGGTTCATCGCGTAGCGCAGCAAAACAAGACAGCGGTTGCAGGTGCCTGCAGCGTAGCCTCTGCCCCGCATCCCGTGATGGAAGAGGACCACATCGTGTTTGGTAATCTCGTCAAGGTACTTCTTGCCCAGGGCTGGCAGCAAATGGTTGCGCAGTAACGAATCATCGCAGCCCCACGAGCGCTTGTAGCCCTTTGCAAAGGGCATGTAGCGTTCGGCCATAAACTGAGAGAAGGTGGGTACTGTGCGTAGTGTCGACTTGGTTGCAAAAGGGTCTTCGCCCATCGCAATTTGAGCAAGATACTTTTTGGCAAGTATTCTTGCGTCTGACAACTTAAACAATGACGCGACGCACAGCTTACGTTGGACGGTTTTCTTCCTGAGGTTTTGAAATCGGAGATAGTAGGTCTTCCTGCCGGAGATTAGTACTTGAACTAACAGCCCGGTAGTTTTTGTGTCGAAATAGTCATCCTTCACATTACCTTGACGGCAGGTCAGTCTGTCTACAAAGATCTGTGTAAGCGTTGCCTTCATGGTTCGATTCACCCAATGCAGCGGCCAAATAATTCCGGACGAAATTTCAGGTTGAAGTGACCTGCCTGATTTCTTCGTGCCATTCAAAACTGGACTATAGCCCCGGCTTTCATAGTTGAATTGCACTTCTGTTTGAACTCGATTGGCGTCATGTTCTCCAGGCTGGAGTGCGGTCGAACATGATTGTAATGCTCTCTCCAACTCT
>CAMCRC010000065.1 GCA_945877175.1 Klebsiella pneumoniae | reverse complement strand
CGGACACGCCACAAGTACATCCCTGTAGGCTCGGCGCGCGCCATCCATGGCGCGCGACGGTCCGCCGCCCTGCACCCGCACCCCAGACCCTTGCTCCGGTGCTGTTCGCGGGCAAGCCCGCTCCCAATCTGCCCACGCTGCTTGACGTACAGTGCCCCGCACAATTGGGGGGGGGAAGGGCGCTCCATTGCGCTGCAGTACATGCGAATGGCCCCGGCAACACAGCCACTGTTCAAAATTCACAAGACCCCACCAATGCCAGAGCCAATCACACGGCACCTCAGCCAGTGTGATGTCGTGCTTTCCCCCGCAGGCCTTTTCCTTATAATGGCGCCCCTGACAAAACTACATCCACCCAGGCCAGGACCCCGAAATGACAGCAGCGATCGGCAAGCACTCAGTAGTAGAAATCCATTACACCCTCAAGAACGCGGCGGGAGAGGTGCTTGATACCTCGGCCGACGGCGAGCCCTTGATGTATCTGCACGGCACGCACGGCCTGATTCAGGGTCTGGAGAACGAGCTCATTGGCAAGAAAGTGGGCGATGCCTTCAAGGCAGTGATTCCGCCGGCGCTGGCCTATGGCGAGATCGATCCGGAACTCATTCACAGCATCGACAAGTCCATGTTCCGCGGCGTCGACAATATCGAGCCCGGCATGGTGTTCACGGCACAGGGCGAGAACGGCCACCAGCACATTACCGTCAAATCCGTGGAAGGCGACAAGGTGATGATCGATGGCAACCACGAGATGGCGGGACAGACCCTGTATTTCGATGTCGAAGTGATCAGCATCCGTGAAGCAACGGAAGAAGAGATCGACCACGGCCACGTGCATGCCCATGGCGATCATCACCACCATTGATTGTCAGACGCCGAATCCGACAAGGGCCTTGGTTTCCAGGAATTCCTCGAAGCCTTCCAGGCCCCATTCGCGGCCGTTGCCGGACTGCCGGTAGCCGCCGAACGGTGCATTGAAGTCCATGCCCGCCCCGTTGATGTGGACCATGCCGGTGCGCAGTCGACGGGCGACGCGGCGCGCATCTTCCAGCTGCCCCCAGACATGGCCCGACAGGCCATAATCACTGTCGTTGGCCTGGGCGACGGCGTCGTCTTCATCCCTGTAGGTCAGAATCGTCAGCACCGGCCCGAAGATTTCTTCGCGGGCGATGCGCATGCCATTGTGGGCATGGGTGAAGATAGTGGGCCGCACGTACCAGCCACGGCCGATGCCCTCGGGCTTGCCCGGGCCACCCACTACCAGCTGGGCGCCCTCAGCGATGCCCACATTGAGCACTGCCTGAATCCGGTCGAACTGGGCCTTGCTTGCCACAGGGCCCAGCCGGGTGGTCTCCAGCGCAGGATCTCCCGGCACCATCTTCGCGGCGGCGGCCTTCGCTATCTCCAGCACTTCATCAAGGCGTCCCTGGGGCACCAGCATGCGTGTCGGTGCATTGCAGGACTGCCCCGCATTGCTGAAACAACTGAACACCCCGATCGTTACGGCGCGCTGGAAATCGGCCCCCTCGAGAATGATGTTGGCCGACTTGCCGCCCAGCTCCTGGGTCACTTTCTTGATGGAGTCTGCAGCGGCGTGCGCCACTTCGCGTCCTGCACGGGTAGACCCTGTGAACGACACCAGGTCAATCTGCGGATGGGCGGCAATGGCAGCGCCCACGGTGGGCCCATCGCCATGGACCATGTTGAACACTCCCGCAGGTACGCCTGCGGCGGCGATGATCTGCACAAGAATGCCAGCACTCAACGGGGCCAGCTCGCTGGGCTTGAGCACCATGGTGCAGCCGGTAGCCAGGGCCGGTGCCAGTTTGCAGGTCACCTGATTCAGGGGCCAGTTCCAAGGTGTAATGAAGCCGCACACGCCGATGGGTTCGCGCTGAATGCGCGTGTTGCCGCGTGACTTCTCGAACTCGTAGTCGGCCAGTATCTGCCGGGCCGTGACGAAATGGGCCAGGCCGGTGCCCACATGGGCAGTGCGGGCGAAGCTGATGGGCGCACCCATCTCCGTGGACACGGCCTGAGCCAGTTCCTCGGTACGCTCCATGATGCCGGCGATGATGCGGTCGAGAATCTCAAGGCGCTGAATGGCTCCGGATTGTGACCACGCAGGGAAGGCGGTACGTGCTGCGCGCACGGCCAGATCGACATCGGCCGCGGTGCCCAGGCAGAGGGTGGCGCAGACCTGTTCGGTGGCGGGATTGATGACCTGCAGCTCTGGCCGGCCAGCCATCGCCAGCCACTCGCCATTGATGAAGAATTGTCTGCAGTCGATTGCCATGATGCTGTCCCGTTCGGTCACATCGGCCGGAGTATACCTGCTTTTTTCAGGAGCTTAGGGTATGTTTACGCGCAAAACCGGAAGCAGAGACCGAGACAATGCTGAAGATCACCCGCACACTGGGCCGCTATCTTGCCACTTATCTGAGCAAGCCAAGGTCGGACTACCAGCAGCACGACACCACCTCCATCGAGCGCATCCTGCAAGTGATCGAGCCAGGCGACATCCTGTTGGTGGATGGCAACAGCCGCATCAGCACCGCCATCAAGTACCTCACACAATCGACATGGTCCCATGCCTGTCTGTACGTGGGCGCCATCGACCGCTCGGCCGACATGCCGTCGCTTGTGGAAGCGGATCTGAACGAGGGCGTGACACTTGTCCCACTCAACAAGTATGAGAAATACAATGTGCGGATATGCCGTCCGGTGGGGCTGACGGAGAGTGAGAAGCGGCGCTTGCTGAGTTTCGTGGAAGACCGGCTGGGGTATCGCTACGACTTGAAGAACATCATCGATCTGATGCGTTATCTGATCCAGAATCCAGCAGTGCCGGCTCGCTACCGGCGGCAACTGCTGAGTCTGGGAAGTGGAGAGCCGACCCGGGCGATCTGTTCAACGCTGATCGCCCAGGCCTTTCAATCCATCGACTACCCTATTCTGCCCAAGCAGAACCGGGCAGAGGGTTCCGAGGAGCGGCACTACGAGCACCGCCATCACACCCACTACGTGCCCCGCGACTTCGATCTGTCGCCCTATTTCCGTGTGGTCAAACCCACGCTGGAACTGGACTTCGACTTCCATCGCATGAGCTGGCGTCACAAGATCAGCGCTGATACCACGGTTGCTTGATCAGCAGGGCCGGGTCCACGCCCGGCTTGGGCACCATCTTCTGCGTGCGGCCGAACTGGTTGTCGCCGCCATACAGGTTCATCTCTGAGTCCACCGAGAACGCATGTACTTCCAGGAATCCCGTCGGGCCATCGCGTTCGACGAGCCAGGAGAACTGGCGCTCGCCGTTGAAGTCCAGCTTTATGAAACGCAGCGGGTTCAGATCGGTGATCCACAGTGAGTCCTCGTTCACAATCATGTCCAGCGGCAGGCTGAAGCCAGTCCACGTGTCCACGTGCTCGATCACGGCGGGGTCATCTGTCAGGCGGAAGGTGTTGATGCGGCCGCCGGAGCGGTCCAGTGCGTAGACCATGTTGTTCGGACCGGCCGCCACAGAGTGCACGCCGTTGAACTGACCGGGCTCGGTGCCGAAGCCGCCGAACTCGCCGATGTACTTGGCGTCCTTGTCCAGAATCACCACGCGGTGATTGTCCAGACCATCCGCGACCAGGACACGGCCATCGGGCAGGAAGGCAACGTCCTGCGGACGACCGAAGTGGGTTTCATCCGCGCCGGGCACACCCTTCTCGCCGAGGGTCATCAGCAGCTCGCTGCCATCGTTGCTGAACACGTAGATGGTGTGGAAGGTTTCGTTGATCACCCAGACACGCTTCTCCGGGTCATAGGGGCTGATGCGCAGACGGTGAGGGCCTGGGCCGTCGGAGTCAGCACACAGCACGTCCCACTGGGTCCAGTTCTCGATCAGATTGCCGTCGCCATCCAGCGCATACAGGCAATTGCGCCATGTACGCAGTTCGGTGGCCTGCAGCACGTTGATACCGATGGAGCCTGCGTAACCCGCATATTCCGGCGGAATGGGCTGGGGCAGGCGGGCCTCCCCGCGCATCGCGATCAGGATGCGGTTGGGAGATTCAGCCAGAACACCGGAGTTGCCGCCGAAGGCGAAGCCAGGCTCCTGAAAAGGCTTGTGCCACGCGGGAATGATGTCGTACGGGCTGGGACCGACAGGGCCCAGGATGACTTCGTTCTGGGCGATGGCAGAGGAAACGGATAATGCAGCCGTGCCGGCGAGCACTGCTGTGGCAAGCAGGGAGCGGAGTGTCTTGTTCATTCTTTTTGTTCTCACAGAGTCGATGACGGGAGGTCGGCGACAGTATAACCATCGGTCCGGTGCCTGCCACCAAAATTCTGTCGCGATTGTGACGAACAGTGCCATTGCCGGGGAGGGGCGGGTATGATCCAGCGACTGAGGAAACTTCACCGGAGAACGTGATGACGAGCAGGATAATCCAGAACACCCTGGCTGCGGCGTTTGTGCTGAGCACTCTGATGGCCTGCACCAGCAACGGCATGACCCATGGCGCCATGCCAGGGCTCGGACTGTCCAATCCCTGGGAGCGCGGCGAGAATGCCTTCGGCAACCTGCCTGAAGGTCGTCGCTGGGGGGCTGCCAGTGCCATTCACTATGCCGGCAACGGCCGGGTCTGGGTAGCAGACCGCTGTGGCGGCAACCGCGGGGCGGGTAGCTGTGAGGATCGCCGGGATGTTGACCCGATCATGCTGCTTGCCAGCGATGGCACCGTGCTGCGCAGTTTCGGCGCCGGCATGTTCGTGTGGCCGCACGGCATGTTCGTAGACCATGACGAGAATCTCTGGGTGACGGACGCTGCAGTGTCCAGCGATGGCAGGCGCGGCAATCAAGTGCACAAGTTCAGCCCCGAGGGCGAGCGTCTGATGAGTCTGGGCATCGCCGGCGTGGAAGGCACCGGGCGCTATTTCTTCAACGCGCCCAATGATGTGCTGGTGGCGCCCAACGGCGACATCTTCATCGCCGATGGGCACAACGCGTCGACGCCCAATCGAATTCTCAAGTACAACAGCGAAGGCACGTTCCTGAAGGAGTGGGGCAGCGTGGGTGCCGAGGATGGCGAGTTCCGGGTGCCCCACGCGCTGGCGATGGATTCCCAGGGCAGGCTGTTCGTGGCTGATCGCGGCAACAGCCGCATCCAGATCTTCGATCAGGAAGGCACGCACCTGATGACCTGGACACAGTTCGGACGCCCCAGCGATGTCTACATTGATGCGCAGGACATCCTGTACGCGGCAGACTCGGAGTCCAACACCGGGCCCGACCGCAACCCGGGCTGGCTGCGGGGTATCTATGCCGGCAGTGTGCGCGATGGCTTAGTGACGGCGCTGACGCCAGACCCCGAGACGAACCCGGAAGGCACAACAAGCCACGCGGAAGGCGTCACCGTGGATGAAGACGGCAATCTCTACGCCGCCGAAGTGGCCGAGACGGCCATCCGCAAGTTCACGCGCGTGCGACCCTGAGCGAAGAGGGTGACGAGGGAGATGGAGGGCGCTGGTTGTGGGAGCTGAGTGTGGGAGCTGAGTGTGGGAGCGGGCCTGCCCGCGAATCGTTCGCTTGCAGGCAAGCTCCCACAGTGCAGACAAGCTCCTTCAGTACAGGCAAGCTCCCACAAGGACAAGCAAGCTCCCACAGAGCTGCCATTATCACGCCGCGTGCAGCGCCGCTGCCTTTTTCGGAGTCTTTTCTGAGCGGTGCAGCTCGGCCTGCTCTGTCCATTTCATGATTTCCAGCTCACCGTTGTGGCCTTCAACCATCGCTGTGCAACTTTCCACCCAGTCGCCGGTGTTGCAGTAGAGCGTATCGCCGAACTGCGCGATCTCGGCTTTGTGGATGTGGCCACACACAACCCCCTGCACCTTCTGCGCACGAGCGGAGCTCACCACCGCCTCTTCGAAGCGGCCTATGTAGCTCATCACATTCTTGACCTTGTGTTTCAGGTGCGCAGCGATGGACCAGTAGGGCAGGCCGACCATGCTGCGCAGCGCATTGATGACGCGGTTCAGTTGCAGCAGGTGACCGTACATCGTGCTGCCCAGCTTTGACAGGAATGGGCTGCACTGCACGATGGCGTCGAACTGGTCACCGTGCAGCACCAGCAGGCGCCGTCCGTCCGCCGTCTCGTGCACGGCGGTGTGGCAGATCTCGATGTTGTCGAAGGTATGTCCGCAGTAATGCCGGGCGCTTTCATCGTGATTGCCCGGCGTATAGATCACACGGGTGCCGGCAGCTGCCTTCTTGAGAATGGCATTGACGACGTTCTGGTGGGAAGCAGGCCAGTAGGACTTCTTCTTCATTTCCCAGCCGTCGAAGATGTCGCCGACCAGATACAGAAAGTCGGACTCAGTGGCGTTCAGGAAATCCAGGAGGAATTCGGCCTGGCAGCCTTTGAATCCCAGATGGATGTCAGAGAGGAAAATCGTGCGGTAGTGGAGCGTGTGTCGCAGCGGGCGAGTCTTTGCAGTAACGCTCATTCCAGTCACCTCCTTAGCTCGATTGCCGGGCATTGTGCAGTGCCCATATGACGAGGTGATGAAGTGCGTGTGGCAATGGCGTGACAATCACGAAATCGCAGGCCACCACGTCCAGGGGTGCTGCAGCAGGGCCTGATTGGAGTAGCGCGGGTCGGCGCTGACTTCTTCCGCCACCCAGTCGGGCTTCTCGAAGGGCTGGTCTTCGTGCGGCAGTTCCAGTTCGGCGACCAGCAGCCCTGCGTTGGCCCCCGCGAAAATGTCCAGTTCCCAGCGCTGGCCGGCATGCAGGATCTCGTAGCGGGTCTTCTCGACGACGCCCGCCTGGCACAGCTGCGCCAGCATGTCCCGGGCATCGGACAGCGGAATCTCGTACTCGAACTCACTGCGGCGGATGCCGGTGCCGGCGCCCTTCAGGGTGAGCCAGGCGCGTGCGGCCCGGATGCGCACCCGCACCGTGATGCGATTGAGCGCGGGGATATAGCCCTGAATGATGGTCTCGCCTTCAGGAAGTTGGGGCAGCCGTTCGCGATGCACCAGAAATTTGCGTTCGATCTCGATGGCCAACGCTGTCAGAGCTCCGTCAGGCGCTGCAGGCGGCGGTGCAGTTGCTGGTTCTCTTCTCGCAGGCGGTCGCGCTCCGAAAGCAGGTCCAGCACCAGAGCCACAGCTTCCCAGTCAAGATGCAGGTCGCGCTGCAGGCGCAGGGCGCGGCGAGCCGTGCTGATCATCTGCAGGTCGAACACCCACGTCTCGGGAGTGTCTCCCGCTGGTGCGAGAATGCCGAGGCTGACGATTTCGATGAATTCCGTGGCAGGCATTCCCACGGCATGACAGGCATCGTGAAGATGCAGGCTTGCTGAATATTCTGTCTGCATGTCAGACCTCCCATTCCCTGCGTGGATTGAAAGCGGCGACGCTGGCAACTTCTTTCCACAGCCGCATGGCCTCCGGATTCGACTTTGCCGGCATCACGACCTTGAGAATGGCGAACAGATCGCCATTGCCGCTGCGGGTGCGCAGGCCCTTGCCCTTGATGCGCAGACGCTGGCCATTCTGGCTGTCGGGAGCAATGGCCAGACTGATCTTTCCCGTCAGTGTTGGCAGTGTGATCTTTGCGCCCAACGCCGCTTCCCATGGCGCCACAGGCACCGTGATGTTCAAGTCGTGTCCAGCCACATCGAACAACGGATGGGGCACCAATCTTATCCGCAGATACAAGTCGCCTGCCGGGCCATTGCCGAAACCGGGGCCACCCTGACCCTTGAGACGAATGCGGTCGCCGTCGGCGACGCCGGGGGGCAGTTTCACGCTGAGGGTCTTGCGGATGTCGGCCAGGCGTCCGGATTCGCCGTAATGGGGCAGGTTGTATTCGAGCGGACGGGCCTCATCCGAAAACGTGTCTTCAAGAAACAGAGGCAGCTCCACGTCCACATCGCGACCGCGGCTGGACGTGAAATCCTCAGTGCCCTCGAAGCCACGGGAGCCTCCGGCGCGCTGGCGTCCGGCACCGAAGATGCTTTCAAAGAAGTCCGAGAAATCGCCGCCGCTGCCCTGGTTGCTGCTCTGCCAGCCGGGCGGTGGCTCGAAGCGCTGACCTGCGCTGCCATACTGGCGCAGCTGGTCGAATTCGGCGCGCTTCTTCTCATCCGAAAGCACCTCATAGGCTTCCGCCACGTCCTTGAATTGCTTCTCGGCGTCCTTTTCCGTGCTCACGTCCGGGTGATACTTGCGGGCGAGCTTGCGATAGGCCGTCTTGATGGCCTTGAGGTCGGCGTCGGTGCTGACTCCGAGAATCTTGTAGTAGTCCTTGAATTCCATGCGGCGATGTTCCTGCCTTGATCTGGCTCAGTAGGCGAAGCAGTAGAAATAGCCGTTGCCACCGGTGGCGATCAGGTCTTCCTGGCTGCAGCTGCGGGTGCCGTGAGCGCTGTTCCAGGAGGTCGGATTGGCGCCACCGCCCTGACGGTCATGGTGTCCGGCCTGCGCAGCGCCGGCACTGCTGCTCGTCCAGTTGTTGCAGGTGTGATCCTCGGCGTCCGTGAAGGCGGTGCCATCGGCCTGGGAGCCGGTGAGGATGTCGTGCTGATTGGGCGTGTCGCCGCGCCCGTTCACCAGATTGCCGGCTTCAGTCAGTGAGTTGTCCTTGCCCGTGAGAGCTGCTTCGCTGTGCAGTTGCTCGAGATTGGCGGCAATCATCACACCTTTGGCGTTGTACCAGGGGCCGGCGCCGATGCGGTCGCGCGCATTGATGGCGGGCTGGCCGCCGGCGGCCTGGGTGCTCAGATAGGCGCGCCAGGTCTTTCCCCCGGCGCCCACAGCCGTGGCCAGGGCGGCGCAATGGGCGTCGGCACCGGCCAGTCCTCCCAGATTGGCGCCGTTGCCGGACCCCGCGCTGGTGATGAAAAAGCTCAGGCTGGTGTCCTGTGCATGGCTGAGGGTGGCGGACAGCGCCAGCAGCAACGTCGCGGCAGACAGTAATATTTTTCTCATTCTGGGTCTCCTTGCGTGAATCCCCCGGTTAATGGTCTGATGAGTCAGGCATTGCGGGTAGTGCACGTGCTTTGCGTGAGGGGATGGAGCCGCAGTGTGCCGGGAGCCCCCCCGCGGCGTCAATCGCGAATCCCCCGGTCCGGGTAAACGTGCCCGACAGGCCCGCGTTGAAAGGCTGTGAGTGACATCGGTAAATAGTGGAGCAGGAGCAATGCGCACGTTCAGTTGTGTGGTGGTGCTGTGTGGTCTGGCGCTGGCACCGGGTGCATGGGCGGCCGATGCCGACGACCAGCCCGTGGATGCTGCCAATGTGGCCACCGATGTGGCAGACGGCCCCGCGCCCGATCCGGAAGCTGAGGCTCGCCGGTCACGCGAGATCAGCGCGGCCCTTGAACAGTTCGAGAATTCGATCGCCACGCTGGAAGGCGAACAGGGCCCCTTCGACCCGGGTCTGATTGAAGTGCTGCGGGACTTTGCCCGTTACCAGGGCGAACTCGGGCAGCACGCGGCGGCCGCCGATCTGTTCGAACGCGCGCTGGCTATTACCCGCATCAGCCACGGACTGCGCAGCCCGGAGCAGGTATTGGTGCTGCAGGGGTTGATCGACGCCCACATGGCGGCCGGCAACTGGGACCTGGCCGATGACCGCGCCCACCTGGCCTTCTATCTGCAGAAACGTCTGCATGCCCCCGATTCTCCGGAGTACGTCGCGGCGCTGCTGCAGTACGGGCAGTTCAAGCAGCAGGTGTTTGGCGGCAACCGACTGAGTCGCTCCGCACTGGCCAGCATCCGTGACATCGAGGAGCTGCAGGGCCTGTATTCGGATGTGCTGGCGATGTCCGGACGCGCTGTAGAGGAAACTGGCGAGCCGCTTCGCACGCTCGGCAGCCGCGAGCGTTTCGAGCTGCTGCATGCCCGCGCCGTGACCGAATTCCAATTGGCCCAGTTCGCCATGCACAGTGTGCCGCTGGGGCTCGACCGGCCGGTTGAACGTTACATCAGCGAATTCGTGTGTCGGGACGTCGTCGGCCAGAATGGTCAGGTGGCGCAGCAATGCGGCACTGTGCGCCGTGAGAACCCTGCCTTTCGCGACTGGGAGATGCAGCGCCAGATGTACAGCGACCGCATTCGCTACGCTGTCTCGTCTCTGGATGAGTCGGTGCGCGCCGCCCAGGCCGTGCTCGAAGAAAACCCGGCCCTGCTGCTGGGAGAAAACGCCATTTCCACCTCGCGCATGCAGGATCTGCAGGCTATGCAGCAGCGCGCCGAGCGGGACTATCGCCGCAGCCGCATGAACTGGTAAACCCTGATGGACGCTGGCGACAGGCCCTGCCTATAATCGCTGCCCCCGGCAACAGTGCTTGTGAGGATCACTTCTGGACGCATTCCTGGTATCCACTGGCGTTGTCGCCCTCGCCGAAATCGGCGACAAGACGCAGTTGCTGGCCTTCATTCTGGCCGCCAAATTCCGCAAGCCCGTTCCCATCATCCTGGGCATTCTGGTGGCCACCCTCGCCAATCATGGCGTGGCCGGCGCGCTTGGCGCCTGGATCACCGGGCTGTTTGAGCCGCAAACCCTGCGCTGGATTCTCGGCATCTCGTTTCTGGCCATGGCCGGCTGGACGCTGATTCCCGACAAGTTCGATGAGAACGACGCCAAGCTGGCGCATACCGGTGTGTTCATGGCCACGCTCATTGCCTTCTTCCTCGCCGAAATGGGGGACAAGACCCAGGTGGCCACAGTGGCACTCGCGGCCAGTTACAACGCTCTGGTGCCCGTTGTACTGGGGACGACCCTGGGCATGATGATCGCCAATGTGCCCGCCGTGCTGCTGGGCAATCGCATTGCCGACAAGCTGCCGGTGCGGGCCGTGCACGCCGTGGCAGCATTGATATTTGCTGCGCTCGGAGTGGCTGTGTTGTTGGGCGTTGGCTCGTGAAAAACTGCGCCTCGCGGGGAATCTGACGCAATCAGGGCAATCCCGGGCAACATGCTGATCTGTCGGGGCCGCGCTTGCTGCTGTTCAAGCCGCTGTGACAGAATGGCCGCCGTTCGCTGCCGCTGCTCGCAGCACTTTTGACATGCTCACCCGGGGTCCCGAATGCCAAACAAGAGTCTGACCATCATCGCCGCAATCGCCGTCATCGGCCTGCTGTTTCTGGTCTATCTGGCGGCCACCTTTGAAAGTCCGGAAGGCACTCGCACTGTCGAGATCGCGCCTCCGGTTCCCGTCGCGCCAGCCCCTGTGGAGCGCGTGATAGCGCCGGCGCCCACTGTTGCCACCGTGACCGAAGACGCCACGCCCCCACCAGTGGTCGAAATCATCGAGGCCGAGCCCACGCCTGTGCCGGAAGCGCCGGTCGAGCTACCCGGCCTGAACGACAGCGATGCCTTCGTACTGGCGCGCATGTCCGCCTTCGAGACAGGCGCTGCCTTGCTCAATCTGGTGACGTCGGAAGAAGTGCTGCGCCGCTTCGTGGTGTTCGTCGACAACGTGGCCGAGGGCAATCTGCCGCAACTCGACTATCCGATACGCCGCCTGCAGCAGAACATCGCCGTGCGGGAAGTCGATACCAATCTGTATGAAATGCAAACCGTGTCCTACCAGCGCTACACCGCTCTGATCGATGGGCTGGCAGCGGTAGATCCGGACGTTGCCGTGCCGCTGTACCGTCTGGTCAAACCCTTGCTGCAGGAAGCGTACGCGGAGATCGGCTACCCCAACCGGGACTTCGACGCCACACTGCTGCGTGCCATCGATACTGTCATCAATGCTCGCAGTGCGGAGGGCCCGTTCCAGCTGGTGAAGCCGCGTGTGATGTACCTGTACGCCGACTCAGAGATCGAGAGCTATTCCCCAGTGGAGAAGCAGCTCCTTCGCATGGGTCCACAAAACGCGGAGAAACTGAAGCTGGCCCTGGCGCAATACCGCGAGCGCCTGGCTGCCCGTTGAGGCGTCCGCGCGCCTGACCCGTGAATTCCAGTCCCGAACAAGTACTCAAGGATGTCTTCGGCTACGAGCAGTTTCGCGGGCCGCAGCGGGAGATCATCGAAGAATTGATGGGCGGCCGCCACGCGCTGGTGCTGATGCCCACGGGCGGCGGCAAGTCTCTGTGCTACCAGATCCCCTCGCTGCTGCGCAGCGGCGTTGGCATCGTCATTTCCCCGCTGATCGCACTCATGCAGGACCAGGTCGACGCGCTGCGCGAACTGGGCGTCCGCGCCAGCTTTCTGAATTCCTCCCTGAGCACTGAAGAGCAGCGCAACGTGCTGCAGGCCCTGCGCGCTGGCGCTCTCGACCTTCTCTATGTGGCTCCTGAGCGGCTGAATCAGTCCGCCACCCTGGATATGCTGCACAGTCTCGACATTGCCCTGTTTGCCATCGATGAAGCCCACTGCGTTTCGCAATGGGGGCACGACTTCCGCGTGGACTACCTGCAACTGTCCATTCTGCAGGAGCAATTTCCCGCTGTGCCCCGCATCGCCCTGACCGCCACCGCCGACGCCAATACCCGTGCGGAGATTGTCGAGCGCCTGGGCCTGAGCGAGGCCCGCCACTTTGTCAGTGGCTTCGACCGGCCCAACATTCAGTACCGCATCACGCAGAAGCAGAATCCCCGGCAACAGCTGCTGCGCTTTCTGCGCCGCGAGCACGAGAAGGATGCCGGCATTGTCTACTGCCTGTCGCGCAAAAAAGTGGACGACACCGCCGCCTGGCTGGTGGAGCAGGGCTTCGACGCCGTGCCCTATCATGCAGGACTCACTGCGGAAGTACGGCAGCGCAATCAACAGCGCTTCCTGCGGGAAGACAGCGTGATCGTGGTGGCCACCATCGCCTTCGGCATGGGCATCGACAAGCCGGATGTGCGTTTCATCGTGCACCTCGACCTGCCCAAGAGTCTTGAAGCGTATTATCAGGAGACCGGCCGTGCCGGACGTGACGGCGAACCTGCCACGGCCTGGATGGTGTATGGCCTGCAGGATGTGATCATGCTGCGGCAGATGATGGATGGGTCCCAGGGCAACGAGAAGTTCAAGCGTGTCGAACGAGCCAAGCTGGACGCCATGCTGGGCCTGTGCGAGATCACCAGCTGCCGGCGCCAGGCGCTGCTGCATTATTTCGGCGAGGATACGCCGGAGTACTGCGGCAATTGTGATGCCTGTCTGACCCCCGCGCCCACCTGGGATGGCACGGAAGCAGCCCGCAAGGCGCTGTCCTGTGTGTACCGCACCGGGCAGCGTTTCGGCGTGAATTACCTGATCGACGTGCTGCTGGGCGTGGAATCGGACAAGATATTCCAGAACGCGCACCAGCATCTGTCGACCTATGGCATCGGCAAGGAACTGGAAGGCAATGCCTGGCGTTCGGTGTTCCGTCAGCTGGTGGCGCGCGGCTATCTGAATGTGGATCACGCCACCTATGGCGGCCTGCATTTGAACGAAAAATCCCGCGCGCTGCTCAAGGGCGAAGAGCGCATCGACCTGCGCATCGACGTGCAGGAAGTACTGGCCAAGCCAGAGAAGAAGTCACGCAGCAGCTACAAGGTGGCCGATGCCGACCGCCTGTTGTGGGACGCCCTGCGTCAGTGCCGCAAGGCTTTCGCCGACGAGAAGGATGTGCCGCCCTATGTCATCTTCCACGACGCCAGCCTGATGGACATGGTGCACTACCGGCCGCTGACGGAGCAGCAGTTCCTGAGCATCAGCGGTGTGGGGCAGAGCAAGCTGGAAAAATATGGCGAAGCATTCCTGCAGGTGATCCGCGAGCACGAACCCCACCACTGAGCGGGAGCGGGCCTGCCCGCGAACAGCACTTTGAAATACGGGCCGAGCAGGCGGCAGTGTTCCGGCAGACACGCCACAAGTACATCCCTGTAGGCTCGGCGCCCGCCCTCCCTGGCGGGCGACGGTCCGCCGGAACACTGCCGCCTGCCCGGCCCTCACCGCAGTGCCATTCGCGGGCAAGCCCGCTCCCACCAAGTCATTCGCTCACGGCCTCGCCCGTGCCGGCACCTCGTGACTCGCCACAGCGGACGGAGTTGCCGCGTCTCCGCTTCTC
>CAMCRC010000064.1 GCA_945877175.1 Klebsiella pneumoniae | reverse complement strand
AGGCAGACGCTGCCAGATACCGAGGATGTGGGAGAGATCGAGGCCAGCGCGCGCTCCTATCGCGACGAAGCGGGTGGCCTGCGTGTGCATTCCATGTTCCTGCACCACGTGGAGGACCGGCCACGCAACACCACCGTGGCCTTTACCCTGACAGGCAATCAGCTGATCACCCTGCGCGAGCGCGAGATCCCCGCCTTCCGCCTGCTGCGCATGCGTGCCAAGCGCCAGAAGGGGCTGGTGCATGATGGTGTCGGCATCCTGCTGGCACTGTTCGAGATCAAGATCGACGACCTCGCCGACACCCTGGAAGAGGTTTACAAGGGGCTGGAGCACACCAGCAACCTGGTGCTGGAAGAGAATGACAGCCCGATTGAAGACGCCATCGACGAACTGGCGCGCCACGAGGACACCAACGGCAAGGTGCGCCTGTGCCTGATGGATACCCAGCGTGCCCTGACCTTCCTGTTGCGCCATGGCAATCTTCAACTGGATCACGCAGAACATGCCCGCGAGCTCCTGAGGGACATTGAATCTCTGCTGCCTCACAACAGCTTCGTGTTCGACAAGGTCAACTTCCTGATGGACGCCGCACAGGGCTTCATCAACATCGAGCAAAATCAGATCATCAAGACCTTCTCGATTGCGGCCGTGGTGTTCCTGCCGCCGACGCTCGTCGCCAGCGCCTATGGCATGAACTTTGAATTCATGCCCGAGCTGGACTGGGTGCTGGGCTATCCGTTCGCCATCAGCCTGATGGTGCTTTCAGGGATCGCGCCCTACTGGTTCTTCAAGCGCAAGGGCTGGATGTAAACCGTCTGCCGGCTCAGACCTTGAGTCCGGCAATCTCGATGCGCGCCGCAGCACCGTAAATCACTGAGGGGGCCGTTTCCAGTCGCGCCGGGGCCTTCAGGCCAGGCCAGATCGGCAGCAGCATGTCGAGTTGCGCCTCGATGGCGGTGACGGCAGCTGCGTTTTCCGTCAGCTCAGCCAGTCTTGGCACCCATTCCCTGGCCGTGCGCACGAAGCCCAGCGCGTCCTGGTATTCATGTTCATTCTCAAGCACGCCCTCGTCGCCCACGGCAATGTCATACTCTGCGGCAGCGGTGCGGACCAGATCGACGATCACTTTGACCAGTGTCGCAGCATCAGGCTCTTTGACCGCCGCTTCCGCCTTGCCAATGGCGTCCAGCAGCGCGGCATAGGCCGAGTCGACTGCCGCAGCGCCCTGCTTCTGTTCGACTGCAACAGCCAGCGCTTCCAGTGCATCCGCGAAGCCGGAGGCTCCCCGCGCTTCCATGGCCGGCAGCAGCGCCGTGTAAAGTTCGTCGGCCGGGTGCTTCATGTGCGTGGCAGAGGCATCCATGGCATCCTCGCGATAAAGATTCACGCCAACATTCAAGTGTCCGCGGATGAACGACAATTGGGCAAGATACGCCGCATCGCTCTCGATGGCTTCGGCCGTCGTGGCACCTTCGCCCCCCTCTCCACCTTCTTCCGTCATGGCGTCCATGTCGTGCTCCATCCCGCTCTGGCGGGTGCCGGCATAGAATGCCGTGCTGGTGGCCACCACGATGCCCAGCCCCAGCCAGATTCGATTCTTGATTTCCATGTTGTTCCTCGCACGGATGGCGGCACACAGTCGCCGGGTTTGAATTCAGGGCTATCGCCCACTACACTGAAAGACATGCTACACCTAACAAGAATCATTCTCAATTAGGCATTTCCATGTTGATTCAGATCGCGCAGACTCTTTCCCCCCCTCTCCTCGCGGAATGTCAGGCCATGGCGGCCGACGAGCGCTTGTTCAAGGAAGGCCGCCTTACGGCCGGATGGCATGCCCGCGACAGAAAGCACAATCTGCAGGCGCGTGGCGAACCATTGGTGGAAGCCTTGCTGGGCCGCGTTGGCGCGGCGCTCACGAGCCATTCTCTGATACAGGCCGCCGCACGGCCCCGCAACATCGTGCGTATCATGATCAGTCGTTACGACACAGGCATGCACTACGGCACCCACGTAGACGACGCTCTGATGGATGGCCAGCGCACGGACTTGTCGTTCACGCTTTTCCTCAGCCCTCCGGAAGATTACGAGGGGGGCCGCCTGGTTATCGACGAGCCCGCTGGCGAACGTGCATTTGCGCTGGAGGCAGGAGGGCTGTTGCTCTACCCGTCCACGAGCCTGCACCGGGTGGAGCCAGTTACCCGAGGCAGCCGACAGGTCATCGTTGGATGGATCCGGAGTCTGGTCCGCAGTCCCGAGGCACGTGAAATTCTCTTCGATCTGGACCGCGTCATCGCCTCCTTGCGCGAAGACATGGTGGATGGGGATGCACTGGAACTGCTGCTCAAGACCCGCAGCAATCTTTTGCGACAGTGGGCTGAAGATTGATGCGCGACTACTTCTCAAGTACGGCATGACAACAGGAGATTTGCAATGCTGACCTACTACTACGCCCCGCGCACATGCGCGCTGGCAGCCCATTTGGCGCTGGAGCACGCAGGGGCAAACTACGAGGCCATCGTACTGAACTTTGCCGCGCAGGCCCAGCGCTCGCCGGAGTTCCTCGCCATCAACCCAAAGGGTCGTGTGCCGGCTTTGGTCACCGAGCGCGGCATCCTCACGGAGATCCCGGCGCTGCTGCTTTTTGTGGCGCAGCGTTTTCCAGAGGCGGGCCTCGCTCCCCTGGACGATATCTTTGCATTGGCGCAGATGCAGGCCTTCAACAGCTATCTGTGTTCCACGGTGCACGTCGCCCACGCCCACAGGGTGCGGGGCGCACGCTGGGCCGATGATCCTGCCGCCATCGAGGCCATGAAGGCGAAGGTGCCGCAGAACATGACGGAGTGCATGCTGCTCATCGAGAAGACCATGCTGCAGGGGCCCTGGGTGCTGGGAGACTGTTACAGCGTGGCGGACATGTACCTGTACACGATCTCGGGCTGGCTGGAAGCCGATGGTGTGGAGACCCGTCTTCTGCCCGGCATCATGGCGCACCGGGCCCGCATGGGCGCGGACGCCACAGTGCAGCGCGTTGAGGCGCTCTACCTGTAAACGAATGTAGTGAAAAACAGGACCGGACACAGTGTTGCACAGTGTCCGGTCTCAAGGGCGGTTTGCGGCGGAGTCGAACGCGGGCTGACGAGCCCCTCAGGCGGCGATGCTTGCCGGGTGCCTTGCGGCGATGGAAACATCTCCCCAGAGGAATTGCAGGGATTCATCTTCCCCCACCAACTCATCGGTAAATTGGTCGATCGAGTAGAGCAACTCCAACGCTGCGGCCGGCTTGCCTTCCCTGACAGATGGATCGCTGGAACTTACCACCGCGAGGGAGAACGCAGTTGGAAAGTTCCTGAAATCGTTCGGTACTGCTGACATGATCCGATACTCCTGTGGCTCTCTCGATCGTGGGGCCTACTCTGCACGACAATTGTGGCAGACCAATGAAAGCAATAAGGCAGATTATGATTTTTGCGGCTTTCGACTGGCTTTCGCCCCTGCGGTGATTCAAGTAGCATGCGCTGGACCCTTCTTTTCCGACCCCTCTGACCAGGATCAACACCATGAACAACACCATGAACAACAAGAAGAATCGATTGAATGCCGCCATGGCGGGCCTGCTGGGCTCGGGGCTGCTGATGGCCGTGTTCGGCTATGTGAATGCCCAGGGCGAGCCCCCTGAAGTCATCGAGACCAGCTCCCATGTCTTTACCCGCATGGCCGAGGGGGTGTATCAGGTGACGGGCACCGGGGAGGTGTATCTGATGAGCAACGCCCTGATGCTGGTCGGCGAGGAAGATGTGCTGCTGGTGGACTCCCACGTCACCCCCAACGCGGCCAACGCGCTGCTGCGCTCGGTCCAGCAGGTCACCGACAAGCCCGTGCGCTACCTGGTCAACAGCCACTATCACTTCGATCATGCGCACGGCAATCAGGTATTCCCGGAGCAGGTCGAAATCATTGGCCACAGCTACACCCGCATCAAGCTCAATGGCGAAATGGGCAGCCATGTACTGACCGAAAGCACCCATCTCAGTTTTACCGAAGGCGTGCCCGACCTTGTGGAAAGTCTGCGCCGACAACTCTCTGACACCGTGGAGCCCGAGCGCCGCGCCGCCCTGCAACGGCAGCTCAATGCGCAGGAAGCTCACATGATCTCGCTGCAGGAAATCATCCCCACGCCGCCGAACATCACGCTGGAAGACAAGATGACTCTTTATCAGAAGCTTGGTGAAGGACAGGGTGACCGCGAGATTCAATTGTTGCACCTGGGCCGCGCGCACACAGCCGGCGACGTGGTGGTCTTTCTGCCACAGGAACGCATGGCCTTCACGGGCGACATGATGCTGCCATCAACTTCCTATTTGGGCGACAGCTTCCCGCTGGAATGGGTCGACACGCTGGAGGCATTGAAGTCTCTGGAATTCGACGTGATATTGCCCGGCCACGGCGCGCCTTTCCAGGACAAGCAGGTGATCAGCAATTTCCAGGCTTACCTTACAGACCTGTGGACCAAGACGGCCGCGCTGAAAGCCACAGGACTAAGCGCCGAGGAAACCGCAGCCCAGGTCGACATGACCAACCACTCGGCCAACTATGCCCAGATCCGCGCGCCTGGTGCCGACGTGCGTGGCATCCGACGAATCTACGAACTGCTCGACCAGTAAATGCAAAAAGGCGATGGGGCATAGTGCCTCATCGCCTTTTTTGGTCAGCGCCACCAGGTGTGGTCACAGCAATCAGGCTTCTGCCTGAATCTCCAGCGCAATCTTCTGTACTTCATCCAGCACTCGCAACAGGTTGCCACTCCAAAGCAGCGCGATCTGCTCTTCTGTGTAGCCACGACGCACCAGTTCCAGTGTGACATTGAAGGTTTCCGACGCATCGTTCCAGCCAGAAATTCCGCCACCACCGTCAAAGTCAGAGCTCAGGCCTACGTGCTCGATGCCGATCAGTTCGACCATGTAGTCCACATGGTTGATGAAATCAGCGACATCCACCGGTGGTGCCACGGCGTCCACTTCAGCGGCCTTGCGAGGGGCAACCAGCGCTTCCACTTCCGCCATGCGCGCGTCATGCGTGGTGCGCTCATCTGCACTCAGGGCGCGTACTTCTGCGCCCGGCAGTATCGTGTAACCAAGTCCTTGCGCGACACTGGCCCGCAGACCATTCAAGGCCGCCAGGTACGCACTGTGCTTCGCGGAATTCAGATAGGCGGCAAATGCCGTGGCCTGCACCACACCGCCGTTGTCACGAATCGCCAGCAACTCTTCATCGTCCAGATTGCGACTGACATTGTTGAGCGCGCGGGCCGACGAATGTGACGCAATCACGGGCGCACGGGTCAGTTCCAGCGTCTGCATGTTGGACGCCTTGGAAGGGTGGGACAAGTCCACCATCACTCCCCACTTGTTCAGCTCCGCAACGGCCTGCCGACCAAGGTCGCTCAGCCCATTGTGCAGCCAGACACCATCTGCTTCCCCCGTGTTGGAATCGGCGAACTGGCTATGACCATTGTGAGCCAGCGACACATAGCGTCCGCCCAGCTCCTGATAGCGTTTGATGTTGGCGATATCCAGCCCCATCGGGTAGGCATTCTCCACGCCGATCATCGCCACTTTCTTGCCTTCAGAGTCAATGCGGCGCACGTCCTCCGAGGTATAAGCCATCTCGATGGTCTCGGGAGCGAACTGCTCGGCCAGGCGATGAATGGCACTGAACTTGTCCAGCGCATTGGCCTCGGCCGCCGCGTAACCTTCCGTTGTCAGCGGTCCCTGCCCGGTGTAGACGATGAACCAGGCCACATCCAGGCCACCCTGAATCATTTTCGGCAGGTTCACCTGGGTATCCAGATCAGACGTGTAGTTGTTGGTTTCGGTGAAGTTGACAGTGTTGATGTCGGCGTGGGTATCCAGCGTGATGACGCGTTCATGGATGCCTTGCGCGCGCGCAATCAGCGCTTCTTCAGTTTCGGCTGCTGGTTCAGCAGCAGGCGCCACCTCCACAACAGGCGCTGCGGGGGCAGGTGCCTGCTCGGCCGGGCTGCAGGCTGCTACGGCCAGAATTGCTAGGAAAAGCGAACGATGGGCAAAGGACATGGCGATGAATCCGAGTGATTGAAAGAAGGTAGCTCCGGCAATGCTAGCAGCGCCCCTGTAGTTTTGAAAGGAGCATTCCGGTGGGGAATTGCAATACTGGTGCCAGCCTTTGGCAGCCACTCGTTCAGCGCGGCGCGCAGTGATCGTCCGTGCATGTTTGCGGGCGGCCGAACCATCCAGAGATGCGGTGTCTGTGCCGGGCGAAGAACAGATAAACGCGATCAGCCACGGGCCGCACCAGCGGCCAGCGCAGAAATGCCACCCACCGTCCGCGCCCGGCGAGCTTCCATGCCAGCACTGTGACATCCAGGCCGTAGATCAACGTACCATCTGCCAGTTCTCCGTGCAGAATGCGGTCGGCCTGGACCGGATCGATATGCGGAAAGCGCTCAGAAAAATCTGCAGCACTGATGTCCTGCAGATCGAGCTTGCGACCTTGGTCCAGCCTCTCCAGGTGCCGCATCTCATTCACGCAGAGCGGGCAAAGACCATCGTAATAAATGCGCAGTGTGCCGGTTTGTGGTGCATTCATGTGTGTGTGATTCCGCTTTTGGTGCAGGGTTTGGGTGTTTCTACGCTCGCAAAAACCCTGCAGATCTTTGTGTGCTGAACGACGCTTCCGTTTGCCGTCCCAATGGGGTTTACTCGGCACATCCACATCGTCTCGGAGCTATCGTTCATGCAACTTCGTCCCGCTGGCAACACCCTGCTCGCCCTGCTGCTTTGCAGCCTGCTGGCCTGCTCGCCTTCTACCCCCACGTCATCAACCGCGCCCGCAGCCCCTGCCGCCTCTCAGGATGCGGCAGCGACAGAGATGGCGCGTCTTCAGGCTATTGCCGAACGCGTGACCATCATACGCGACGATTTCGGAGTTCCCCATATCTATGCACCTACGGATGCCGACGCCGTGTTCGGACTCCTGTACGCTCAGGCCGAGGATGACTTCGCCCGCGTCGAGCGCAACTACATCTGGGCTATCGGGCGCCTTGCCGAAGTGGAAGGTGAATCCGCGCTCTACAGCGATCTGCGCGCGCGCCTCTACATGAGCGAGGACGAAGCGCGCGCTGCTTTTGCAGCCGCCCCTGACTGGCTGCAGACCTTGTGCAACGCCTTTGCCGACGGGCTCAACTATTACCTCGCCAGCAATCCGCAGGTACAGCCGCGCCTGCTCACGCGCTTCGAACCCTGGATGCCCTTCTACTTCTTTGAAGGCTCCATCGGCGGCGACATCGAACAGATTCCTCTGCGAGGCATCGAGGCCTTCTATTCCGATGCCGCGGCGATCGAGACCAGGGTGCCGGATGCCACGCAAAGTGCTGCCGCTTTGAATGCCCGCACGCTCGAAGCCTTGCTGGCCGAGCGCAACGCGCTGTCCCGCACCATCTTCGAAGAGCCAGCCGGTTCCAACGGGTTCGCCATCAGCGGTGAGCGCACGGCCTCGGGCGATGCCATGCTGCTGATCAATCCCCACACCAGTTTCTTCTTCCGCGGCGAAGCCCACGTAGTCAGCGAGGAAGGACTGAATGCCTATGGCGCCGTCACGTGGGGCCAGTTCTTCATTTATCAGGGCTTCAATGAAACCACCGGCTGGATGCACACCACCACGGCGGCCGACTTCATCGACGAGTTCGTGGAAGACGTGGTGCGCGAGAACGGCGAGCTGAAGTATCGCTATGGCGATGAGCTGCGTGACGTGGATGCCGCGCAGGTCACGCTCAAGGTGCGCGAGGGCGATGCGCTGGTGGAACGCAGCTTTCCGGTGTACCGCACGCATCACGGCCCGGTGACGCATCTGCTGGATGAGCAGTGGGTCGTGACTCGCATCAACTGGAACACTTTGGACGCCCTGCGCCAGTCCTGGCTGCGCATGAAGACGGCTAACTACACGGCGTTCCGCGAGATGATGGACATTCGCACCAATTCTTCCAACAACACCGTGTTCGCGGATGCCGAAGGCAACATCGCCTACTTCCACGGCAACTTCATGCCACGGCGCGATACACAGTTTGACTATCTGCAACCGGTGGACGGCAGCAACCCCGCCACAGACTGGCAGGATGTACACCCGGTGGATGAAACCATTACCTTGCTCAACCCTCCCAATGGCTGGATTCAGAACACCAATTCCACACCTTTCACAGCAGCTGGCGAATTCAGTCCGCGTGCTGAGGACTACCCCGCCTACATGGCGCCCGATGCGCAGAACTTCCGGGCCCTGCATGCCATGCCTCTGCTGGAGGAGGCGTCGCAGCTCACACTCGATGCGCTGATCGAGCTGGCCTATGACCCCTACCTGCCAGGCTTCGAGAAACTGATTCCGGGGCTGGTAGGTGCCTGGGATGCAGCCGCTGCCGACTGGCCGGCACTGCAGGGTCCCATCGACGTGTTGCGGCAATGGGACATGACGGTCAGTGCAGATTCGGTAGGCATGACGCTGGCACATTTCTACGGCATGGATACCGCGCAGAAGATTCCGACGCCGGCAGGCCTTGTCCAGATGGACCAGATCAACTGGCTGGGCACAGACAGTGATCCCGCCGAGCGGCTGCGCGTGTTCAGCGAAACCATCGCCCAGCTCGATGCGGCCTTCGGCAGCTGGAATACCGCCTGGGGCGAGATCAATCGCTATCAGCGTCTGACGGGGGATATCGACCACGTGTACGACGACGCGGCGCCCAGCCTTCCGGTGGGCATGGCCTCTTCACGCTGGGGCGCCCTGGCATCCTTCGGCGCCCGCGCCTTCCCGGGCACGAATCGCATCTACGGCAACAGCGGCAACAGCTTCGTGGCGGTGGTGGAGTTTGGTGACCGGGTGCGGGCGAAGAGCATGCTGGCAGGCGGACAGAACGCCAACCCGGACTCTCCTCATTTTGACGATCAAGCACTACGCTATGTGGACCGTCAGTTCAAGGATGTGACCTTCTATCGGGAAGATGTAGAGGCGCGGGCTGCACGGACTTACAACCCGGGACAATGAACTTGTTCATTGACCAGCATTCACAACCCAGGCTCAGGTCGGGTTGTGAATGCGCCACTCATTGACGAAGTACTCGGCGCACTCGGCGGCAATCCGCTCTTCATTGAAGTCGCCCTGCTGCACCACGGCCACATTGCCGCGCTCCCAGAGCAGACGATTGAGGTCGATCGAGTCGATCTCCCAGAACTGCAGCGTGGCGGCGTAGGCGACATTGCGTCCCGTGCCCGTGGCCTGCACCTTGCAGATCAGGTATTCACGCACGGCCGGACGCAGGCTGAGACCTGCTTCCTGCAGCGCTTCTTCAAACACGGCCTGCGTATTCATGCGAAATTGGCCGCGCTCCTGTTCCATATCAGTCCACTGACTCACATCGACATAAACATCGAAATTGCGGATACCAGTCAGGGAAATGCCATTGCCTCGGGGAAACACCTGCGCGCTGGACTGTGTAATGAAAAGCAGAGGAAGCAGCATGACTGCCAGAAAACGAATCAGTCGAATGCGAAACATGGTGTGACACAACCCTCTTTGCATGAATCAATGTGACCCGGAAAGTACGAACGAGGCGCGGATTCTGCGCCGAAATGGCGAAAAATGCACGTCTGGCGCGGCGAACTGCAGCCGGACGCGCTGCGTCCGGTCGAACATGTGTTCGCCTCGCAGCCGGGCGCACCATACAGCCAAAAAAAAAGGCCTGCTATCGCAGACCTTTTTGCATCTTTCTCGACCCTGTACCGACTGCCGCGCCGGCATGATTGATTCGGCCTTTGGGGCAGCCAAAGGCCTCACCCTGCCGGCAGCCTGCGGCTGTCCCGGACGCGCTGCGTCCGGTCGAACATGTGTTCGTCTCGCAGCCGGGCGCACCATACAGCAAAAAAAAAGGCCTGCTATCGCAGACCTTTTTCTTCTCGGTGTATGGTGCGCCCGGCATGATTCGAACATGCGACCCCTTAGTTCGTAGCTAGGTATATCGTAGTCCAGAGGCGTCCAATGTTGGTATTTTTTATATACATTTCATATACATAGTGTAATATTGACGTCCAGAGCGATTCATTAACTTCTACCCTAATCCGGATATTTTCCGGACACGGTTCGGACACGGAACATACACCATGGGCAAACTGACAGTTCGGGCAATCGAGAGCGCCAAGCCACGCAGTGCGCCTTACAAGCTGATGGACGGGAATGGTTTGCAACTCCGGATCGCAACGGATGCAACCAAGACATGGCTGGTACGCTACATGCTGTCCGGCTCCGAAAAACAATATCGGCTGCCAAAACCTTACCGGGATAGCAGCGGGGAAGGCTTCGCATCGCTGGCGGATGCACGGGAGCAAGCGGCAGAAATTCGCTCACTCGCACGGCAGGGAATCGATTACCAGGTTCAGCTTGATGAGGCCAACAAGGCGGAGGCCCGACGGCTCGAACTAGAACGTGCGGCGAACAAGACTGTCAGTGATTTATTTGAAGCATGGTTGCCAACGACAGACCGCAAAGACAAGGGCGCTGAGTTGCGGCGCATGTTTGGGCGTGATGTATTGCCGTTCGTTGGGAATGTCGCGGTGAAGGTCGTCACTGAGGACGAAATGAAAGCCGTGGTCAGCACCGTTGTCGGGCGTGGATCAAACCGCCTCGCGGTGATGTTGCTGGCGGACATGAAGCAAATGTTTCGCTGGGCAGAAAAGCAAAAGTCATGGCGGAAGCTGATCGAGGACAATCCTGTTGAGGCGATCAAAGCCAACAAGATCACGCCCGATGATTACGACGGCGAGGAGCGCACCCGCACCTTGTCAGCCGACGAGATATACGAGCTTTCGATCAAACTACCCCTGGCCAGGCTTACGAAGCGAACCGAGTTGGCGTGTTGGATCATGCTGGCGTGTTGTTGCCGCGTTAGTGAGCTTATCAAGGCAAGGTGGGGAGATATTGATTTGGAAGCGGGGGTGTGGACGATTCCGAAGGAAAACGCGAAGAATAAATCCGCACACACGGTTTTCCTGTCCGATTTCGCTGTGACCCACTTCCAGCAACTGCGGGAAATCTCCATGGGTTTGTGGTGCTATCCGGACGCCAACGGTGAGACACATGTTTGCGTCAAATCCACCACCAAGCAGATACGCGACAGGCAAATATCAGCCATGAATCGCAAGCCCATGAAGAACCGTAGCACCAAGGCAGACGCGCTGATACTTGTCGATGGCGATTGGGTGCCCCACGACCTGCGGCGGACTGGCGCGACAATGATGCAATCTTTGGGAGTAACGCCAGTAGTTATCGAGCGCGTCCTGAACCACACCGAGCCGGACAAGCTGAAGCGTACCTACCAGACCTATGACTACGCCAAGGAAAAGCGCGAAGCTTGGCGGTTGCTTGGTGAACGACTTGCGTTACTGATTCGGAACGATGCTGCGAACGTGGTGCCAATCAACGAACGCAAGAGCGCCTAATCACCAGCGAGTTGGTACTGATTAACAGGCTAGCGCACCCATATCCGTAAGGCGCATCCTCTTAAAATAGCTTTTGCTCGAAGGGTTGAGGGCACGCTGAGCGAGTGAGCATCGGCGGCCAACGAGGATGCCCAAGTGACCTTGGCGTACTCGTTCCCAGACTCAGGGTCTTACCAACGCCCGTGGGGATGTTTCTGATTGTGGACTTCCCAGGGTTTTTTGTGGGCAGTCAGTGTGGCTGTTCTGGCGGAGGCAATGATTCCCCCTTTTGTAGCTCGTATGCTATCGAAGTACCCTTCTGTGCTGTACCGTCCGAAGTAATCCAAACACAAACCGCCATTTAACCTCAGGAGCGAGCGCATGGTGCGACTTGCTGGTTCAACAAAAAATTAAGGATAGAAAACTTGGGCAAATTATTTTCTCTTAAAGAATGGCTGACAATCGATGATGCCGCCAGGCACCTTTCTACTGTATTAGGTGAGGATGTGACCAATGCCGACGTCCTGCGGCTTGGACTGGATGGACGTTTACGGCTGTCGATCCAGTTCGTGAACCATACGAAAGGCCGATGCGGAAAGGTCGTTACTTGGGATGAAACGGATTGGAGGCTAGCTCCAGAACCGAACTTTACTGGGGACGAACAAATGGAGCAGGACGTGCCAGGGTTAACCGATCAGTGCCGCCCCAACCCTCCAAAACTTCAAGCACTTTACGATGAGATTTGTGAGAGTGAGCGGGGAAAGTACTGCCGAAGACTGCTCAACTTGATCATTGACGACGAGCGGTTCTTGGCACTATCCGATGACCTGACGGTGCTGGAGGGGGTGTGGGACTTGCCGATGATTGGCAATGAGCTTCGACATGTTGAAAGCAAATACCATGATTTGACTGGCGGCCCAAGTGTAGAACCGGGCGGTTTTTTTGCTGGCGCTTTCGTGGAAGGGCTTGACGGGCAGATATGCCAGATTCAAAAGCGTCGCGACAACAACAAACTTCAGTCGGACTTAAAGGCTGAATTGGAGGATCTTAAACATCATTCGGCTCAACTGATGGTGCTCGACCCTTTAAAGGATTGGGCTGCGGAAGAGGAAGCGCTCCTGAATCGGGCCGGGGAGAATCGAAAGAAATTTATGGCTAAAGGAGAGGCGAGGCTAGCAACCTATTACCCGGCGGGTGCACTACCGGAAGATGCGGTAATTGTAGTTCGCACCGAAGCACTCAGGGATTTTGAGCAGACATTAAACAGCGCACCCGCCGCCAAACCCGAGGGGTACCTTAATCATGACCCGGTAATGCAACAACGAGCAAATCAGATTGCGGAAGATCAAAGGGCAAAAGGCTTGCGTGTGACGCGGGACAAGGTTGCAAAATTGCTGGCGAAAGAGCTCGGAATGACACAAGAAACGGTTGTCCGCAGGATAAGAAAAGATTGGTAGACGCGATGTGCCCAAATGCCTTTTATTGCCCAAATAACTCATTGATTTTAAAAAATTAAGGCGAGCACTTCAGTCTTGCACCTTATTTTTCGCCCGCACAAACTTCTCTCCAGGTGATCCGCTGCAATCCTTAATTGCACGGACAAGGCCACCTCGCAGTGCGGAACGCCCGGCCTTGTTCGAAAGGAAATGAACATGGCTGAGCAACTCCGATCCTTTCTTCGTCTCAAGCAAGTCAAGGCTGCCACTGGCATGTCTCGTAGTTGGATTTACGAGGCAATCCGTCGCGGTGAGTTTCCGCCGCCTATCCAACTGGGCATCCGAGCAGTAGCTTGGGATTCTGCGGCTATCGCGGATTGGCAGGCAGCGCGCATCTTTCAGCGTAGCAAAGTAACTTCTTAAGGAGCAGCAGCGATGAATTCTAATGTGCTGACAGTTTCCTTAACCGACCAGTTGGAAGCCAGTAAAGGCGGCCTGAGTATGGGTTGCAAATCCCTCAAGTATTTGAGCAATTACGACAACCAGTCATCTTATGGCCTATACCAGCCAACCCATTCAGGCATGGAAAAACTGCAAGGGAGGGCTAGCCGATGAGCCTTCGACGCGCAATCAACAACAAATGCCGCGAGTGCATCTATTGCCCATTAACAGGCACTGGGAGCTGGCGATTGCAGGTCGAAAACTGCACATCAATTTCATGCCCGCTTTACAGCGTAAGAACTAAGCCTACCAGATACATGGCTCAGCGCATAAACGCTCTGGAAACTCTAGAATTAGGCCATAACGCCGCTGTTTCAGACATTGAGAAGGTGGTGGGATGACTGCACTTAACTTCTGCATCGGGCAAGATGGCCGAGTATTAGAAAATCCTGCCGAACGGTGGGCAGTTTTTACCGTTTATAGCGGTATCACGAACGCAAGCCCTGCGCGTTACATCGACCTGCCTGAATTGGTAAAAATGGCCGCTTCTCCAACTACCGGCCCGAAGAATATCGCACAGGCGCTGACTCCCTACCGAGCAACAGCTAAAACGGCCGAGGCCGCGAAGGTATCTGAATATCATGCTCTGGTATTGGACCACGACAGAGACAACTTGACCCCAGATCAGGTGCGGCAGGTGTACCGAGACTATAATTTGCCAGTCCTGCTATTCACGACGGCAAGCCATACGCCAGACGCTCAACGCTGGAAGGCAGTTGTGCCATTCATGTTTCCGATCAAGTTTGAACAATTCACGGAATTGTCGATTGGCGCTGCTTGCCTACTTGGTACTGATCCCGCACAAAGCCGAGCGCAGCAAGTATTTTATGCTCCCAATAAACTTACGCACGATGCCAGTTATCATTGGTTTGACGATACCGAAGGCCGCACGCTTGATCCGTTAAACGAGGCTCACCCATTTATTGCCGCATGTGCTG
>CAMCRC010000063.1 GCA_945877175.1 Klebsiella pneumoniae | reverse complement strand
ACCCGTACAGCTGCGCGTCCAGACGCGCGCCGCCGGGCAGGGTGCGCAGGAAGCCGGACACCTGGCATATCAGCCGATTGTAGGTCTCGGTCTGCAGGTCTTCGAAGTCGTCGCACAGGCGTTCCACAATCACGCCGAACAGCGTGCGGGCGGCAATCTGGTTGAGGTTCGGGTCGTCGAAATGAGTCGCCATCTCGCAGATCAGGCGTATATAGCGCTCGTTGTATTCGTCGCTGTAGAAGTAGCGGTCCACAAAGGTGGCGGCGATGCGCTGCGCCAGTGACTTGAGTTGCTCGGGCTGGGGCGCGGGCTGCGCTCTCAGTGTGTCCCATTGTTCCTGATAATAGGCGGGTCTCATGCAAGCACCTCTTGTTGTGAGCTGACTTTCAGGTGGCAGCTGGTGGATTTGTTTGAACAGGCGGATATGTGGGAGCGGGCCTGCCCGCGAAAGTTCTAAACACTTGCTCCATTACACTCTCCGGCGTGATTTCGCGCATGCAGGCGTGGTGCCCCAACGGGCAGGTCTTCTTGTGACAGGGCACGCAGGGCAGATCCCGCTGCAACACAGTGGTGTGTTCCAGATTGCTGGCCGTGTAGCGCGCGTTGGTCGGCCCCATAAGGACGATATGCGGCACGTCGAATGCCACCGCATAGTGGCGCGGCCCCGTATCATTGGTGATGAGCAGATTGCAGCGCTTGATGAGCGGCTTCAGCTGTGCCAGATCCACCCGCTGGTGCGCGGTGTTGATGATGCGGGCAGTGCTGGCAGCCACGATGCGCTCGGCGATGCCCTCCTCGCCCGGGCCTACCAGCAGCAGAATCCTGCAGTTCAGCGCGCTCTGCAGCAGCTCTGCCAGGCGCGCGAAGTATTCCGGCGGCCAGCACTTGGAGGACCCGAAACTGGCGCCGGGGTTCAGCCCCACCACCATGTCATCGTCTGCCACGCCCCATTCCCGCAGACGCGCCAGCCCAGCTGCCTCGTTGGGTGCCGACAGGTACAGGCGGCTGCGTGGGCGGGCCGACACCTCCAGATCCAGATAGCGGCACAGCTCCAGGTAATACTCCTGCATTGGCAGCGGCCGGAACTTGTTGCCTTCGCGCTGTGGTTCAGGACCACCCGCCATAAAGAAGCGGCGCAGATTGCGGCGGTAGCCATAAACATGCGGCACGCCGGCAAACTTGAAACTGAGAAAGGAGTGGGTGGTATTGGTCAGCAGCAGGCCCATGTCGGGCTTCAGGGGCGCGAGATCAGTGCGCAGCTGCCGCAGGCCTTTGAGGTCCTTGTCGCGGCAGTCCACGATGTGATCGAACCAGGGGCTGTCTTCCAGGATGCCCCGCGCGTAGGGGCGAATGCAGGCGGTGATGACGGCCTGGGGGAAATTCGCCCGCAGGCACTCGAACACCGGCGTCGCCATGACGATGTCGCCCACCCAGTTGGGGCAACGCACCACCAGGCTTTTCACCGATTGCAGGGCAGGCAGCATGATTGTCGGCGAGACCTGTGCCGGCTCAGCTCTGATCCAGAGTGTAGGCGACGGCTTCCTTCTTCTTGCCGGCCGCCATCTGTGCACGTTCTTCCTTGATGTAGTCGGAGCGCACACCCATGACGTTGGAATAACGGATGGTGTAGTGAATCAGGTCGCGGGCCATGAGTTCCTCGGACAGGTCACGGTCATAGGCCACCAGGTCGTCACGCTCACGCAGCCAGGTGTCCTTGTCCATGGCCTCTACCTTGTTCACAAGATTGCGGTAAATGGGCGCGCACTCCCAGTCAGTCTCGGCGTTCACGTACCAGTTGCAGAGCTTCGCCAGCTTGTCCAGGAACAGGTCGTGTTCCTCGCCGAAATTCAGGCAGGAGCCGTCGAAGTAATTGCCCTTGCCGGCCATCTTGGATTCGTCGATGAGCGGCTTGGCGATCTCATAGCCCGCCGTGCCCTTGAAGGGGAAGAACAGCGCCCAGCGGAAACGGCCCATCTTCACCTTCGCGCACAGTTGCAGGGTCTCCATGATCTCCTCGCGCCCTTCGTAGGGAAGGCCGAACATGACGAAGGCTGAACTGTGCAGGTCATAGGCATGGGCGGCCTCGAAGGAACGCTCAATCTGCTCATTCTTCATGTAGCGGTGCAGCACTTCGCGGCGCACGCGGGGCGAACCGCTTTCCAGACCAAACTTGACGATGATGCAGCCGGCGTCCTTCAGGGCCTTCGCCGCGACTTCCTCGAAGCAGTTCACGTGGCCGTTCACCACAAAGGGGATGCCCACATTGTGGCGCTTGTAGGCGTCGCAGAACTCGATGACATACTGGGTATTCAGGGTGAACAGGTCGTCGTCGAAGATGAAGGTGTTGATCTCGGGATTCTCGCGCACCAGTTTCTTGAGGTCTTCCATCATCACGTCGATGGGGAAATGGCGCAGGAAGTCCTTCACGTTGCGGGCGGCACCGTCTTCGATGTACTGATCGACGATCTCGATATTGAAACAATAGGTACATTTGTACGGACAGCCGCGGGATGTGAGGATGCCCATCCAGCCGCGGGTTTCCTTCATGACGGCCTTCATGTCGAAGACGTTGTAGTCCAGCGGCGGCAACTTCGCCAGATCCGGGAACGGCGCCACCTTGTTGACCACGGGCACGCCGTCGATCCAGGAACGGAAGTTCGCCAGCGTGTGCGGGCGCTCGCCCTTTTCCAGCGCGTTCATCAATTCCAGCAACGCCCAGTCGCCTTCGCCGACACAGGTGTAATCGAACAGCCGGGACTTGTGCACTTCGTCCGGCACCATCGTCACATGCACGCCGCCTATGACCTGCACCATGTCGGGCATGGCTTCACGAATGGCCTTGCTCTTCTCCACCACCCAGTCGTACTGCTGGGACATGACAGAAAAGCCCACCAGCCCGGGCCCTGTCTCGCGAATGTAGGCAATGATCTCGTCGCTGCTCGGCACGGGCCTGTACTTTTCGGACACATGCATCAGATCCAGCACATGGCCATTGGCATGCAGCACACCGGCAAGGGAGGCGATGCCGTGGTTGGTGCCCAGCGGAGCGTCGATCTGCGGATAAATCATCAGTATTTTCATAATGTTGCCTGATCATTCTGCATCAATGTAAATGGGGTGTGAATGCGCCAGCTGGGACGCCGCCCGAGTGGCGCAGGGCCCCCGAAGAATAGTGACTCTCCCCATGCTTGTCTATCTCGCCTGAGCATCGGGAGGCGAGCCTGAACGTGAACGCACAGAATCAGTGGGAGCGGGCCTGCCCGCGAGCACTGTCACACTTCCCGGCCTGAGTCGTCACAACTTGTTGCAATTCAGGGCGGGGTGATGACATTCTGAGCAGCAATTGGATATTGACGGGAATCATCACCACCCGACAACCAACCATTCGCACCAGCGTTCTGAGTCCACGGAGCGCGTGCGTTCCAGTAACCAGACTTCCCGGGCCAGCCGCCCGCACCAGGAGAACCCGATGTTGCAACGCTCACGCATCGCTCTGCTTCAACAATTTGCAACACTCGCCTTTGCCCTGCTGGCACCGCTGTCATTGCTGCATGCCCAGACAGCCCCCAGCTTCAACAGCAGTACTGGTGTGTTGTCTCTGCCTGTTGTCGACGTGCCCGGCACTGGCGTGGTCAACGCAACGCTGGGCCTGAGCAATCAGAATCCCATCCAGTTCACTCTGCAGAGCGCGTCGGTGTATACCACGCCCCCGACGGTGAACAGCAGTTCCCCTCGTGTCGTCAACGGCAACACTCTGTACATTCCGCGCGTGCAGGTGGGCAGTGAGCTGTACGAGCTGAACATGGGACTGGTCAGCAGCGCCCCCATCATCTTCGGGAATCTACAGGTCGTCAGTGTGGTACCCGTGCCCAGCGCTACTCCGGCACCCACTCCCAACCCGCTGCAGGCGAGCATCGCAAGGGGACAGACGCAGTACGCCGCACAATGCGCAGCTTGCCACGGCGGCAATGGCACTGGCGGCCAGAGCGGCCAAAGCGTGAAGGACAGCAGCTTCACCACCTTCGCCACTCTGCGCACCAAGATCAACAACACCATGCCACCGGGCAATCCCAGTGCCTGTGCCGATATCGGCGGTGGCACATGCGCTACCGACGTGGCCAACTACATCATCAACGTACTGAGGTAGGGACATCATGCCTCAGCGAAGCGTGGCGCAGGGGGTTCTGGGACTGGTGATGGTGGCTGCAATCCCGATCGCCAGTGCGCAGGATGTGCTGTACGACTACGAGCGTGAAGCGTTCGACAGCCCCGAAGGCTGGGCCATGGCGCACACGGTAGCGGCCAGCCTGAATCTGGGCTCGGGACCCGCGCGCCGGCTGGCTGCCGGCGAGTGGCAAATTTCCGCCGAGATGAGCTCGATTCCGCATCTGAGCCGCGAAGACCAGCGCGTCGGGTTCGGCGGCTACAAGCTGGAAGACATGAACAAGTCCCCTGTGTTCGGCCGTGGCCGGCTCCACATCGGCCTGCCGGCAGCAATCTCTGCCGAATTGTCCTGGACGCCACCATTGGAAATCAATGGCGGGAGGCCGGAGCACCTCTTCGGACTGGCTCTGGAGCGCGCGCTCTGGCAGGGCGAGGCCTGGTCATTGGGGGCGCGTGTTTTCGCGGTTCGCGGCGACGCCTCGGGCGATACCACATGCAGCCGCAGTGTCGCCTCCCAGGCGATAGGCACCGCCGGAAATCCCTTTGGTTGCCGCGCCCCCTCCGATGACACACTTCGCCTGGACCACGAAGGGGTGGAACTGGTGGCTTCGCGCTCATTCGGGGATGGCCGCTGGCAGCCCTTTGTGGCCCTGGCGACCACCCGCATGAATCCCTACGTCGAGATCAAGGCGCTGGTCTTTGACTCCCTCGACCTGTCGGAACTGGAAAGCAGTGGCACCGTGCAGACGCTGTCGGCCGGTACACTCTTCACTGTGTCTCCCCAGTGGCAAGTGTCTGCGGCCGTGTCGTGGACTCCGCTGGAAGTGCGCCGCCCCCAGCAGTACAACAGCCGCAGCCATGACTTCTGGAGCATCCGCCTGGGTCTGGCCTGGCACCGCTGACCCCGACTTCCCCCTGCAGAAGCAAGCCCTGTGAGAGCCGGCTCAGTGCTTCATTCGTTCGCGGGCAAGCCCGCTCCCACACAAACAGCTTCCCCGCGTGTGCCAGTGGTGCCCGCCCCTGCCGCGCGGCTACAATACGCGCCCTCGAGACATAGCCCCATCCAGGAGCAAGCAGGCGTGCAGGAAATCGTACTGATCAACATCACCGGGCCCGACCGTCCCGGCCTTACCGCTGCCATTACCGGCATACTCTCCCGCGCCGATGTGCAGATCCTCGACATTGGCCAGGCCGTGATTCACGACACGCTGTCCTTCGGCATTCTCGTGCAGATGACAAGGGGAGAAGACCAGACCGATGTGCTGAAAGATGTGTTGTTCCGGGCCTCGGAGCTCGACCAGCAGGTCAAGTTCACCCCTATCGCTGCGGAGGACTACGCACAGTGGGTCAGCGGACAAGGCAAGGCTCGCCACATCGTCACACTGCTGGCCCGCCGGGTGACCGCCGAACATATCGCCCGCGTCAGCACCATCACGGCCCGCCACGGCCTGAACATCGATCACATTGACCGCTTGTCCGGACGCATTCCCGAAGGGCTGCCGGCTGACAAGGGCAAGGGCTGCATTGAATTCTCAGTCCGCGGCGAGCCCGTCGATCCCGAGCAGCTGCGGGCCGAGTTTCTGGCGATTTCCCAGGAACTCAACGTCGACATCGCGTTCCAGCAAGACAACATTTTCCGGCGCAACCGCCGCCTGGTGGTATTCGACATGGACTCCACGCTGATCGATGCCGAAGTGATCGACGAGCTGGCCAAAGCGGCCGGCGTGGGCGAGCAGGTGGCAGCGATCACCGATCGCGCCATGCGTGGCGAGCTGGATTTTCAGGCCAGCTTCCGCGAACGGGTGGCCCTGCTCAAGGGCCTGCCCGAATCCACTCTGGCGCAGATCGCCGAGACACTGCGCCTGACCGAGGGCGCCGAGACGTTGATCAGCCAGCTGCGGCGGCTGGGCTACAAAACGGCCATTCTGTCGGGCGGATTTACCTATTTCGCGGAAGGCCTGCAGAAGCGCCTGGGCATCGACTATGTCTATGCCAACGCACTCCCGGTAAAAGACGGTCAGGTGACGGGGGAGGTGCAAATGCCGATTGTGGACGGTCAACGCAAGGCCGACCTGCTGCGGGCGCTGGCCACCCGCGAAGGCATCAGCCTGGAGCAGACCATTGCCGTGGGAGACGGCGCCAACGACCTGCCGATGCTGTCCATCGCCGGACTGGGCGTGGCCTTCCGGGCCAAGCCGTTGGTCAAGCAGTCGGCCCGCCAGGCCATCTCGACGCTGGGCCTGGATGGCATTCTCTATTTGCTGGGGTTCAGGGACAGGGATGGGGGCTGAGCGACGCATACTGACGCACAGATCAAGTGCCATTTTGAACGTGCTTTCCGCCCCCGCTTTCCCCTACACTGCCTGCCACGCAACCCACTCTCAGGAGAACAACAAGAATGTGTGACAACCATACCGTAGAAGAAAACGAAGCCTATCTGGCCCTTGCCGCGAAGATGAACCGTCGCCAGTTCGCGAAACTGGGCGCAGGTGCTGCCATGGCGCTGATGCTGCCCGCCGTAGCCAATGCCCAGGACGTAATGGAGATGGATGTTGACATCACCACCCCGGACGGCGTCTCCGACTGCTACTTTGTGCACCCCACTGCAGGCCGTCATGCCGCCGTGATCATCTGGCCGGACATCCTCGGCCTGCGTCCCGCCTTCCGTGCCATGGGCAAGCGCCTCGCGCAGTCCGGCTACTCCGTGCTGGTGGTGAACCCCTTCTACCGCAGCGCCAAGGCGCCGGTGGTCGGTGAAGGCGCCCAGTTTTCCGATCCTGCCGTCTCTGCGATCGTGCGCCCCATGGCTGGTCAGCTCAATGCTACCACCCACGTGACCGATGCCGGCGCGTTCATCGCCTGGGTTGACCAGCAGGCTTCCGTGGATACCAGCCGCAAGATCGGTACCACCGGCTACTGCATGGGCGGCCCGATCGTCATGCGCACTGCCGCGAATTTCCCGGAGCGCATCGGCGCCGGTGGTTCCTTCCACGGCGGCGGCCTGAACACGGCCAATCCGGACAGCCCGCATCTTGGCATCCCGAATATGGATTCCCACATGCTGATTGCCGTAGCGGCCAATGACGACGAGCGCGATCCGGAGTCGAAGAATGTCCTGCGTGCTGCGTTCGACGCGGCGGGCGTGGAAGCAGAGATCGAAGTCTACGCGGGCGCGCTGCACGGCTGGTGCGTTCCAGACTCGGCGGTTTACAACGAAGAGCAGGCGGAACGCGCCTGGGGCCGCTTGATGGCCATCTTCGAGACGGCGCTGGCCTGACAGCTGACAGCGCGCAAAGGCTGTGGAAGCGGGCACCAGGGCATAAAAGCCCTGGTGCCCGCAATTCCCCTTCGCTGGCCGGCGCCGGATCTAGACCATCCACAGCACGCGCATCAAAAGCGGCCAGCTTGCAGCGCCAGTTTGATGTTATGGACCTGATAGCACTGCATGCAGGTCATAATCCTTGTCGGCCACCCCTTTTCAACGAATTGCTATCGGATTGACCACCGTTTGCACGGCGCCTTTGAACTTCGGCTGACCCAGGACAAACATGAACTCCTGCACGCCGTCAGCGGCTAACTCGGCGGTATTCATATTCTCCAGAACATAAACACCTTCCTTTGCCAGCAAGGTCTGGTGCACCGCAAACGCGCGCTGCGGATTTTCAAAAGGAATGACCTCCAGCGCCGGTGTATCCGCACCAACAGCCACCACCCCAAGGTCGGCAAGGTACTCTGCACCCTCCAAACCAAGGCCTGGCTGACCTGCGATAAAGCGCTGGTTATCCGTGCCCAGCAATTGCATCCAGCCGGTGTGAAACAACACCACATCCCCTGATCTGATCTGCAGACCTTGCGCGCTGGCGGCGGCCTCTATCTGTGCACGGTTGAATGCGGTGCCTTCACTGACCATGTCGACTCCGAAGTGTCTGGCCATATCCAGCAAGACGCCGCGGGTGACAATCGGCGGAATGGTATGCGTGCCCAATTCCACGAGGCCGCCATCGGCAACAATCTGTTCACTGGTCAGTCCGTTGTAGTATTGATGGCCAATGCCGAGATGCCCGAGCCCGTCAATCTGCGACCCTATTCCAAAACTGGTGGTCACACGCTCGTCATGTGTCGTCAACACGTCGGCGCCCACCGGCACATTTGCACCCGATGCAATAATGTCGATTGTAAATGTGCGTGAGCCATAAGCAGGTGAATCCTCGGCTGTTTCAACGCCCAGCGAGTAGACTTTCCCGGTGGTGATCAGGCGAGCCGCCTGCAGCACAATGTCTGAACTGAGGTTGTTTGCAGCGCCAATCCGGTCATCCGCTCCATAGCGTGAGGGAACCCAGTCCTGCGACAGCACACTGGCGCAAAGACTCATTGTCACCATACCGACAAGGATCAACGCGACGTTTTTTCTGTTCATTTATTTTCCTTGTTATTGGCGATGTACTTTCAACCGATTATTGACATCACGAATCATGGCCGTGCACGCGAGTATTTCTCGAATCGTTGACGGCCAACTTGCCCTGCGTAGATATTGCCTGCGGCGTCTGTAGCCAGAAACTCAATGCCACTGCCGTTTTCAACTTCGTAGTCAGGAATGAACTCGGTGACATAACCGGTACTGGCATCGCCAATCCGAATACCCCGCTCCCATCCCCGGTTCCATTGCTCACCTGACATGCCATCAGCGACAAGAATCGTGTCGTCCGGTTCAATCCAGATGCCGCTCGGTCTGCCGTATTGAGTCCAGATATCCAGCAGCTCGCCCTCCTGGCTGAAAATCTGGATGCGATTGTTGCCGCGGTCGGCCACGAACAGGCGGCCCTGCGAGTCCATTTTCAGGTCGTGAGGATCATTGAATTGTGACGCCGCCAGGCTGGTGTCATCTACCCCGCCGCCGAGTTGCAGGATCAAATTGCCTTCGGGGGAAAATTTCATCACCCGGTTGTTGCCACCGCGATGACCGTCGGCGACCCAGATTTCACCATTCGGTGCCACCAGCACGGCGGCTGGACCATTGAAGTGAGTTGCATCGAATCCCGCCACACCGGCTTCACCGAGCCGCATCAACACTTCGCCGTCCTGATTGATCTTGATCACCTGGTGACCCATCCCGCGCTCAAAGCCGGGTTCACCACGCGGATCACCTTCGGGTGCACCCTCGGTGATCCAGAAATTGCCGTCCGCATCCATATCAAAACCATGTGGCCAGGCCAATAGGCCAGCGCCAATGCTTTTCACCGTCTTCCCGTCCATGTCCAGCTTGTGCAGCGGATGCAGATCAGATCCAGCGCACTGGTTTTCGCTGCAGCGCTCCAGCACCCAGATGTGTTTGCCGTCCGGGTCCGGCTGCACGCCGGACACCACGCCCATGGGGCGACCACCGGGCAACTCGCCCCAGTGATAGGTGACCTGATAGGGATTGGGTTGGGCTTGAGCAGCAACAGAAGCAACAAGTAATACAGCGGAAAGCGCATTTTTTTTCATTTTCGTCGCCTGGTAACCTCACATTGAACGCATTCGAAGCTACACCTTCACTCGGCGGAAAAGCAATGCACTTGTGCAAAGTTCCACGACAGTCATTGCTGCTGCTATAGCGGAACGCGGGTTCTAAAGAGTGAAAGGGCTGGCCGACACCGGGTGCATGTTCAAGAGTTCGCGAGCAGGGCTTGCTCCCACAGGCAGGGCTCGCTCCTGCAGACAGGGCCCGCTCCTACACAAGCACCTTGCGATTCAGCACCTGGATCTGCCGGAACGACGCCTTCTTCGTCACAGTGCCCACAGCCTGCAGGAAGGCGTCCAAATCGCGGAAGGGCAATGCCCGCAATGACGCGTAATCCAGTTCCCACCACTGACTTGCCAGCAAGGCCGCACACTGCTGTTCACTGAAACGGAAGCGGATCGGCCGTGCCGGATTGCCCCCCACGATCTGATAGGGCTCCACATCCCTGGTCACTACTGCATTGCGAGCCACCACTGCGCCATGCCCGATGGTCACCCCCGCCATGATCACCGCGTCATGTCCTATCCACACATCGTGGCCGATGCGGGCGTGGGTGTGTTGCGCCTGGTACTGATGGCTGACCGACAAACTGGTGGATACCCAGTCGATGGGATGATTGCGGGGAGTTTCGCCCAAGGTAATACCCCGGCCGATGCTGCTGTAACGGCCCACTTCGGCCAGCCAGCGCACCGTGCTCGTGGAGCGGATGTAGCTGCAGGCACCGATGCGCAGCGGCACCGCCGGGTCGGGCAGCTCGATCTGCACATGGCGCAGCATCACGTGTTCTTCCAGCAACAGCTGTGAGTGCGGACTGATGCATTCCAGACCACGCAGATGCACGCCACGACTGGCCGCTCTGCGGTATTGCGGGTAGTAACGGATCTTGTTGAACATGACAGACTCTCGGCGACGAAGGCGCCCGGGATTATAGATCAGCCCTCACGAAAAACGCGCCGGCATTTTGCGCTGGCCACGCGGCACGGCATATGATGCCGCCATGCTAAACATCATCTGGCTCAGCTTCTTTTTCCTCGCCTTCATTGCCGCCCTCTGGCAATGGCTGTCGGGCAGCAATCCCGAGGTGTTTTCCGACCTGATTGCCAGCAGCTTCGAGATGGCCAATCTGGCGGTGGAGATCGCCCTGGGGCTGATCGGCGTGATGGCCCTGTGGCTGGGCCTGTTCCGCGTGGCCGAGCACGGCGGGCTGATCGCCGTCATCTCGCGGGTCATGGCGCCCTTGTTCACCCGGCTGATGCCGGAGGTGCCAGCCAATCACCCGGCCTTGGGCTCTGTCACCATGAACCTGGCTGCCAACTTCCTCGGACTGGACAATGCCGCCACGCCCATGGGCCTGAAGGCGATGAAGGACCTGCAGACGCTCAACCCGGATCCGGACACTGCCACCAATGCGCAAATCCTGTTCTTGGTACTGAACACCTCGTCCGTCACGCTGCTGCCTGTCACCATCTTTCTGTACCGTGCTCAGCAAGGCTCGGCCGAACCTGCCGCCGTCTTCCTGCCAATTCTGATGGCCACCTCGGCGTCCACGCTGGTGGGGTTGTTGAGCGTGGCCTGGGTACAAAAGCTGAAACTGCTGGACCCGGTCGTGCTGGCCTGGTTCGGGGGTTTCGCAGTGTTTCTTGCTGCATTGCTGAGCTGGATCGTCGGCCTGCCCTCCGACCTGCTGACAGCGCGCTCTGCCTTCATTGGCAATCTGCTGTTGTTCAGCATCATCGTGCTGTTCCTGATCTCGGGAGTTAAGCGGCGGCTCGACTGCTACTCCCTGTTCGTCGAAGGCGCGAAGGAAGGCTTCAATGTGGCCATCACCATCATTCCCTTCCTGCTGGCGATGCTGGTGGGCATCGGCGTGTTCCGCGCCAGTGGCTGCCTGGACATCCTGCTTTCAGGCATCCGCAGCCTTGTGCTGTGGCTGGGCATCAATGCCGATTTCGTCGAGGCTCTGCCCACCGCGTTCATGAAACCCCTGTCCGGAAGTGGCGCACGGGCCATGATGCTGGAGACAATGAACACCTATGGCGTCGACTCCTTCCCTGCCCGCGTGGCAGCCACCGTTCAGGGCAGCACCGAGACCACGTTCTATGTACTGGCGGTGTATTTCGGCAGTGTCGGCATCCGCAAGACCCGCCACGCCATCACCTGCGGCCTGCTCGCGGATGTCGCCGGCATCACTACGGCGATCGTCGCCTGCTACTGGTTCTTCGGCTGAATCTGTGCTTACATCGGCCTTCCTCCGGGAGACCCGATCCGCCACTCCCGAGCTTCGAAAAACCATGCAGAAGGCCCGCCCGGCACGGGCCGACCAACGCAAACAAGAACAAATCGACATGTGGAATGACCGCGACTCCAAGCTCCGGCCAACGGCCCCGCACGCCCGGACCCGGACCCTGCGCCAGGGCACTCTGACGCTTCTGATACTGGTGCTGATCAGCGCCTGTTCCGAAGGTCTCAGCACCAACCGCCCCTACATCCTGAGCACTGCCACCCTCGGCGGCGCCTATTACCCCATCGGGGTTGCCATCGCCACCATCTCCAAGTCTCAACTGCAGCCCGAGCACAACATCTCGCTGTCGGCCATCAGCTCAGCCGGCTCACTGGAGAACATCAAGCTGCTGCGGGACAACGAAGCGCAATTCGCCATCCTGCAGGGCCTTTTCGGCGCCTGGGCCTGGAACGGTGAAGGTCCGGTGCGCAATCCGCAGACGGGCATGCGCAGCATCGGCGCCATGTGGCTGAACGTGGAGCACTTCGTGCTGCTCTCGTCTCTGGTCAAGGAAGGCACGCTGAGCGATCTCGGCACGTTGCAGGGAGAGCGCTTCGTGATGGGAGCCCGCAACTCCGGGGCCGAGCAGTCGGGGCGCTTCATTCTGGAAACCCTCGGTATCGACTATGAAGAGGGCATGACCATGGCCTACATGGGCTATGAAGGGGCCGCCAGTGCCATGCAGGACGGCAATGTGGTGGGGATCAACGTGCCCGCCGGGGCACCGACCAGTGCCATCACCCAGGCCTTCGCACAGATGGGGGACCGCATTGCGCTGCTGAATTTTTCCGCAGAGGAACTGGCACGCCTGAACGGCCGCTACAACCTGTGGGATGTCTACGAATTCCAGCCCGGCATCTATCCGAATCAGAACACCCTGGTGCGCACCATCGCCTCACCGAACGTTCTGGTGGTGCGTTCCGATGTGCCTGACGAAGTGGTGTATCAGGTGACAAAGATGATCTGGGAAAACCTGGGCACCATGCAGGACATTCACGCCGCTACCAAGGACATGAAGCTGGAGATTGCCCTGCGCGGCCTCACCGCCCCTCTGCACCCGGGTGCCTTGCGCTACTACCGCGAACGCGGCCTCGACATTCCGCCCCATCTGAATCCGGAGTGACACCATGAAGTCTCCCATGCTGCGCTGGGGCGCCTTTTTGTTCGGTTTGTTCCACGTCTACACCAACATGTTCGCGTCGCTTTCGGAATTGTGGTTTGCAGCCATCCACTTCGGAGGCTTCTGCGCCCTGTTTGCACTTGGCAACAACGAGCGGGCAGGCCTGAGCCGTCTGCAGAGAAGCATCAACATCGCCCTGGCAGTACTGGCCGTCCTGGTGCCCGCCTATCTGATTCTCTTCGAAGATGCTCTTTATGCACGTGAGTCAGAATTCATTGCGACGGACTACCTGGTTTCGGGTGTCGCCGTGCTGCTTGCAATCGAACTCACACGCCGCACTACCGGCTGGTTCACCCCGATCCTGATTCTGGTGGCGCTGGCGTATATCCTGTTCCTGGGTCGTTACATCCCCGGCCTGTTTGCATTCCCGGGGCTCAGTGTGGAAACAGTGCTCTACCGCAGCTATTTCAGCTCCGAGGGCATGTTCGGCAGCACCGCTTACATCTCGGCGACCTATGTCTTCATGTTCATCCTGTTCGGCTCCTTCCTGCTGAAGTCGGGCGCGGGCGAGTTCATCGTCAAGGTCTCCAGCATCCTGGCGGGCCGCTTCGTCGGCGGCGCCGGCATGGTGGCCGTGGTGGGCTCGGGGCTGATGGGTTCGGTCTCGGGCTCGGCGGTGGCGAACACTGTATCTACCGGCGTCATCACCATTCCCATGATGAAGCGCTCGGGCTTTCCCGCAAAGTTCGCTGCCGGCGTGGAGGCTGCGGCCTCAACGGGAGGAGCGCTGATGCCGCCGATCATGGGCGCGGGCGCCTTTGTGATGGCCGGCTACACCAATCTGCCGTATTCCCAGATTGTCGCCGTCTCCGTGCTGCCGGCGCTGCTTTACTTTCTGACAGTAGCCTACTTCGTTCGCATCGAAGCCATCCGCCTCGGTCTGGGGACGATGACCCTCGAAACGAGTGAGCCCATGCGCACGGTGCTCAAGCAAGGGTGGCAGTTCGTGCTGCCTCTGGGAGTACTGATTGGCTCCCTGGTGCTGGGCTACAGTGCCCTGCTGGCCGCCATTTTCGCGATCCTCGCTACCATCGCGGCGTCCTGGTTGTCCCCAACGCCCATGTCTGCGAAAGACTGCATGGATGCCACCATCGATGGCGTGCAGAACACCACTACCACCGCACTGCTGCTGGTGGCGGTGGGAGTGATCATCAATGTCGTCACCACCACCGGGCTGGGCAATTCCTTTTCGATGATGATTGTGGAATGGGCGCAGGGCAGCCTGCTGATAACGCTTTTGCTGGTGGCGCTGGCCTCGCTGATTCTGGGACTGGGCCTGCCGGTCACGGCCGCTTACATCGTGCTTGCGACGCTGTCGGCCCCCATGATCTATGACCTGATCGCCCAGGATTATCTGCTGCAGGCGCTGCAGGCACCCGACCTGCCCACCTCGGTGCGGGCTACCTTGAGTCTGTTTGGCGGCG
>CAMCRC010000062.1 GCA_945877175.1 Klebsiella pneumoniae | reverse complement strand
ACCCATGGTGTGGCCCCTGCAGACAGTTCGCGCCAACCTTCGATGCAGCCGCCTCCGCACTCGAGCCTCGGGTGCGCCTGGTGAAGGTCAATACCGAAGTGGAACAGGCGCTCGCCCAGCGCTTCGCAATTCGCAGCATCCCAACGCTCATGCTCTTCAACAAGGGAAAGGAGATCGGTCGGGTGTCAGGCGCACTGCCTGCGGGTCAATTGCAGAAGTGGGTATTGCAGCACTTGCCGCAGTGAAGGGATGCTCCGCAGCGCTGTAAACCTTTCCTCTGGCCGCGCGTTAGCGATGCACAACGATGGGCTGGTTTCCTGCATTGAAAACGGCCTGCGTCACACACCATTACTCCGGGGAGTCTTCATCATGTTGAAACCAGTTTGGCTGCCAGTACTCGTGTTGGGTCTGGTCGCCTGTCAGTCCGGTCGCGGCCCTCTGTACAGCGGCCCGATCATCGACCCGCAGGGCGTCGACATGGGCCGCTATCAGGCAGATCTGACCGAGTGCCAGGGCATTGCGGATCAGGTGCCAGTGGGCGAGCGTGCTGTCGCGGGCGCTGCAGTAGGTGCTGCCGTTGGCGGCGCCGTCGGTGGCATCATGGGCAACCGGAGAACGGCTGTGCGTTCCGCGGGCGTTGGCGCTGTCGGCGGAGGCGTGCAGGGAGCAGCGTCCGGCATGCGCGAGCGCGATCAGGTCATTCACAACTGCTTGCGCGGACGTGGATACCGCGTGCTCAACTGACAATTCCGGATTGTCCGGACACGTAGTGCACTGGCCTCCAGTTGCCACACCGTCAAAGGCGTGGGAAACCTTCAAAAATCAGGGAACCAGAGGTTCAACATGAAGATCGCCAGAGGCCTGGTACTGCTTTCCCTGTCTGCCGCATTGTTCGCGTGCGGCAGCAACAATCATCTGCCCTACCCCCGCGCCACCATGTTCCCGGGCGCCGAACAACAGAAAGTGCAGTCAGCCAGCCATTGGGATGTGCTGGCCCGTCATGAATCCGAGCAGATCCTCGCCGCACTGGGCGATGGCAGTGGCACAATCACACCAAGCCTCTACCTGGGCACGCCGGCTCGCAATGCCGGCGAGTTCCAGAGCGCCTGGCACAACATGCTGGTGACAGGACTCGTCAACAATGGCGCGGCAGTCATGCTGAGCCGTGAGAGCGCCCTTTTCACTGTCGAATACGATGTGCAGGTCGTTGAACATGCCTCCCGCGACAGACTCCCGCATCGCCCCGGCACCTTCACGGCATTCTTCGCACTGGCCGCCGGCCTCGATGATTCCCAGTTCTGGGAAGATCAGGGCCTGGTACTGATACCCATCGCTCTGGCCGGCGACCTGTGGAACAAGTTCAACAAGGATACTTCTGCCGAGGTTACGGAAGTGATCATCACCACCCGCGTAATGGACACGCAGCAGATCGCCCACGCCAGCACCCGCATTTACTATTTCGACCCTGATGACATTGCCCAGTACCGCGGCGCCGGCCGTACTTTCGACGTCGTGACTGCGGGGAGCAACTGATCATGAAGAGAACTTTTCTGGCGAGCCTGCTGATAGGCACTGCCCTGCTGGGTAACGGTTGCATGAACAGTGCCTATGACACAGGCATGGACGAGATCATCAGCACCAACCGTGCTGCCGCAAACAACCTCATCCGCATGGCAGGCGATGAAATTGCTCCTGGCGCCAACATCATTGCGGCCAGTTTCGCGAGTATTGACGACCTCACGCAGTCATCCTCCTTCGGCCGGGTTGCCTCGCAGCAACTGGTGTCCCAGCTCACCGCTGCCGGCTTCTCGGTGAAGGAAATGCTGCTGCGCAACAACGTCTACATCAGCCCGGCGGAAGGGGAGTTTCTGCTCTCCCGCGCCGTGAGTGACCTCAGTTCACAGCACGACGCGCAAGTTGTTCTGGTGGGGACCTATGCAGTGGGGGACAGCAATGTCTTCGTTACGGCAAAGCTGATCCGCACGACGGACAGCGTGATCGTGGCGTCCCATGACTACGCCATTCCCTATACGAGAGATATGCGCACCCTGTTGCGCGACTGGGAATAAACCCGCTTCAGGGCTGTCGCTTCTCGAGAATCCTGATGTAGTGATGCAGGATCTCCTCGTAGGTGGTGACGCCCACGCCGACTTCCGCCTCCGGGTCCACATTGTGTGGATTCGCGGCGGAATTGTCATAGACCGTTTCGGTCACCAGGCGCGCGCCAGCCGGCAGCAGCAGACGCTGGCGCAGCGGATAGTTCATCTGCCAGTTGAAATTGTAGTTCGCCACATTGATCAATGGCTGCACTGTGCCATCGGCCAGCTCGGCTGAGATGCGCATGCTCTTGCCCCGGGTATGGGTCTGCGGCGCAAAACTCTCCACATACACCTCTTCGGCAAAGGTCTCCGTGCTGGCGGTTTCAACATGGTTGTCCGCCCCCGGCGCGATCGTGAAGTCCTCGTTCAGCGTGATCACATTGCGCACTGCGAATTCGGGCGGAGTATCCCGGAAGTACAAGCCGATCCGCGTCTTGTCGAGGCGCTCGCGCCCCCCTGTCACGTAGCGCAGCTTGAAAGAAAGATCCCGGTCAGCGCGCAGCAGGAAGCCTGAGTCCGCTGCGAATACTTCCTGCGTGCGACCCGGCACGTACAGGCTGATGAATTCGGCATTGTCGGAATCGATCAGGTCGGCTGGGTTCTTCTCGGTGATCGCAGGGTCTACTGCATGCACCAGCAGGCTGTGCAGCACGGAGCGCTCGCCCACGTCATAGGCCACGGCCTGAATCCAGCGATCTTCGGTCAGCGCCAGGTCGGCGCGCTTGATTCTGAAGTCCACCATGCCTGTCGCCGGCACGGCTTCCTCCGGCACCTCGATGACAAGGTCCGGCTCGCCCATGGCCCACTCCGGCGCGGCAACAGCAGGCACGGTGAGGGGGTCGTCCTCGCCTTCGCGGCGCGCGCCCGAGTCGATCCAGTGCACGAGAGTAATCAGCTCATCGTCCGTGATCGTGTGGATGTCCCCCCACTCGCCCACTTGCGTGTCTATCTGGCCCGGTGGCATGCGACGCGTGATGAGCACTTCCCGGATCATGGGGCTCCAGCCCTGCATCATGCGGTGGCTGACCATCGCCCAGGGAGCCAGGCCGTCCTCCACGTGGCACACCGTGCAACGCTTCTGCACAATGGGCACGATCTCGTCCTGATAGGAGATCTGCCGGTCGCCAAAACGGGTGACGTATTCGTAATCTACCGGCGTACCACTGACAGCCGGCAACTCGGGTTCTTCCTCGGAATCGACATTTGCGAGCACCGCCTTCAGGGCGCTCTCGAGATAGGGAATCGGCAATTGCGGATCGGCATCATCCACGGCAACGCGGCTGTCCAGCGGACCGCGATAGACGATGCCATGGGAGGAAGGGTCGAGAATGAAGGCCTCGGCTGTTGTCTTCACGCCGAGGGAACGGGCGACAAGCTGCGCGGTGTCCAGCAGCACGGGAATATCGAGACCGTGCTGCGTCAGCTCGGCCTGCACGGCTTGCCTTGTGCTGTCACGTGCCGCGTTGAGCATGAAAAACACCACACCCTGCCCGGCGTAGCGGGTTTGCAGATCCTGCAGCACAGAGTAACCCTGAGCAGAAACGGCATCGTTGAGGCCCTGAACGTATACCACCACTGCTTCAGACTCATTGTACCGACTCAGCTGATGAAAGCGTCCGTCCTGATCGAGGAGAGCGAAGTCAGTGCCCCGCTGTGCCAATACAGCGCTGGAGAACAAGACACTGCCAGAACACAAACAGCAAAGCACCAGCAACAAACGAAAAGTTCGAGTATTCATAACGCCCACGATATCCCTGCACACGGCCCACGGGAAACAGACAACTGGTCGCATTTAAGCACATGGAGCCCCGGAGCGGCTTCCGCGAAGCGGAGGAATTTCTGACGGATTCCGAAGGATCGCGCGAAACCCCCTGCGACATTCTCAGACAATGAAGTTCACCAGCTTGCCGGCCACATAAATGACCTTCTTGATGGCCAGCCCCTCCAGCTTGTCTGCGACGCCCGGCGCCTGTCGTGCGATCTCTTCGACCTGCGCCTGAGACAGGGTGCGCGCCACCTGCAGTTCCGCGCGGCGCTTGCCGTTGATGTGCACTGTCAAGACAACAGCATCGGACTGCAGCCAGTCCGGGTCCGCCTTCGGCCAGGGGTAATACGCCAGGGACTCGGCGTGCCCAAGACGCTTCCACAATTCTTCGGCGATATGGGGCGCAAAGGGCGACAGCACGAGCACGAACTTTTCGGCAATTTCCCGCGGCAGGCGCTCCTGCTTCTTCGCCAGATTCACGAACTCCATCATCTTGGCAATGGAGGTATTGAAACGCAGCGCTTCGATGTCGGCGGTCACCTTGTGCACCGTGATGTTGATCTCGCGGCGCAACTCGTCGCTCGCACTGGATTCGGGTTCGTCACTGATCACCGACGACAGTGTTTCAGTGTCCGGATCGATCAGCAGAGACCAGGCGCGGTCCAGGAATCCGTATACGCCCTTCACGCCATTGGTCTGCCAGGGCTTCACGGCCTCCAGAGGCCCCATGAACATTTCGTAAAGCCGCAACGAGTCGGCGCCATACTCAGCCACGACATCATCAGGGTTGACAACGTTCAGACGTGACTTGGACATTTTCTCTTCACGCGCACTCAGCAGCGTCTGCGTGTCTTTCGCATAGGGCTTGCCATCCCGGTACTCGACGTCCTGCGGCGAATAGAAACGGCCATTCTCGTCACGATGGCTGATGCCCAGAATCATGCCCTGGTTGAACAGTTTCTTGAACGGCTCGCGGGTTGAGACCAGTCCGCAGTCGAACAGTACCTTGTGCCAGAAGCGTGAGTAGAGCAGGTGCAGCACGGCGTGCTCGACACCACCCACATACAGATCTACGGGGCCCCAGTACTTCTCTGCGGCCGGATCAAATGGCAGCTTGTCATTGGTCGGGTCCATGTAACGCAGGTAATACCAGCAGGAGCCTGCCCACTGGGGCATGGTGTTGGTCTCGCGCAGCAATTGCTGACCGTCCAGCTCAACCTTCATCCACTCTTCGGCACGCGCAAGCGGCGGCTGACCATCGGCTGTCGGCTTGTACTCGCTCAGCTCGGGCAAGGTGATCGGCAAATCAGCATAGGGCACTGCACGAATCTCGCCAGTGGCAGGATTATGCAGAATCGGGAAGGGTTCGCCCCAGTAACGCTGCCGCGAAAACAGCCAGTCGCGGAGTTTGTAGGTGGTTTCGCCCTTGCCAAGCCCCTGCGCCTCCAGCCATGCAATCATCTTTGCCTTGGCATCCGACGTCCGCATGCCATTGAGAAATCCTGAATTCACCGCGATGCCTTCTTCTGCATGGGCGGCCACATTGACATCGCCGCCCTGCACCACCTCGACAATCGGCAGACCGAAGGCCTTCGCAAACTCGTAGTCACGCTCGTCGTGGGCCGGCACTGCCATGATGGCACCCGACCCGTAATCGGCTTTCACATAGTCGGCAATCCACACAGGCACCGGCAGACCGGAAACGGGATTGATCGCGAATGCGCCCGTGAATACGCCTGTCTTCTCCTTTGCGGCAGCAGTCTCCCGATCGAGATCGCTGATGTTCTTCACGCGCTGCACATAGGCTGCGACGGCGTCGACCTGTGCTGGCGTCGTTATTTGCACTACCAGCGGATGTTCGGGGGCCAGCACGCAGAATGTTGCACCGAACAAAGTATCGGGGCGCGTAGTGAATACTTCGAATTCCCTGTCGTGTCCCTGCAGCGCAAACCGCACACGCGCGCCGATGGACTTGCCGATCCACTGCCGCTGCATCTCGATGATGCCTGCAGGCCAGTCGAGCTCGTCCAGGTCGTTGAGCAGACGCTCTGCATAGGCCGTGATCCGCAGCATCCACTGCCGCATCATGCGCCGCTCTACCGGGTCGCCCGTCTCGACGTAGCGGCCGTCCTGCACCTCCTCATTGGCAAGCACGGTCCCCTGCGCCGGACACCAGTTCACTGGCACCTCGGCGAGATAGGCCAGGTCCTGCTCGTAGAGTTTCAGAAATATCCACTGCGTCCAGCGGTAGTAGTCCACCTTGCTGGTGTCGATCTCGCGCTTCCAGTCATAGGACAAGCCGAGGCGCTTGATCTGCCCACGGAAATTGCCGATGTTTTCCTGAGTGATGACAGCCGGATGACGTCCTTCGCGAATGGCGGCGCGCTCAGCTGGGAGCCCGAATGCGTCCCACCCCATCGGGTGCAGCACGTTGAATCCATTCATGCGCTTGTAGCGCGCAATGATGTCCGTGGCGGTATATCCCTCTGGGTGACCGACATGCAGGCCCGAGCCGGAAGGGTAAGGAAACATGTCCAGGACGTAATACTTGGGTTTGCTGAAGTCTTCATTTGACACGCTGAAGGTGCTGTGCGCGTCCCAGTACTGCTGCCATCCCGGCTCGATTGCCGAGGGATTGTATTTCTTGCTCATGGTTGTTGCCGAGGAATTTCCTGAGTCGATGAATCACTTCAATCGGTTGATAAATTTGCAAAAATTGGAAGCGGAGGATAAACCACCTCCCGCTTTATTACAATTTTGCCGTATGGCTTGTGCGGCACGGCAGAACCCGTACACAACAATATTCTCGCGCCTCCTTTGACAAGCCAATCAACAGGTCTAGAATGGCGCCATGTCTCAACTCTTGCAACAGACTTGCGGACATGCCGAAACAACAACGGACAACACTCACTTGAAGCGCCTGCTGCCTCTGATTACCGCATTCATACTGGCCCTGTACCTGATGGTACCGGCCGACCTTGATTCGCGTGAAGATCCTACTGTGGCCGCAGTCACCGAACTGCAGGATGATGTTGTCTACAACAACCCCAGACAGGACGACAAAGTTCTGGTCCCCACCGAAGTCTCACTCTCGCTGCTGGCCACTGCTGACAGTGAACTTGAGCCGGAGCGCGTCCAGAACACTTTTTATCGCCCTTCCGTTCCAAATATCCGCGATCCACCACTCCTCCGCGCCATCTGAAGTTTTCAGCGTTCTGAACCCAGTGCATTCCAACGTCGCACGAACAGCGTGACGTATATCTTCTGCCGTGCTGCCCTGTAATTTCGGCCAGCCGGGAGCGCTGCGTTCAGAGCCTTTTACGTCACAGCAGACAGCGGGAGAAAACCATGCAGACGATATCTCTTTTCTCAGTAAGCAACATCGCTCATCTCGTACAGCCTGAAGAATTTCACGAGCTCAGTATTGAGTCGCCCGCGCTCGAGATCTTCACTGATTTCAAGAAGCACATTCCCCTCACGATCGAAGGCTCTGTGCCCGCCGTGGATGTCGAAAACCTGATGCGCAAGGCCCACGTGAAAATGAAACTGGTAGTCGACACCAGCAATGAGTTCATCGGCACCATCAGCCTAGAAGATCTCGACGAGCAGCATTTCATGATGAAGATTGCCGCAGGCTACGCGCGGCAGGACATTCAGGTCAGCGATCTGATGACGCCCAAAGAGCGCATTCTCGCGCTCAGCCTGGACGATCTTGAGCGCGCGACTATCGGGGATGTCATCAAAGCCCTGCAGAAGCAGGGCCAGCAGCATTGTCTGGTCGTGGACCGCAGTGGCAGTCAGATACGCGGCCTGATTTCGGCCAGTGATGTGGCACGCAGACTCCACATCCCCATCCGCATCGAGCGCATTCCAAGCTTCGTCGATATTTTCAGTTCTGTACGGCGACCGGCAGCGTGAGTCACGTCACGTAATGCTGGTTTTTTGCCGGGGCGTGTCACGCAAGAGGCCGCCCCGGATTTTTTTACTCGAACGCCAACGTCAGATAGTGAATGCACATAGTAGGGAGCTCTGGCACTTTGTCGAACTCCATGCGCTCCGTTGTAGTGCCCGACGCTGTCGGCGCCGTCAGAAACATCACCCGATTGCGAAGCTCGACAGCACCAGTGCCCCAGTCCATTCCCGAAGGCACAAATTCCTTACCGTAAAGACTGAAGAAGCGCACGGGTGACCATTCAATAGCCCCCGACTCCGTGATCTGCCCCGTCGAAAACAACACATGCAGATCGGGCATGATGCGACACTGATAGGCACGGTTCTGAGCGTCTATCTGTACAAAGGTAAAATTTCGCAGATATTTCCAGGTGCCCTGCAACATTGGCTCAGAACTCTGGGCCAGTGCCCCGGACCACGGCAGAATCAAGGCGGCCAGCAGGACATAGATTGACTTCTTCACGATGTTGTCTCCTTCATGGTCTGGTTCCAGATCAATCACACAGAGCGCCATGCTTACCGAGTTGTCGCTTCAATTCAAGCAGTGTCCACCCCCTGTTCGTGGTTAGACTTGCACCGGCAGTTCGGCTACGCTCACGTCAAATTCTCCTCAGGATACTCCCTTATGCGCCTTGTCATGCATAGCCTCAGCCATCCCATGTTCAAGTACCCACGTGCCCTGGCCGGCAGCACACTGTTCGCAACGTTGCTTTTGACGAGCCTTCCTGCGGGTGCACAGAATGTAGGGGGCACGCCCTTGTTTGGCAATGTCACGCTGACCTCAGGCTTCACGCCGGACCCGCACGTCATTGCTGTCAATGCCGGGGGCCCCGACAGTGCCGCCGACAATGGCGCCAGCTGCACGGGCTACATCGCAGCAGACCAACCCGACTATCGCATCAACTACGCCAGCGGCACCTACCCGCTGGGTGTCTTTGTGCGCTCTTCTACGGACACAACCCTGATCGTCAATGCGCCCGATGGCAGCTGGCACTGCAATGACGACTTCAGCCAGCTTGATGCCTCGAGCCCCGGCATTGTGTTCACGACTCCCACTTCAGGGCAGTACGACATCTGGGTAGGAACCTACAGTGGCGACGCTGCAGGAACTGAAGCACAGCTGGTGCTGACGGAACTCGAAGCGTCGTCATGGCAGACGATGGCGCTGCCAGACGTGGAGGTGGACTACTCTGCTGCGCTGGCTGGTCTGACTGCCGAGCTTTCCGACCTCACGCTGGATGGCAACGACGCCACGGCGCTTACCGGCACCCTGGAATCCACTGATGCGACATTGCAGGGCTATGGGTATGCCGACACCTACACCTTTGAAGGGGTAGCCGGGGAGTATGCTCTTGTCGATCTGCAATCGGACGTCTTCGACCCCTACCTGCTGCTGCGCTCACCAGGCGGAGAGGAGTTCACCAACGACGACTATGAGGGCAATACCACGCGCTCCCTGTTGAACATGGCGCTGACCGAGTCCGGCACATGGGAGGTCGTCGCCTCGAGTTTCATGGGCGATGAAACTGGTGCCTACACACTTGACCTTAACATGGTCACCAGTGGATCAGAACTCGCGGACAGCAGTCCTCGCAGTGAAACGGGCAGCCTCGCTGCCGGAGATGAGACACTGGGCAGCGGAGAATACCGGGACATCTATTAGATCGAAGGTCGTCCCGGTCAGCAATTTCGCGCCGATCTGCGCTCTGACGATTTCGATACCTTTTTGATTCTCCAGTCGCCCTCGGGCGAGACTGTCGAGAATGACGATGCAGACTCCACCAGCCGCAGCCTCATCGAGACGGAACTCTCGGAGCTTGGCACATACAATGTTGTGGTGACCTCCTATGACGTTGGCAGCACAGGGGATTATTCTCTGGAATTCGCCCAGGATGCCGGCTCACCGTCCTCCGCAGCGGCCCCCCGTGACGTCATCAGCCTGGCCCTCGGCGAGAACACCAGCGGCAGCCTCAGCAGCACGGATGTGGTCTCCGAGAGCGGCATGTTCGAGGACGCCTATTCCTTCACTGGCGAGCAGGGTGACACCTTGCGCATCAGCGTGCGCTCATCCGAGTTTGACACCTATCTGCGACTGATCACGCCTGCTGGAGAAGCCATCGAGAACGACGATTTCGAGGGCAATGTCAGTGAGTCTGCTGTCGAGATCAGCCTGCCGGAATCCGGTCGTTATCGCGTAGTGGTGAGCTCTTACGCCGCCGCCACTGAAGGCGACTATACCTTGAGTGCCACTGCGCTGGAGGACGCGCCGCTGTACGTTCAGGAAAGCAGTGGCGGGCAGATCTACGGCATCTTTGCAGGCATCAGCGACTACCCTGGCACCGATTCAGATTTGAGCTTCACCGACCAGGACGCTGTGCGCGCACGCGACGCCCTTATCAACGGCGTCGGCATGGCACCAGACAACGGCATCACGCTGCTCAATGACCAGGCCACGATCGGCAACATGCGCGATGCCATCGAACGCATCGCGGCACGCATTCGCCCTGAGGACACGTTTGTGCTGTTCTACTCCGGACATGGCAGCCGCGTCGAGCGCAGCAGCGGCCCCACCAGCTCCGACCCTGACGGCATTGACGAGACGATCGAGTTGTATGACGGCTCTGTGCTGGACGATGAACTCGCCGAGCTTTTTGATTCCGTCAACGCAGGCACCTCGCTCCTGGTGCTGGACTCCTGTTTCAGCGGTGGATTCGCAAAAGACATCGTGTCGCGCCCCGGGCGCATGGGTCTGTTCTCCTCTGAAGAGGACGTCACCTCCCAGGTAGCTGCCAAGTTCCGTGCAGGCGGCTACCTGTCAGTGTTCTTCGAGGAGGCGCTGGAGGGCTTCGCGGACTTCGATGAGAACGGCGAGCTGACAGCCCTGGAACTGAGCGAATACCTGCACGATCGCTTTCGGCATGACGTGAAGTCGAAGGGCATGGACGACTATGTTCTGACCGGAGGCCCGCAGTCCGGCTATCAGCACCTCGTGGTGGACCGCGGTGGCGTTGGCCCCTACAACGTGTTGTTCAACCACTAGTGACGATGACGGATACCCAAGAACGGCCCCTTGTCGAATTCATGGACCTTCTGCTGGACGCCGTCTGTGTCGTCAATGCAGATGGTCGCTTTGTTTTCGTCAGTGCTGCCTGCCAGCAGATATTCGGGTACACCCCCGAAGAAATGCTTGGCCGCAACATGTTGGCGATGGTACTGCCAGACGATCAGGAAAAGACGCAGGCCATGTCTCAGCGCGTGCAGGCAGGCGAACTGGTGACAGGCTTCGAGAATCGGTACCAGCACAAGCAAGGGCATGTGGTGCACATTCTGTGGTCGGCCCGCCTGTCCGAACGCGATCAACTGCGCATCGCTGTTGCCCACGACATTACAGAACGCAAGCGTGCAGAGATACTGCAAGCTGCCCTGTACGCCATTTCCGAAGCCGCGCACGAGGCTGAGGACCTGTCGGCACTGTTCGCCCAGATCCATCGCATTGTCGGGACATTGCTGCCGGCCAGCAATTTCTTCGTAGCGCTGTATGACGAAGACAAGGATGAACTGAGCTTTCCCTATTTTGTTGATGCACATGACGAACAGCCGGCACCGCGCCGCCTCAACACCGGCACCCTCAGCGCCGAAGTCATTCGCACTGGCAAGGCCTTGCTGTTGACGTCCGGTTCTCTTGAAGCCCCTGCCAATGACGGCCGGCCCGTGATAGGAACCCCCGCCATCGACTGGCTCGGCGTGCCGCTCAAGACGGGCAGGCGCAGCATCGGCGCACTGGTGGTACAAAGCTATTCTGGCGCCGTGCGCTATTCCGGCCATGACAAGAAGCTTCTGCAGTTCGTCTCGACCCAGGTGGCTGCCGCCATCATGCGCACTCAGTTGTTCGCCCGACTATTGCATGCGGCAGGACATGATCCACTGACAGGGCTCGCCAATCGCGGCCTGTTCGAGGACCGCCTGAACAGTGCACTGGCGCGGGTGCGCCGGAACCATGCCCGCTTCGCACTCCTCTGTATCGACCTGGACAAGTTCAAGGATGTGAATGACCTCCATGGCCATGCCACGGGAGATTTGCTACTGCAGGAAGTTGCGCGCAGGCTGCAAGCCTGCGTGAGAGAGTCGGACACAGTAGCGCGCATCGGGGGCGATGAATTCGTAGTACTGCTGAACAATGTCGATCTGCCGCTGCATGCCACGCACGTGGCAGTCAAGATTCGCGACGCACTCAGCAGGCCTTACCTACTGGGAGATCAGGCGCTGTTCTCGCTGCCCAGTATCGGCATAGCGCTGTATCCGGAGCATGGAGGCAGCATGGAAGCGCTGCTCCAACATGCTGACTCCGCGATGTACAGCAGCAAGAAGGTCACTGGCTGATCACGCCTTGTGCGCTTCCAGCCAGGCCGCAAGCCTGGCCACTTGCTGTGCCGACAAACGCAGTCCCAGCTTGCTGCGGCGCCAGAGAATGTCCTCCGCGCTGTGCGCCCACTCCTGCGTGCACAGGTACTCCACTTCTCTTGCATACAGCCCTGCCCCGAAGTCTTCGCCCATATCCTTCATGCACGTTGCTCCGCCGACAAGTTGATGGGTTCGCGTGCCGTAGTGGGCGACCCATCGCTCCAGCAATGCGGGCGCTAGCCACGGGTAATTGTCCTGAAGTGAATTCAGCAGCTGCGGCTGATTGAGAAAGTCGCCGCCTGGCAGCGGAGCCTGCGCAGTCCACCGCCCGGGCAACTGAGGAAAAATCTGCCGCAATCTCTCCATGGCGCTTTCCGCCAGACGCCTGTAAGTTGTGATCTTGCCGCCATAGACGGTCAGTAGTGGAGCACCTTGTATGTCCAGGGTCAGAGTGTAGTCGCGGGACACCTTGGAGGCATTTTCTTCTTCACTCGCCAGCAACGGTCGCACTCCGGCAAAATGGTGCACGATATCTGCAGCACTGACCTTGGTTTTGAAACACTCGTTCGAGATCCCCAGTAGATATTCGATCTCCGCCTTTGATATGGAAGCGTCTGCGGGATCACCAACGTAGTCTTCGTCTGTCGTGCCTATCAAGGAAAAGTCCTGCTCGTACGGAATCACGAAGACAACGCGACCGTCGCTGTTCTGCAGAAGAAATGCCTCGGGCCGCGCATGCAGGCGGGGAACGACGACATGGCAGCCTTTCACGAGGCGCACGCCTTCATGGGCGCGCGTCGGCAACACCGCGCGACCGACGCGGTCGACCCAGGGGCCAGAGGCATTGACCAAGGCGCGGGCACGCAATTCTGTTTCCGCTCCTGTCAGGTTGCAACGCATCAAAAGATACCAGAGGCCATCCACTTCCCGAGCAGCAACACACTCCGTACTCACCAGAATGCAGGCGCCCTTTTCACGCGCCTGCATAGCCAGCAACACTACCAGGCGCGCGTCATCCACCCAGGCATCGGAATATTCAAAGCCATCGTGCAGGCTGTCCACGAGCGGACTGTCGGGCCCGAACTGCAGACTGCACGAGGCGGGCAGTGTGACTCGTCGACTGAGGGAGTCGTACAGAAAGAGACCAGCGCGAATCATCCAGCGTGGCCGCAGATGCGGACGGTGTGGCAGGCGGAAACGCATGGGAGTAATGATGTGAGGGGCATTGCGCAGCAGCACCTCGCGCTCCGACAGAGCCTCACGCACCAGCCGGAATTCATAGTTCTCCAGGTAGCGCAGACCGCCATGGATGAGCTTGGTACTGGCTGAAGAAGTCGCTGAGGCCAGATCCCGCTTCTCGCACAGCACTACATCGAGCCCGCGCCCTGCGGCATCTGCTGCGATGCCAACGCCGTTGATGCCACCTCCGATGACCAGCAGATCGTGAATTGTGGAAGTCGGAATCATGGGGGTACTATAGCCTTCTATTGCACAAGGTAACGACGACATGTGTCCCTTTATCATACGCAAGCTGCCAGGCGCTGGCCTACCCGGGAATCGGATAAATCTGTGATGAGCCACTATATTCTTGCTTTCGATCAAGGCACCACCAGCAGCCGCGCCATTGTGTTTGACACCCATGGCAATCGTCTTGGCATGGGACAGGAAGAATTTGCACAGCATTTCCCCCAGGATGGCTGGGTAGAACATGAGCCAGAAGATCTGTGGCAAAGTTCATTGCGCAGCGCCAGGCAGGCCCTTCAGCAAGCCGGTCTCACAGCAGACGCTCTGCTTGCCATTGGCATCACCAATCAACGCGAAACAACGCTGATCTGGAATCGCCAGACAGGAATTCCCCTCTATCGCGCCATTGTCTGGCAAGACCGCCGCACCAGTGTGTTTTGTCAGTCTGTCAGCGAGACGCTGACCGCTCAGGGCCGCAGTGCAATCATCCAGAGCAAGACGGGTCTGTTGCTTGACGCCTACTTTTCCGCAAGCAAGATTCGCTGGATTCTGGACAACGTGCCGGGTGCGCGCGAGCAGGCAGAGCGTGGCGAGCTGGCCTTCGGCACCGTCGACACCTTTCTGCTGTGGCGGCTCACTGGTGGACGCAGCCATCGAACGGACGCGACGAATGCGTCACGCACGCTGCTATTCAATATTCACGAACAATGCTGGGACCAGGAACTGCTCGAGTTGTTCGGAGTGCCGGCCAGCCTTTTGCCCGAGGTGCTCGACAGCGCGGCAGATTTCGGCATCAGCGACGCACAGATCCTCGGAGCAGCCGTGCCGATCACCGGCATTGCAGGCGACCAGCAGGCCGCCGCCTTCGGGCAGTGCTGTTTCGAACCAGGCATGGCCAAGAGCACCTATGGCACTGGCTGCTTTTTATTGCTCAATACAGGCGACAAGGCCCTTTCGTCCACCAACCGCCTGCTGAGCACCATTGCCTATCGGCTTGACGGCAAGGTGACGTATGCGCTGGAGGGCAGCATCTTCATGGCGGGGGCCACCATGCAATGGCTGCGCGACGGCCTCAAGTTGTATCACGATGCTGCCGAGACAGAGGCACTGGCGCTGCAATCCGACCAGAACACCCAGGTCATGTTCGTGCCTGCGTTCACCGGACTTGGAGCTCCTTACTGGGACGCTGATGCACGCGGCGCCATCTTCGGCCTGACCCGCGACAC
>CAMCRC010000061.1 GCA_945877175.1 Klebsiella pneumoniae | reverse complement strand
CACAAACCGCACACCTGGCAACTCCGCCCTCACCTGCTCCAGCCAGAACACTCCATCATAGGGATAGCTGTTGCCGCGCGTGCCCACGAAGTCGGCATCGCCGTCGCCGTCCATGTCGCGCGCGATGAACTTGTCGAACATGCCGCGCTTGCGGCGCGACACATCGTGACGCGTCCAGGGCGTGCCGGTGGCGCCGGGGTTCTGGAACCAGCCCAGCCGGCCCAGAGGGTCGGTCAGCTGCGCGTTGGCATCGTCGGCTTCGCGCTCGCCGCGGCTGTAGCTGCCGGCAAACACGTCGGTGTGGCCGTCGCCGTCGATGTCCGCTGCCTCCAGGCCCGTGATGCTGTCCGGCGCAAACGTGCCGATGAAACGGGCGTTCCAAGCGTCGCCCTTGCGCGCGGGCTGTTCTATCCACACCAGGCCGTTGCCCACAGGGCCAACGCCGGCGCCGAGGATGTCCAGACGGCCGTCGCCGCTCAGGTCGGCGTACACCAGATTGAAGCCGGCCATGCGCGCGCCGTTGATGCCGATGGCGCGTTCGCGAAAGGCCAGCGTCCCGTCGCCGGGGTTTTCGAACCACACCAGCCGGTCTTCGCCGCGGGTGCCAATCAAAATGTCCAAGTCGCCGTCGCCATCCAGATCCACCGGTTCGGAATTCTGCGGAATGCTGTAGCGGCCAAGTTCAATCTCCTGCCAGCTGTCGCCCTGCAAAGGGTCACCCGTCACCTTGAAGACTGACACGGGGTTCGACACCGCAAAATCTTCCGGGCCTGGAATCTGCGCGCCCTTGTTGGGGGCAATCACTTCGGGCACGCCGTCGCCGTCAAGGTCGGCGGCAAACACGCGGATATAACTGCCGCGGCCTTCGGTCATCGGCAGCTTCAGGCGTGGCCATTGAGCCATGCGCGCATCGGTTCTGGCGGGCTGCGCGCCGGGGCTTTGTGCGCCGGGGTTTTGCACCCCAGGGTTTTGTAAATAGAGCACATGCGACAGCTCGGCGGCCACCAGGATGTCCATGAACCCGTCGCCATTTACATCGGCCACGGCGGCATCTTCCGGCGCTGAGGCATCCAGCCCCTCGGCCACGGTAATGTTGTGCCATTGCGTGGGGTCGGCGCTGCCAAAGGCGATGCGCACATGCCCCTCGGGCGGGGCCACAAAGCCGGGCGTGAAGTTCGCGGAGTCGTAGCTGGAGTCGGATTCGTGCACCGACACAATGTCCACAAACCCGTCCTTGTCGATGTCGGTCATCACCAGGCCATCGCCCCCGCTGAGCACAAAGTCGAGCACGGCGGCGTCATCCACCAGGTGCTCGCGCCAGCTGATGTAGCGGCCGTCGCTGGCGGTAGCCTCGGTAAGCTCGTCGCCCACGCCTTGCGCCAGCAGCGGCTGACTCAGCCCCGTGCTGGCCAGCGCCAGCCACAGGCATGCGCGACGGTTTGTGGCGAAGGGGTGGTGCATGGGGGCGTCCTCTGGATTATCAGATGTCGATGGTGGTGTTATCCCTGAGCCATTTTTCCAGCTCCGTGAACGAAAGCGTACCCTTCTCGTAATGGCCATGCAGGAATCGCCACGTCTTGTCTGCGCCTGCGGTCAGCCGTATCCCGTTGATGAGCAAGAAGGTGAACGCGCAGGCGAACGCCGTGCGCTTGTTGCCGTCAATGAACGGATGATTCTGAGACAGGCTTTCCCAGAGGGCGGCAGCTTCGGCTATCAAGTCCTGGTAATAGCCAGTCTGGGGGCGGTACAGAGCCGCCTCAAGCAGCCCCGCATCACGAATGCCATGGGAGCCACCATAGCGCTCGATCTGATCTGTGTGGATAGCAAGAACGTCAATGACGGTCAGGTAATCCGTCATTTAGCCAGTTTCTCGTAAACCGACGCATAGGTTTCATGGCTCTGCATGTAAGCCGCCATGACATGCGGCCTTGCGTTCATACCCTTGCGCTTGCTCAGCAGATCGGACAGCGCCTCGTCGATCAAGGCCTGTATCTGCCGCCCCTCTTTCTTTGCCAACCCTTTGACGGCAGCCAGGATTTCAGAATCGACTTGCGTTGCGAATTTAACGTGTGCTTTTTCCATGGTGGCACCTCCTGAATTCAAAATACCTTGAAGCATCATGATACTTCAAGATGTTTCATGATGAGGAGCCGCCAGCTCGGAGGGCCAGGTGGCTGGAATGGGGGATATGGGCTAGGGTTGAAGTACAGCCGCAGAGTTTCTCGTGCGTCACCTTGTTGATGCCCGATACGCCAGAGGTTTCAGCGCCATCATGATTCGGAATTTCAAACATATAGGGAACACCATGCTGATGCACAACCCTCCCCACCCCGGGGAAATCATCAAGGAACTCTGCCTCGATCCGTTGGGCCTGTCCGTGACAGAAGCCGCCGATGCCCTGGGCGTCAGTCGCAAGACATTGAGTGCCATCCTCAATGGTCGGGCAGGCATCAGCCCCGAGATGGCTGTGCGCCTCTCCATCGCCTTCGACACTTCTGCAGAGAGCTGGCTCAACCAGCAATCGCAGTACGAACTCTGGCACGCTGAACAGGTACGGAGGTAATGCCCGAAGTGGACACGATGAAACTTGACGGCTATCACGCCAGAATCAAATACGACGCCGAGCTGGATTCATTCCGGGGCAAAATCTTCGGCTTGAACGGCAGCGCGGATTTCTTCGGACGCAACCCCGACGAACTGCGCGAAGAGTTCAGGAAGTCTTTGAATGCGTTCCTGCAGGCTTGCAAGGAAAAAGGCATCGCGGCACAACGCGTGGCCCTGCATTCCCAGCTCCAGCCCTTCGATGTTGTCGATCACCTTCGCACTCCAGAAGAAATGGCGGCCTATCTGGTCGCGGCTATTGAAGAGAGTCAGGGCGATACGGCGTTCATCGCAGTCGCACTTGGCGATATTGCACGCGCGTTGGGGGTCGATGCCGACGCTTCTCTGGGTAGCCGGGTCAGACCAACGTTCGAGGCATTCAAGGAAAAAGCGCTGCAGCGCGAAGACGTTCGCGATGCGTATGCACAACTCTCCGCAGACTATGACGAGCGCAGGACGCTTATCGTACTTCAGCAACAAACGGGTTCGACGCAGGACCAAATTGCCGACACAACGCAGGACGGCAAGGACAATATTTCCCGTTAACGGTAGACTTCCCCTCATCTTGTTTCAGCATACTGCCCAGGCGCACTAAGCCTCCAGAATCCGCCCCCCAAGAGGTCTTTCAAACCCCCATGCCCCTCGTCATTCTCCTCTGCGGCCTGCTCGTCGTGGCCACCACCGTGCTGCACTACGAGGTGCTGCGCTTCATCAACGGCTGGCTGCCTTCACTGGTGTTTCCCGAGCGGGCCAAGCTTGTGATCGTCATCCTGGTGGCCTTCGTGGCGCACATCGCCGAGATGGGCCTGTATGGGGCGACGCTCTTCGGCCTGGTGTCCTGGGGCGGGGTTGGCTCGCTTGAAGGCGGGCCGGGGTTTTCGCTGATGGCCTGCATGTATTTCTCGGCCGAGACCTACACCTCGCTGGGCTTCGGCGACATGACGCCGATCGGCCCCATCCGCCTGATCGCGGCCGTCGAGGCGCTGAATGGCCTGCTGTTGATCGGCTGGTCGGCCTCGTTCACCTACATCTCGATGGAGAAATTCTGGCTCAACAAGCCCGCGCATCGCGCCCTCAAAGCCACGAGCCCCACGCATGGAGCTCACAGTGATAGTTGATCTGCAAGACACACCCGAATTCATCCCCACCATCGCCGCCTGGCATCACGCCGAATGGGCGGCGCTCAACCCGGGCCAGACGCTCGAGCAGCGTATCGAGCGCATGGGCAGGTACCTGTCGGATGACGTGATGCCGCGCATGTTCGTGTGGGTGGAAGACAATCAGGTGCTTGGCACGGCGGCGTTCGTGCAGAGCGACATGGACACGCGGCCCGAACTCAGCCCGTGGCTGGCGAGTGTGTACGTGAAAGCGGAATCTCGCGGCAAGGGCATTGCTGCCGCGCTGGTGCAGAGGGTGGTGAGCCATGCCGCTGCGGCGGGGTTTCCCGAGCTGTTTCTGTTCACACCCAGCAAGGAACACTACTACGCGAAGCTCGGCTGGCAGACGCTGTTCCACGAGGACTATCACGGGCAGAGGGAAACTGTGATGAAGATTGGGTTGCAGGCCTGATGTCAGTCTCGCTTCGCCCCGCCACCCTCTCCGACGCCCACGCCCTTGCCGCGCTCGCCGAGCGCACCTTCCGCGACACCTTCGCCACGCAGAACTCGCCGCAGAACATGGATGCCCACTGCCGCACTCACTATGGCGAGGCGCTGCAGTCGGCCGAGATCGCCAGCACCGACCATGTCACGCTGGTAGTGGAAGCCGGCGGCCTGCTGCTGGCCTACGCGCAATTGCGCTGGGGCACTGCGCCGGCATGTGTGTCAGGGGCGCAGGCGGGCGAGATCCGGCGCTTCTATGTCGACGCGCCCTGGCTCGGCAAGGGCATTTCACACGCGCTCATGCAGGCGTGTCTGGAGGCGGTGCAGGAACGCGGCAGCACCACGGCCTGGCTGGGCGTGTGGGAGCACAATCCGCGGGCCATCGCGTTCTATCGCAAGTGGGGGTTCACGCCAGTGGGCGAGCACTGCTTTGCGGTGGGGGATGATCCGCAGCGGGATGTCATTCTGGAGAGGGAGTTGTAGATATTGTCCTGGCCACGTCTCCCGGTGTGGCACCGAGCGCAAACAGCGATTTGAGAATCAAATCAATCGAAACACTGGGATCCCCCGCTTCCATCTTTGCTACGCGCGATTGGCTGGTAAAAACCAGCTTTGCCAAGGCTACCTGACTGAGATTGCTTTCAAGTCTGAGCTCGCGCAGCGAATGGCCGAGCGCCAGCTTCATGTCGATATAGGCAACTTCGTCGGGCGTGAGCGCAAGAAACTCTTCAGTACTGCCAATTTTCCAGCCCGCCGCTTCAAGAGCTTTTTGCTTGTTTGATTGCATCGTCATACATCCTGAATCTGCGTTTGCAGATAACGATCGTCATTTGAGGTGTTGCGACTGTCTTCTTTTGGAATACTTCACCGATGACTATGGCATCAACGTCTATTCGATAGACGATTCGCCAGAGGGTGTCCTTGTCAGATACCCTCAGCTCGTGACAGTGCAATCCAATTGAAGGCATGGGACGAGAGTGCGGCATTGTGAGCATTTCGCCTCTCTGCAACAGCCGCAGAAGGAATCCAGTCTGCAAGCGAGCAGTCAATGAAAATGGTGGGGATTTCACTATCCCATGCAGCCAGACCAACGGCTTGTCTCTCTCGTCCATGACCTTCCTTTTATATCAAATTTGACATACAGGCAAATTCAAAATCCCCTCTCCTCAACAGAAGTATAGTTAGCCCAACGCGAATCTCCTCGGAGCCCCCATGCCCTGCCGCAATTGCCTCTCCCTCCCCATGCCGCGGAATATTGATCCATGCTGATCGTCATCGAAGGCATCAGCGCCGCCGGCAAGACCACCCGCGCAGCGCAATACGCCCCCGCCGTGGTGCCCGAGCTCGTCTGCCCGGCACCATCCGGTGACGACGCGGCGGTGGGCGAGTACTGGAGCGCCCGCCACACCGAGCGCTGGCTGGCAGGCCTGACACTGGAGCAGACCCACGGCACCGCGTGCTTCGACACCGACCCGCTGAAGATTCATTACGCCTGGTGCCTGTGGCAGACGTGCCACGGCACGCGTGCTACGTGGTTGGCGACAGTGCAGGCCACCCGGGCACGACTGCTGCGCCGGGAGATCGGCTTTGCCGACGTGATCGTGCTGCTGGAGCCCGACGAACAGCAGGTGCGGTAGCAGCAGCGGCAGGACACGCGCCGGCGGCGCGGCAATTTCGCCATCAATGTGCAGCTGCAGGCGCCGCTGCGGCGCTGGTATGCGATGCTGGAATCCCTGGCGCCAGGGCGGGTGGTGTTCGAGGGGCATCTGCAGCCGCACGTCGAGGGGGGCGCGCCGAGGGAGGATCGTTACAGCGTCGAACTTCTCGATGCGCTGGTGGAGCGAACGAGCAAGTAATCGTAATTCCTGCATTCTGAATTCATGACTATATTCATTGTGATGAAGTTGTGTTGCCGCACTGAAAGCAACCCTGCTTCAGGTTGATCAACATAATCCAATGGATTAGAGTTCAGTCATGCTGACAATCGTGGAATTGCCAGAATATCTGCGTGCAGCAGAGAAGTTGCTGGATGAAGAAGAGCGGTCCGCCATCGTCACAGCGCTGGCCAGAACTCCAGCTGCCGGGGCACTTCTTGTGGGAACGGGCGGTATCAGAAAGTTGAGATGGGCAAGGCCAGGCACTGGCAAAAGCGGCGGTGTCCGAGTCATCTACTATTTTCACAATACGGGAATGCCTCTCTTCTTGCTCTCGTTGTTTGCCAAGGGCACAAAGCCTGATCTATCAAAATCAGAGCGCAATGAACTGGCCGCACTGGCCCGCTATCTGCGCTCGCAAACTGCAGGAAATTGACATGAGCTCGGCATTCGAAAGTATCAAACGTGGCCTGGAGGAGGCTATCGAGTTCGCGCAGGGAAAGCCTTCCAAGGCCATCGTTCATCAGCTGAGCGCACTTGATATCAAGCGCATCCGGTCAGACGCAGGGATGACACAGGAAGAGTTTGCAATGGCATTCGGCATCAGTGTCAGTACCTTGCGCCACTGGGAGCGAGGCGATCGCAGTCCTGCCGGGCCAGCGCTTGTCTTGCTGAACGTGATGGAAAAGGAACCCGGAGCGGTGCTCAGAGCACTCGCCAGATAAGCGCTTCTGGTTACCTGCCGAAAACTTGCTCACTTTTGCCACCCAAACAAAAACCCCCTGAACCTCCGCCTCAGCGGCGAACATTCAGGGGGCTCATGTCTTCTCAGCAGCGGGTCAGGATTCCCCGACCCGTTTGCGGTTTCTTACTCCGCTGGCTCCAGACGCACAACGGCTGTTGGCGCACGGCTGCGGTCTTCCAGCGCTACGTAGATGAAACCATCCGGGCCCTGGCGCACATCGCGGATACGGCCGAGGTGGTGCAGCAGGGTTTCTTCGGTGCTGACGCCCAGACCATCTTCAGTCAGGGTCAGACGGGCCAGCTGCTCACCGGCGAGGCCGCCAGCGATGATGCTGCCGTTCCACAGCGGGAACTGCGAGCCGTTGTACACAATCAGACCAGACGCAGCGATGGAGGGCACCCAGAAGTACTCGGGGCTTTCCATGGCGTCATTGGCGATGGACTGGTGAATCGGTGTGCCCGCACCGTAGTTCACACCGCGGCCGACCACGGGCCAGCCGTAGTTCTTGCCGGGCTCGACCAGGTTCAGCTCGTCGCCGCCCTGCGGGCCGTGTTCGGTCATCCACAGCTTGTCAGTGACGGAGTCGTAGAACAGGCCCTGGGGGCTGCGGTGTCCGTAAGTCCAGATGGCCGGCTCAGCGCCGTCCTGGCCCACGAAGGGGTTGTCGCTGGGCACACTGCCGTCATCGTTCAGACGCACGATCACGCCGTGGTGATTGGAGTTGTCCTGGGCCGGGTGTGCAGCCAGGTCGCCTGTGGGCGGTGCCATGCGGTCGCCCAGTGACAGGAACAGGTGGCCCTCGTCGTCGAACACCATGCGGCCGCCGTAGTGGCCCTGACCATTGGCGTTTGCTACGAAGATCTCTTCCACGTCCACGAACTCGTCATTCACGAAACGGCCACGCACGATGGTGGTGGTGGAAGCGCCCTGCTCGGCCAGAGGCTTGGCGAAGCTGATGTAGAGATACTGGTTGTTCGCGAAATCCGGGTGGGGAAGCACTTCAAACAGGCCGGACTGGCCGCCAGTGGTGAACACTTCCGGCACGCCGGGCACGGCGTCAGGCAGCAGCTGGCCGTCACGCACAATGCGCAGACGTCCTACGCGCTCGGTGATCAGCATGTCGCCGTTCGGCAGCCAGGCCATGGACCAGGGCACCTGCAGGCCGTCTGCCACGGTCACGATCTTGAAGTCGTGCAGGACCGACGTGGTGACGTCGGACTGCGCCTGGACAGCGCCAACACTGCCCAGACCGATGAAGAGTGCGGTCACTGCCATATAGCGTCTTAACATGAAAATCTCCTTGTTTTATTCAGAAATGAGCAATCGGGTCGCCACCAGGTGTGTCTTCAAGACCGGAGCCGCTGGGAAAACGTTCCGGCATCTGGCGCGGGTCCGGCCATATTAGCGGTCGGCCCGGCAAATTCAAAGCTTGCAGATGCTGGCTGCGGTAAAGGACCATTGTCATCCACTGGCCCGTCTGCCTGCAGGAGCAATCGCCATGAAAACCTTCTACGCCCTTTGCTGCATTCCTGGATTTCTGCTGCCCTGGAGTTTGTTCATCCCGTGGCTGCTGGAACACGGCCTGAACACTTCGCTCCTGTACTGACGCTTCAAGGAACCCTTCTCCATGTGGAACCAACGCTACAACACCGCCGAGTACATCTATGGCACAGAGCCCAACGACTTTCTGCGCGAGCATGCGGCGAATATCCCGGCTGGCGGCACAGTGCTGTGTCTGGCAGAAGGCGAAGGGCGCAATGCCGTGTACCTGGCGCAACAGGGTTATCGGGTGACGGCGGTGGACTCGTCCGACGTGGGCTTGGCCAAAGCCACAGCGCTGGCCAGCGCGCGAGGCGTACACATCACCTGCCTCTATGCCGACCTGGCGGAGTTCGCGCTGGGCGAGGAGGCCTGGCACGGCATCGTCTCCATCTTCTGTCATTTGCCTTCTGCGGTGCGCCAGCCGCTGTATGCCGCACTGGGCCGCGCGCTGACGCCCGGCGGCGTGTTGCTGCTGGAAAGTTACACGCCCGCGCAGCTGGCGTTCAGCACCGGTGGGCCAAAGGATGTGGACATGCTGGTGGACGCCGCTACCCTGCGCCGCGAGCTGACGGGGCTGCAGTTCTCACTGCTGGAGGAGTGCCAGCGCGAGGTCGTGGAAGGCACCTACCACACGGGGCTGGCAGCCGTGGTGCAGGCAATCGCGCGCCCGCTCTGAGCGCTCGTGCAGCGGTTGCTTTCCCGCAAAGTCTCGTGGGATAGTAACCGCCGAAATGCCGCAATGACCAGGCAGCCAGCAAGGCCGCCGGACAATAACAATAATCAGGAAAATCAACATAATGGCGAAACTGTTCCCCACGTTCATTGCCTTGACCGCCGCCACATCGCTCAGCCTGGCCGCCACGTTTCTGACTGACAGCAACGCTGTGCACGCCGCCGACGCAGGCGACATCCCCCGCACCGCCGATGGCAAACCCGATTTCAACGGCCTCTGGCAGGCGCTTGGCAACAATCACTGGGGCGTCGAACCCCACAACGCCCGCATGGGCCCGGACTACCGCTGGGGCGCCCTCGGGGCCATTCCTGCCGGCCTGGGCATCGTCGAAGGCGGCGAGATTCCCTACACGCCGGAAGCCCGGGCAACACAGCAGGAGAATCAGGCCGACTGGCTGGCCCGCGACCCGGTGGTCAAGTGCTACATGCCCGGCGTGCCACGCGCCAACTACATGCCCTTCCCGTTCCACATCGTGCAGTCGCCCGAACACCTGATCATGGCCTATGAATTCGCCAGTGCCAGCCGCGTGGTCTACATGGACCGTCCCGATTTCGCTGCGCCGGTGCCCAGCTGGATGGGCCACTCCCTGGGCCGCTGGGAAGGCGACACCCTGGTGATCGATGTGACGGAACAGATGCCCGACACCTGGCTGGACCATTCCGGCAACCACCACACCGAACAGCTCAAGGTGACCGAGCGTTACACCCACCTGGGCCGTGATGTCATCGAGTACGAAGTCACGCTGGAAGACCCGGGCGTCTACACCCGGCCATGGAGCATGAAGATGCCCCTGTACCGACGAATGGACGAGAACGCCCAACTGCTGGAATTCAAATGTGTCGAGTTTGCCGAGGAGCTGCTGTACGGCCATCTCGTGAAAGGCGCCGAGCGCACCGAACCCTGAGGAGACCCTGACATGAAGCACACGAGCACACGCAAGACTCTCGCTACCGCCATCGCCCTGCTGCTGGGGGCAACCGCCTTGTCCAACGCGTTTGGTCAGGACGTCTACGTAGCGCCCCGCACTGTTGATGGCCAGCCTGACATGCAGGGCGTGTGGGCCAACAACAGCACCACGCCGCTGCAACGCCCCGAGATCTTCGCCGACCGCGAGGAGTTGTCGGAAGACGAATATGAACAGCTGCTGGCGCGTCTGACAGAAATCGAACAGGGCGACGGCGATGCGCTGTTCGGTGACGGCTTCCTGAATGCAGTGGTCTCCGGCACGGTGGAGTCCTACGACCCGTCCACCGGCAACTATGATCAGACGTGGATGGCCAACCGCACGCTGGAGACGCGCACCTCGCTGATCGTCGATCCGCCCAATGGTCGTCTGCCCGCCATGCGTCCGGAAGCCCGTGAGCGCATGCAGGCAGAAGCCCAGGCTCGACGCGACGCACCGTCGGATTCCTACACCTCGCGCCCGATACAGGAACGCTGCATTACTTACGGCATGCCTTACATGCTGGCGGGCTACAACAGTTACTACCAGGTGGTGCAGAGCGCCACCCACGTGGCCATCGTGCAGGAGATGATCCATGACGTGCGCCTGATACCTCTGCAGTCCCGCCCCCACGTGGATGAAGACATCCGCCTGTGGCACGGAGATTCCCGCGGCTGGTACGAGGGCGACACCCTGGTGATCGAGACGCGCAACTTCTCGGAAGCCAGCAACTTCATGGGCGCGCGGGACAACCGCCTGTTCAAGGAGCGCTTCACACGCGTCTCTGAAGACATCCTGCAGTACGAGTTCACCATTGAAGATGATGAGACCTGGGAAGCGCCCTGGACCGCCGTGCTGAACTGGACTCGCAGCGAAGACCCGATCTACGAATACGCCTGTCACGAAGGCAACTACGCGCTGGAAGGCATTCTGTCGGGCGCGCGGGCTGAGGAAAGAATGGCGGCGGAGCAGAACAACTAAGCCTGCACTGCAGGGTTTTTAATTTGCTATCAATGCTATCATCCTCTCTGTGCTATACCTTGAGGGGAGTCTGGCAACATGGCGAATCTGATTGTGAGAAACGTTGACGAAGCGATTGTAAGAGCCCTGAAGTCTCAGGCTGGAGCGAAAGGCGTCAGTGCCGAGGCAGAACACCGCCACATTCTGGAAGCGGCGCTGCTGCACCCTGTGCCCCGCAGTTTTGCGCAGGTGCTGGCGGAAATGCCGAATGTCGGCCGCGACGAGGATTTCGCGCGGATCGACAACGAGCAGGCCCGCCATGTATTTGATTGATACCAATGTCGTCAGCGAGCAGCGCAAGCTGCACCTGGCGGACCCCGGTGTGCGCGCCTTCTTTGCGGAGCTGCTGGAGCAGCCGGGTCAGGCGTACATCAGCGTCGTTACAGTGGGCGAGATCCGCCGCGGCATTGACTTGTGCACCTGGCGCGGCGATGGGCAGCAGAGTGCGCTGCTCGAGCAGTGGCTGCAGCAACTGCTGCAGCATTTCAGTCATCACATCCTGGCCTTTGACCAGCATTGCGCGCAGGTCTGGGGCAGGCTGCGGGTGCCGAATCCGGATGCCGTCATCGACAAGCAGATCGCCGCCACAGCTCTGGTCTACAACCTGACAGTGGTCACCCGCAACACGCGCGATTTCGCCGGCACCGGCGTCCGTGTTTTGAACCCCTTTGTCTGAACCAGCGCGCAAGGAGCTCGCCATGACCGTCAGCTACCAGCACGAAGTGATCATCCACCGCATGCCCGCCGAGGTTTTCGCGGTCATTGACGACCTGCCGCAGACGGCGAAGTGGCTGCCGCCCTGCGTCAGTCTCGAGAAAGTGGGCGACGGCCCGAGTGCCGAGGGCGACGCCTTGCACTATGTGTACCGCCAGGGCAGCAAGACCGCCGAAATGGCAGGCCGCATCCTGGCGCGACAGCAGGATGCCCGGCTGCACTGTCTGTACTCCGATGCCATGTTCGACGTGTCCGTCGACCTGCAGGTGGCAGCGCATCCCGAAGGCACTCTGAGTTCCCATCACATCACCATGACGCCCAAAACCCTCTTCGGCAGACTGCTGCAACCACTGATCCGCCTTGGCCTGGGCAAGCAGACGCGGGACGCGGCGACCAATCTCAAGACCCTGCTCGAATCGGCCACATGACGACGGTGTGACAGGCACTCGCGCTTTGTCCGCGAGCCGCGTTATAGTACGGCCCAACCTAGCCCGAACGACTCTGTCGCCACAATAAGAACAGGACACCCGTCCCCCATGCGCCATCTGAATTCTGCTGCTGTACGGCTGGCTGCCTTGTTTGCTTTGCTTGCCACCACTCTCGCCTCCACTGCCTGGTCCCAGACGCCATTCTCCATGGAGGTCAAGCCCGAGTATCTTAAGGAAGTGCTGCCCATCGCCGAGACGTTCTCGGAGAAGGAGGCAGGCGACGCGCCTGTCTGGCGCGGCTATCGCAACAACGCCGAGACGGGCGTCCAGGAACAGGTGGGGTTCGTGTACCTGACCGACGACTACCCACCCGAACAGCGCGGCTACGCCGGCCCCATCGACATGCTGGTCGGCATGGACATGAACGGCGTGGTCACCAGCATGAAGGTGCTGGATTACTACGAGTCCTACCTGTTCTCAAGGGGGGACTTCATCGACAACTCCGTGTTCCTCTCCCAGTTCCGCCGCAAGCCCATCACTGACCAGTTCCGCCTGGATGTGGACATCGACGGCCTGTCGAGCGCGACGGCCACCAGCGCCGCCATGTCGCGCAGCGTAGGGGAAGTGTCCCGCCGTGTGGCCCGTGCCTACCTGAATTTCGGGGCTGGCACTGAAGAAGAACAGATGACCATCGACAACACCCGGGCCCTGCTGGAACCCTACAGCTGGCAGGCGCTGACCGATCAGGGCGTGATCCGGCAGACGACGGTGAAGTCGGCCGAAGGCGCCGACATCGTGCTGGCGGTGACCTATATTGGCAAGCGCGCCATTGGCGAGTTCATGGTGGGCAAGGAAGCGTTCGATCTGGCGGAAGCCGATGCCACGTTCCGCTCCGGCGGCGGCGAGATCCTGCTGCTGGCGCCCAGTGGCCCGGGGGCAGGCAGCGGCTTCCGGCAATTCCCCATGTCGATGCAGCAGGGCGATATCGTGCGCCGCGTGGCCGGCACGCGCTTCGGCAATGCAGGCATGGCGACGGAAGGCCTGGTGGCAGGCAATGCCAATTACGCGGTGTCGCTGACCGTGCACCCCGATTTCGACGTCACCCAGCCCTTCAATCTGATCTATCACACGCCCGGTGGCGGGGGCGACGTGGCGCTGGAATATCAGGTGACCGGCGTGGGCCTGACCCTGGCACGGGGCGAGCCGGTGCTCTCGGAAGAACAATTGCTGGAAGCGCGTCTGGTGGACGCCAGCTTCTTCGAGCGTCTGCGTCTGGCGCCGCCCTGGGGCGTGGTGCCCTGGGTCGATGTGATTCTGCTGTCGATTCTGCTGGGCTTCGTGATGGCCGCGTTCCTGAGCAAGAACGCCATGTTGCGCTGGGGCACCATGACAGCGACGATGCTGTATCTGGGCTTCTACAAGAACGGCTTCCTCTCGGTGTCCCACATTGCCAACGTGATCAAGATGGGCCCCGAGATGATCACCAACAACCTGCCCACGCTGATGATCGTGGTGTTCACGCTCATCACCACGCTCATCTGGGGCAGGGTGTTCTGTTCCTCGCTGTGTCCGTTCGGCGCGGTGCAGGATTTCATCGCCCGCTTCTCGCCAAAGAAGTGGCAGATCAAGGTGCCGCAGAAGCTGCATGACAATGCGCTGTACATCAAGTACGGCATCCTGGCGCTGATCCTGGGCACCGCCTCGGTGAATGCCAACGCCAGCATCTTCCAGTACTTCGAGCCTTTTGGAACGCTGTTTTTCTTGAGCCCTTCGGTACTGCTGTGGGCCATCCTGCTGGTGATTCTGGCGGCGTGCGTGGTGGTGGAACGCTTCTACTGCCGCTATGTCTGTCCGCTGGGCGCCGCGCTGGCCATCCTGGCTCTGGTCAGCCCGCTGCGTATCAAACGCGTGCCGCAGTGCAGCACCTGCAAAGTGTGCGAACAGGCCTGTCCGACCGGCGCCATTCGCCGCGAGGCCATCGACTTCAAGGAATGTGTCCGCTGCGACGTGTGCGAGACCAAGCTGATCGAGAAAGCCGGCACCTGCCGTCATTCCATGGACGAAATCGAACGGCGCCGCAAGACAAAGCAGAACATTCCGGTCGTCAACATCATCGAGCCCGTATCGGCCTGAGAGCGCCCTGCACTTTTCATCTACTGGAGTTACTGACATGAAGCAACACACACGCATTTTCGCCCCGCTGCTGGCGGGCCTTCTCAGTCTTGGCAGCCTGAGTGCCACCGGCCAGGCCGGCGACGAAGGCTGGGTCAAGCTGATTGACGGCGCCACCGGCATGGACAATTTCACCGTGGTGGGCGATGCCAACTGGAGCGCCACTGACGGCACTATTCAGGCGACTACTGGCTCGGGCGCGTCCTTCCTGCTGACCAAGGAGTCGTATTCCAATTACCTGCTGACTGTGGAATTTTTCGTCAGTGAAGACGCCAACAGCGGTATTTACATGCGCTGCCAGGACCCGGCGGCCATCACCGACCGCAGCTGCTATGAAGCGAACATTTTCGACCAGCGTCCCGACCTGACCTTCGGCACAGGCGGCATCGTGCACATCGCGCCAGTGGCCGAGCCCTTCCCGAAAGCGGGCGGCAAGTGGAACACCTATCAGATCACGATGGATGGCGAGCACATGACAGTGGTGCTCAATGGCGTGCAGACGGTGCATGCGATGGATAGCCAGTTTGCCAGCGGCCCGATTGCGCTGCAGTGGGCGCGGGGTGTGGTCCAGTTCCGCAACGTGTCGATCAAGCCGCTGTAAATCCTCCCCCTACACACACTGTGGGAGCGGGCTTGCCCGCGATTGGTGCTTCGATAGCGGGCTGGGGAGGCAGGGCGTTCAGTGCGGACACGCCGTGAACCCATC
>CAMCRC010000060.1 GCA_945877175.1 Klebsiella pneumoniae | reverse complement strand
CCTTGTCCACATTGTGCTTGAGGGGAATACCCTTGCCGCCGCGCAGGCCCTGATCTGCCGTAATGACCACACGACAGTCCGAATCCAGGATGCGGTCCTTGATTGCTTCAGGAGAGAAGCCGCCAAAGACCACGGAATGAATGGCGCCGATGCGCGCGCAGGCGAGCATGGCATAGGCGGCCTCAGGAATCATTGGCATGTAGATGCTGACCCTGTCGCCTTTGCGCACACCGCGATGCCGCAGCGCGTTGGCCAGCAGGCATACCTGCTCGTGCAGTTCCTGGTAGCTGATGTGTCGACTGTGTGCCGGGTCATCGCCTTCCCAAAGCAGGGCCGTCTGCCCGGCGCGCGCGGGCAGATGCCGGTCGACGCAATTGACGCAGACGTTGAGCTTGGCACCTTCGAACCAGCGTGCCTCGGCCTTGCTGAAATCACTGTAGTGCAGTCTTTCCCAGGGTTCGATCCAGTCAATGAACGTATTGGCCTGCTCCGTCCAGAAAGCTTCAGGGGAGTGGATCGAATCATGGTAAAGGCGCTGATAGCTTTCTTTGTTGAGCAGGCTGCCGGCAGCAAGTTCATCGGAAACAGGGAAGAGGCGTTCTTCGGACATCGGCTGGATCCTTGTGAGTAGCGAAGGCTGTCGTGCAGGGCGTATGCCAGCGACAGGCAATGGACTGGGCGTGGTCGCGGACGACCGTAAATTGCCTCGTGTTTTAGCAGGTTTTCCCAGGGGAGTAAATTCAGGCGCTGTCGGTGAGCAGCTGTCCCAGCGCAAGAGCGCGGATTAAAGCAATGGCAGTGTTACAAGCAGATTGTCGATCAGGCGTGTCTTGCCCATCCACGCGGCCGCCAGTATGACCAGTGCGCGGTCCTGTGGGGACGCTGGCTCCAGGGTTGCTGCGTGACAGACGCTGAAGTAATCCAACCGGAAGCCCGCCGCTGTGAGCTGCAGGGCAGCCTGAGTTTCCACCCCGGTAATCGAGTCACCTAGCTGCAGACTGCTGCCAGCCTGCTGCAGCGTCTGGTAGAGAGCCACCGCGCGTACTTTCTCCTCGGCAGTGAGATAGCCATTGCGTGAACTCAATGCCAGGCCGGTGGGTTCGCGCTGAGTGGCAACGCCCACGAGGCCAATTGGCATGCAAAGATCAGCCACCATGTGACTGATTACCTGAAACTGCTGATAGTCCTTCAGCCCGAACAGCGCGGTATGTGGCTGCACCATGTTGAACAGTTTGCTGACCACGGTGGCTACGCCATCGAAGTGGCCGGGTCGGCTCGCGCCGCAATGGCGCTCGGACACGCCGGGCACTGAGACAATTGTCTGCGCCTCCAGTCCCTGGGGGTACATCTCGCTGGCGGTGGGGGTAAAGAGCACATCGCAGCGCGCGGCGCGCAGCTGCGCCATATCCGCGTCGAGCGTGCGTGGGTATGAGTCCAGATCCTCATTTCTGCCAAACTGCAGCGGATTCACGAAAATGCTGCAGACCACCACGTCGCCGTGCTGGCGCGCGTCTTCCACCAGCCGAATATGGCCGGCGTGAAGATTGCCCATGGTGGGAACGAAAGCGATGCGCTGTCCTTGCGCGCGTTGTGCATCCAGCACGGACCGCAGTTCCTTGATGAGGGTGATCTGTTGCATTGCAGCCTGACCTCAGTCGAAACAATGTTCAGGTGCGGGGAACTGCAGGTTCTTCACCGCCGCGACATAGTCCTGCAGAGCACCGCGAATGCCGGCATCAGAGTCCTTGAGGAAATTCTTCACGAATTTCGGCGTGATCGGCGATATGCCCAGAACGTCGTGAAGCACCATGACCTGGCCATCGGTGTCCGGGCCGGCACCGATGCCGATGACAGGAATCTCCAATGCTTCACTGATTGTGCGGGCGAGTGTCTGTGGCACACATTCCAGCAACAGGATACTCGCACCGGCCTCCTCCAGCAGACGGGCCTCGGCCAGCATGCTTTCCGCCTGCCGTGGATCGCGTCCCTGCACGTGATAGCCACCGATGCGATTGATGGACTGGGGTGTCAGCCCCATGTGGGCGCATACAGGAATGCCCCGCTCGGCAAGAAGATTGGTCGAATGCGCTATCCAGGCACCCCCTTCCAGCTTGATCATCTGCGCTCCGGCGCGCATGAGCCGTGCGGCGTTCTCCAGCGTCTGCGTCTCAGAGGCGTAGCTCATGAAGGGCATGTCGCCGATCAGGAAGGACCCGCGATTGCCGCGTTTCACGCAGCTGATGTGGTAGATCATGTCTTCCATGGTAACGGGCAAGGTACTGTCGTGCCCCTGCAGGACCATGCCCAGCGAATCGCCGATCAAGATCACATCTACGCCGGCCTCACTAAGGAGCTGGCCGAAACAGGCGTCATAGGCAGTCAGGCAGGTGAACTTCTCTTGCCGCTTCTTCATTTTCTGCAGCGTGCTGAGAGTGACGGTGGGGCGGCTTGAGGATGTGCCGCCAGCGGATTGTGTGCTCATAGGGAATCCGGGCCTTGCGTTGCGCTTACAGGAGACTGGGGTGTGGATTGAAGTAGTGGGTCCCGCTGGTGCTCGTGAGGATGTGCTCCACGAGTTGCTGATAATCCTCGTCATTGCTGACCAGGTCAATCTCGGCACAATTCACGATCAGCAGTGGGCTGCGCTCGTAGTAGTGAAAAAAGTTGGTGTAGGCTTCGTTGAGCTTTTCCAGATAGTCGCGCTGTATCTGCTGTTCTGCGGGAATCCCGCGCTTCTGGATGCGCTGCAGCAGCACACCGGCGGGTGCCTGCAGGTAAATGACGAGATCCGGCTGTGGAGCGTCAATGGTGAGGTGCTGGTAGACCTGCTGGTACAGCGCAAACTCGTCGTCATCCAGATTCTGGCGGGCGAAAAGGGCGTCCTTGTCGATCAGGAAATCAGCCACCCGGACGGTCTCGAACAGATCACTCTGGCGTAGCTCCTGCATCTGTCGAGCGCGCTGGAACAGGAAGAACAGCTGGGTAGCCAGCGCATTGCGCTGAGGATCATGGTAGAAGCGCGCCAGGAAGGGGTTCTCCTCTGGCAGCTCGAGCAACATTTCACTGTGGAATGTGTCTGCAAGACGTCTGACAAGGCTGGTTTTGCCCACCCCGATAGGTCCCTCGACGGCGATGAAGCCGGGGGGCTTTCTGCTGGCGGGTTGCCCGGGTCTGGAATGATCTGTCACGCGGCGGTTCCTGAGTCTCCGGCCGGATGGCGAGTGGGTTTGCGACGGCGTCGGCGTTTTGCGCCTCCGGTCTTGTCCAGCGCTTCCAGCAATTGTTCCTGCAGATTTTTATCACTGATCTGAAAATCGGTCCACCATTGCCCCAGTCCGTTCAATGACTCACCGCTTTCTTCACGCAACAGCAGGAAGTCGTACCCAGCGCGAAAGCGAGGATGTTGATAGACAGTTTCCACACTGCGGCGGTTCCGTTGTTCAAGTCGCAACTGCAGCTCCCATATCTCGCGAGTGGCAATTGAAAAGCGTTTGGGAATCGAGGTGATCTGTAGTTGCCGCCCGATTACGCGATTGGCGGCCTCTTGCTGATCAGCCAGAGTCACCGCCTCGCCGTTCAGCATGCGTTGCAATTCCTGCTGCAAAGGCGCCCACAGCAGCGCCGCAAAGAGGAAAGCGGGAGTAACAGTCTTGCCTTCAGCAAGACGCGCGTCAGTATTGCGCATGGCCAGCACCAGCAGCTTGCTGCCTGGGCTGTCCGGGTCGCGCGTGGCGCTCATTGTGCTCTTGAAGAGTACGGTTCCAACCTTGAACTGGCGAAGCAGGGCGAACGTCTCCTCAGCATAACCACCCGTCAGCATTTTCAGCGTTTCATCGAAAAGACGCGCTGGCGAGATGGATTCCAGCAGTGAAGCGAGTTCGTCGAGTGGGGCGCGTGTACCTGGCTCTATGGTGAAATCCAGTTTTGCAGCAAAACGAATGGCACGCAGCATGCGCACGGGGTCTTCGCGATAGCGGGTTGCCGGATCACCGATCATGCGCAGGACGTTGTTGTCGATATCTTCAAGACCATTGGCGAAATCCAGCACTCGGAAGCCATCAGTTGTGTAGTACAGGGCGTTGGCGGTGAAGTCGCGCCGCAAGGCGTCGTCGTTGATGTTGCCCCATACATTGTCTCGCAGAATCATGCCGGAGCTGGAATGCGCGGAATCCAGACCTTTTATGCTGCGGTTGGAGGCATCGTCCTCGAATTCATTTTCGGGTGCGTGATGGGCGCGGAACGTTGTGACTTCGATGATCTCACGGCCATAACGCAGGTGAATGATCTTGAAGCGTCTGCCAATGATCATGGCATTGCGGAACAGCTGTTTGATCTCTTCCGGCGTCGCGTCGGTGGAAATGTCGAAATCCTTGGGCGTATCCCCCAGCAGCAGGTCGCGAACACCGCCGCCTACCAGGAACGCCTGGAAACCGCATTCATTGAGACGGTACAGAACCTTCAGCGCATTGGGTGAAATGTCCTTGCGGGAAATGCAGTGCTCTTCGCGTTCGATAATGGTGGCACGTGACAGATCGAGATCTTCCAGACGGGCTCTGCCGTCTGGCCGAGCAATCTGGCGCTCTGCAGGACGAGGCGGCCGCAGCACCGCCGCCGGAGGGTCGGACTGGATGACTTCAGGAGCTGATGGCTTGGCGCGCTTGCCGAAAAGAACTTTGGTTAGCTTTCGTAGCATCTGATTTTCAGGATCCATTGACCGGGCTGTTCAGCATCGGGAGGCGTTGGCATCGCATGGAGAAGCAATGTAGCTGACACGCAGGCAAATAAGCGAATGGAGCCGGATGATACACCGATTGGAGGGAAATTAGCAGGAGGAAATGCTCTGGGGGGCGAGTACAGCCCCCCCGCAAGGAAGGTAATTTAGTTTTGTTATTTTTATTTTACTAATGAGGCACCAAATACAGCACCGCAAAGCATTTTTTCGAAACAGTATCTCCAGTCCGACAATAGATCTACCGCCTGAATACCGAAAACCTGTAACTTTTTTTTCTTATTTACTGCACCAAACCGAGTCATGCGATTTTTATTGTTATTGGACGTCGTTGTTATTATTTATTGTTATTGTGGCGTACATTTAGCACTAACTGTGCCATATAATTAAAATTGACTAAAATCAATATGTTGAATTATTCTCGCGAGGATTCCAGGAGTTTTAACTGGTACTGTGTTACCGAAAATCTCCAAATTATTGAGTACTTGGGTATCAGTAACAAATTGTCACCGGGATGACATGTCAGTGACGGGCGTCACATATTTGCCAAAAAGCGAGCGATTGGGTTGTGGAGTGAAGGTCAGGCTACGCCTGCTTCTTCTTGCGAGGTAGCCCGAAGCGCTGACGTCTCTCCCAGAGACACTTTCTGCTGATGCCAAGTTTTCGGGCCAGCTGGGTTTCATTCATCTGGTCCTGATGTTCGAGGACGAAGCGCTGGAAGTAGTCTTCCAGTGACAGTTCTTCGACGGGATCGTCATGCACTGTCAGTGTTGAAGGTGCTGCGCTCGCGCCAGCGCCGACCATTGTTCGATCACTCAGGGGACGTAGTTGCGCACGTGCGCTGGTATCGATAGCCAGCAGTTCTGCGCCGATATACTCGGACTCTGCAAGTACCACAGCTCTCTCAATGGCGTTCTCCAGCTCCCTGACATTGCCTGGCCAGGGATAGATGGAAATGGCGTGGGTAGCCTCGGTGCTGAACTTGAGCATCGGCGACTTCAGGCGCCTGCAGGTGCGTTCGAGGATGGCGTCAGCCAGTTCGAGAATGTCATTGCCACGCTCTTTCAGCGGCGGGATCACCAGGGTCATGACATTGATTCGATAGTAGAGGTCTTCACGGAAATCGCCGTCGATCACGAGCTGCTTGAGGTCCCGGTGTGTTGCCACGACCAGACGAACATCGACCTTCTTGGACTGCACTGAGCCTACTTTGCGAATTTCGTTTTCCTGCAGTACGCGAAGCAGCCGCGCTTGTGCTTCAAGAGGCAGTTCTCCTATTTCATCGAGGAACAGCGTGCTGCCATTGGCAGCTTCCACCAGGCCAGTGCGATTGGCTGTAGCGCCGGTGAACGCGCCTTTTTCATGACCAAACAGTTCGGATTCGATCAGATTCTCTGGAATAGCCGCGCAATTTACCGAAATCATTTCGGCATCCTTGCGGTCACTGAGCTTGTGAATGGCCCGTGCCACAAGCTCCTTTCCTGTCCCGGATTCGCCATTGATCAGCACTGTCGAATTGGTCTGAGCAACTTTGCGGATACGACGAAACAGCTCCATCATCTGCGGGCAGCTTCCGATCATGCCATAAACTGGAGGCTCTGGCGGTGGCAGCGGCTTCTCGATTGTGGCTTTGCGGCCAGCACTTTCCTTGACAATGCGTGCGACGGTTTCCAGCATCTCTTCGTGTTCAAACGGCTTGGAGATGTAATCGACAGCGCCCATCTTCATCGAGTCGATGGCGGAGCGCAGACTGGAGTAGCTGGTCATGATCAGCACAGGGGTTTTTGTTGAGGAGATCAGGTCGGTGCCTGGAGCTCCGGGCAGTCTCAAGTCGCTGATGACGATGTCGAAGTCATCAGGATTGAAATTCTCGAGTGCATCCCTGACGCTGCCGGCTTCCTCAACAACATAGTCATGACGTTCCAGCAGTCTTCGCAACGCTGTGCGAATGACCTGCTCGTCTTCAACAACCAATACTCTGTTCTGCGCTGTCATCGTGGTACTCAAACAGTTTGATAACTATTTCAAAAGGTTGCCATCAATATCAGAGTGCCTTGGAGAATTCTCCGGCCGGCAGACTGGCGCCATCATAGCAGGGAAAGGTCAGAATTACCCGTGTCCCGGGATTCTCCTTGCGGCTCGACGCGCTGATTATATCAATATGGCCATTGAGGTTTTCAACTATGCTGTAGACAAGCGACAAGCCCAGTCCCGTCCCTTCTCCCGGCTCCTTCGTGGTAAAGAAAGGGTCAAAAATTCTGTCCCGGATTGCTTCCGGGATTCCTGATCCTTCGTCAGTCACTGACAATTGTACGGAGCTTGAAACCAATTTTGAACTGATTGTAATGCTGCTGCCCGACGGGCTGGCATCGTGGGCATTGTTGATCAGATTGACCAGGACCTGCAGCAGGCGCTGCGAATCACCCAGAATTTGCAAACCGGTCTTGCAATGTACTTTGTAGTTGATTTCCTTGCGCTTTTTATCAAGTGAAATCAGAGCAATTGCCTCGTTGACACATACTTCTACAGTGACTACTTCACTGTTGTGATCTGCCTTGTTGCTGCCGCTGTGTGCAAAGTTCACCAACGACTGCACAATACGTGAAGTTCTATCGGTTTGTTCGATTATCTGCCTTGCCATTCCGCGCAGTTCGTCGTTGCTGGTCTCGTCACGAATGTTCTGAGCCAGGCAGGCGATACCGGTAATCGGGTTGCCGATTTCGTGCGCTACACCGGCGGCCAGTCTACCGATGGATGCAAGGCGTTCGCTGTGGGTCAGTTCCTCTTCGAGCAGTTCGGTTTCCGTCAGGTCTTCGAGCAGAATGACAACGCCGTCCTGCTTGATCTTGTGAGTAGCGGACTTTTCGATGATGGCCTTGTGCAGGCTTATGTAACGTCGCTTGTTCTTGACCTGCAACACGCGCTTGTGTGCGTGGGCAGCTTCACCGGAAGTAAAGCCTTCAATCAGCGTTCCCCAGGGCTCGTCGATGTCATTCAGCTGTGCTCCCAGTACTTCCTGACTGGATATTCCAGTCAACTTGGCCATTGCATTGTTCCACATCACTATCTGATTCTGTTCGCCAAGGGAGCAGACGCCAAGCGGAAGTTCAAGCAGAACCTGGCGGTGATAGCGGCGCAAGTTGTCCAGATCCTCGGCCATGCCGGAGAGATTGCTGCGATACGCTTCGATGCGGCTTTCGATGACGTCAACGTCGGTAGTGCCTGCCTCGGATTCGATGGTGTACGGTAGAAAGCGATCGATGAGGTCGTGGGCAATGGAGGGTCCCAGCAGGCCGGAAAGGTTGGCTTCCAGTCTTCCGCGCAGCAGGCGCAGCGCATAAGGACGCTTTTCCTGCTTGTCGATCTTGAGGTCACGCAGTGCCTGCAATACTTCACGGGTAGCCGTGCGTTCGCCCAGTGGCTTGGTAAGCTTTTCGATGAAATCTTCCGGTGACTTTGCGACGAGCCCCGTGCGATTGTGCCGGCGAATGGTGTCCAGCGCACAAATGTCGGCCGAAGCCCGCTCTTCGGCCGAGGTACGAGTCCACAAGGATATCGCCACGAAAAGAATGACATTGGTAACAAGCGAAACGGCGATGATCTCACGTGTATTGATGTCGCTGACCGCTAGCAGATTGGCTCCTGTGAGCACCGGGAACATCAGAAAGATGAACCAGATCAGGACACCGAGGCACAGGCCTGTGAGGAATCCTTTCTTGTTGCCTCGTGGCCAGTAGAGCAGGGCAATGATGCTGGGAAGGAACTGCAGACTGGCTATGTAGGACACATTGCCGATGGCGCGAATGCTAAGTTTGTCTTCTGGCAGGTAATAGAAGATGAACCCGATCCAGATCAGCGCAGTGATCAGCGCACGCCGCTTCCACAGCAGCCAGCGGTAGATATCGTTGCGGGCTGTGGGCTGATAGATCGGCAGGATCAGGTGGTTGAGACACATGTTGGAAAGAGCAAGCGTAATCACGATGATCAGGCCACTGGCAGCCGAAAGGCCGCCTAGAAAGCCAACCAGCGTCATGACTTCCGAGCCATAGTCCACGCCCAGGCTGACCGGGTAAAACTCCAGAGGCGCGGTGGATCCTACCTTCAAACCAGCCCACAGGATCGGCAGCACGGGCGCACTAAGCAGCAGGAAGTACAGTGGCAGCGCCCAGCTTGCCAGAGTCAAGGCTTTCGGGTCATTGTTCTCGTTGAAGATCATGTAGAACATGTGCGGACTGGCGACCGCTGCAGTAAAGAAGAGCAGTGCTGTCACATGAAACGAGCCCGGGGCATCTGGTTGCTTGATGTTGGCCAGTAATTCCGGCTGCGTCTGCAGCCATGCATCCACTTCGGCAAATCCGCCGAACCCCTGGTAGATCGCAAATACACCCAGTGCCAGCAACGCCAGAAGTTTCACAACCGAGTCGAAGGCGATGGCCATTACCAGCCCCTCATGCCTTTCGCGCCCGGCGCCCCGGCCCGTGCCGAAAAAGATGGCGAACAGCGTAATCAACGAGCAGAACACGATAGCGAGTGTCGTCTGGGAAGTGTCCGGCGCCAGAACTGCAACGCTGTTGGCGACCGCCTGAATCTGCAAGGACAGCAGGGGGATCACACCCACCAGCAATACAAGGGTAGTGATCGTCCCGGCAGCTGGGCTGCGATACCTGAAGGCCAGCAAATCGGCGAGTGAGCTCAATTGGTAGGTCTTGGTGATCTCCAGAATCGGGCGCAGCATCAGGGGTGAGAACAGGAAGGCAAGTGAAATGCCGATGAAAGGGGCAAGGTAACCAAACCCATCGCGAAACGCATTGGCTGTTGCTGCATAGTAAGACCAGACGCTGGCGAAGACGCCCAGCGCCAGCACATAGACCACTGGATGACGCGTGATCTTTTGTGGAATCCAGCCGCGATCTGTGGCGAGTGCGATGACAAACAGCATCGCCATGTAGCACAGGCCGAGAATGAACAGACTGCTCAGATCAAAGGTCATCGGAGTTCTGTTCCCGGTGGCAGAAGGCCGCAATCAGAATTATCAGCAAACCGATGATGAAGGGTCGGTACCAAGCCCCGTCTGCTTGTGACACCCAGTCAAAGCTGATCAGGAACAGCAGATAGCTGAAAATCAGCAACAGCAGTGTGGAGCGGGTGATATACACGTGAAGTCCTGTGCTGTGGTGGGGTCAGGCGAAGTGGTCGAGCCGGATATTAGCCAACTTGGGGACCGCCTGTATATCCCAGTGTTCGGCGCCCCATAGCAGCACTTCCTGTGCGCTGCCGGAAATCAAGGCTGGTTCCGGGCGTTGTCCGAGAAAATCCAGTGCCAGCAGAAGCGAAGGGACGACCTGGGCGAGATCGAGTGGCCGGGCGAAGTGCTGCTTGCTGAGTTTCTGGCCCCGGGCATTCACTGCCACAGGGACATGGGCATAGCGGGGCGCAGGCAATTGCAGCAAGCCCTGCAGGAATTTCTGTCTGGCAGTGGAGTCCAGCAAATCTGAGCCCCGGACAATGTCGGTAATGCCTTGCTCTGCGTCGTCCACTACAACAGCCAGCTGGTAGGCGAACAAGCCGTCCTTGCGCAGCAGAACGAAGTCACCGCAGTCGCGTTCGAGTGACTGACTCTGTGAGCCCTGAATTCGGTCATCGAATGTAATGACGGTGTCGTCAACGCGAACACGCAATGCCGCGCCTGAATGAGGAAGCTTGCGGAGCCGGCAACGTCCATCATAGACGCCACCATCAGCCTGTATCTGCTGGCGTGAACAGGTGCAGGCGAAAAGGCGCTGCTGGTTTTCAAGCGTCTTCAGCGCGTCGGCATACGCGCCCAGGCGCCGGCTTTGATAAAGCACCGGTCCATCCCAGTGCAGGCCGTGAAGTTCGAGGGCAGCCAGAATCTGTCCGGCTGCTTCTGGCGGCTCCCGAGCAGGATCAAGATCTTCCATGCGCAGCAGCCACTGACCGTGGTGATGTCGTGCGTCGAGGAAGCTGGCAGTGGCGGCAACGAGCGACCCGAAATGCAGGGGGCCGCTCGGTGAGGGGGCAAAGCGACCGATGTAGCCGGTGTTTCTGCGCATGGTTCAGAATTGAGACGTGTAGTCGGAGCGCTAAGTCACGCCCCCCACTGTTTCTCTTTGATTTCGTCCAGTGTCTTGCAGTCGATGCACTTGTTTGCTGTTGGTCGCGCTTCCAGTCGGCGAATGCCGATCTCGATTCCGCACGCTTCGCAGAATCCGTAGTCGTCCTGGGCAATCTTCTCCAATGTGGAGTCGATCTTCTTGATCAGCTTGCGTTCGCGATCCCTGGTACGCAGTTCCAGGCTGAATTCTTCTTCCTGAGTGGCTCGGTCCGCTGGATCAGGATAGTTTGCAGCTTCGTCCTGCATGTGATGCACAGTACGATCCACTTCTTCCATGAGCTGATTGCGCCAGGTGTAAAGGATCGACTTGAAGTGATCCTTCTGGCCTTCATTCATGTACTCTTCCCCTTTCTTCTCTTTGTAAGGGGTAAAGGTCTTCAGAACCGGTGCGGAAGCAGGGGCTTTTTTGTCAGACATGGTTCGCTACGCCTCTTCGCCCAAATGGGACTTGTCCAGATTTAACGCTCACGAGCAGACGTCGAAAGACGCGGGGACTCGCATGACCAGTACGTAAGAAAGCCCGGTAAGCTACCAGAATAATTCAGGTAGCGCTACAGGAAAGTGCGCCAAATGCCCGCTGCGCGCGGGCTCTGGCATTGTGCCTGCAGGTCGCTGCCGTCCAGGCTTGTCTCTACAATGGTCGCATTATCAATTGCATTCGTTACAAGCATAGTACACAGGAGTTCAAGTGCCCGACGTCACCCGCAACACTTCGCACACACCCGCTGACAGGATGCGGGACATCAATCCCTTTCGTGTGATGACCGTGCTTGAGCGTGCCAAAGCCCTGGAAGGGCGGGGGCGCAGCATTGTGCATCTGGAAGTGGGTGAGCCGGACTTTGTGACTGCCCGGCCAATCCTGGAGGCTGGACGCGATGCGCTTGCCCGGGGTTGCACGGCGTACACGCCGGCGGCTGGCTTGCCTTCCTTGCGCGAGGCCATCTCTGGTCATTACCTCAGGCAGTACGGATTGCGAATTTCCCCGGAGCGCATTTTTGTGACGCCCGGCGCCAGTGGGGCGCTGAGCTTGCTGGCCCAGATGCTGCTGAACCCGGGTGACGGCGTGTTGATGACAGATCCGGGCTATCCCTGTAACCGCAACTATGTCCGTCTTGCGGGCGCTCAGGCGCAGCTTGTGCCGGTAACGGCGAAGGAGAACTTTCAATTGAATGCGTCCTTGCTGGCCCAGCATGCCACGTCGCGCACGCGCAGTGTCTGGCTGGCTTCGCCCGCGAATCCAACGGGCACGGTACTTTCACTGCAGCAGTTGCGTGCACTACACGACTGGTGTGTTGAAAACGATTGTCACCTGCTGGTAGATGAGATCTATCACGGACTGGACTATACGGAAGGTCTCCCGACCGCATTGCAGATCAGTGACGACGTGTTGGTCGTCAACAGCTTCTCGAAATATTTCGGGATGACCGGCTGGCGACTTGGCTGGTTCGTGGTGCCTGATTCACTGGTCTCTGTCAGCAACATTCTCGCGCAGAACCTGTTCATCGCTGCATCCACCGTTGCACAGCACGCCGCATTGCGTGCCTTCGATACCGATACGCGGGAAATTCTGGAAGCCCGGCGCCTTGATTTCGCTGCGCGGCGTATTTTCCTGACCAGAGTGTTGCGTGAACTTGGCTTCAGTGTGCCTGTGGAGACGCAGGGCGCCTTCTATATATATGCCGGGATTGAGGCGTTCAGCACAGATAGTGAGCACTTCTGCCAAGTCATGCTGGAGGACTTCGGTGTAGCCGTGACCCCCGGTACTGACTTTGGCGAATTCGAAAGTTCGCGCCACGTCCGTTTTGCCTTCACAACCAGCATGCGGCAACTGGAGGTGGCGGCTGAGCGTCTGCGTGCTGCCGTACTCTCCGGGGCCTTGTCCTCATGAAGTTCAGTGTGCCGCTATCGGGCGCGACTTTGGTCCAACGGTACAAGAGGTTTCTGGCCGACGTGCAGTTGCCTGACGGCAGCAGCGCGACCCTGCACTGTCCGAATACCGGTTCGATGCTCGGCTGCGCCAGTCCTGGCAGTCGCGTATGGTATTCCTCTTCTGACAATCCGGCACGCAAGTATCCGGGCACCTGGGAGCTGGTGGAAGTTGAGGGTGGACACCTGGCTGGCATCAACACAGGGCTGGCCAACAGGCTGGTTGCGGAAGCACTGCTGACAGAGGTCTTGGTGCCGTTGCGCGGCTACGCCAGTGTCCAGCGTGAAGTGAACTATGGCGATGAGAACAGCCGCATTGACTTCTTGCTGACAGGGAACGCAGTCAAGCCAGCTGAAAAGTGCTATGTCGAAGTCAAGAATGTGACCCTGGGTTTGGGCAATGGTGAAGGTGCTTTTCCCGATGCCGTCACCACGCGTGGCATCAAGCATTTGCGGGAATTGCTGACGATGCGAGAACGTGGACACCGGGCAGTCTTGCTTTTTTGCGTGCAGCACAGTGGCATTGATCGCGTACGGCCAGCACGCGAGATTGATCCGGCCTACGCCGCAATGTTGCAGAGAGCCCGTAGCGCCGGTGTCGAACTGCTGGCATGGCGCGCGCGTCTGAGTCCCCTTGAGATTGTGCTGGATACGCAGTTGCCAGTCGTTCTCCCGCACGACTGATTTACAGTCGCCCGAGGGTGCTTATCTCGGTTTCTTCCACCATTACGAAGCCATTTCCAATCACGAACGGAATGGCCTTCAGGCGCTTGCCTTTGCACGGTCCCAATATGCACTGACCGTTCTCGATCACGAAAAGAGCTCCGTGAGTGGAGCATTGAATCAAGGCGCCGTCACTGTCCAGGAAGCGGTCCTCCTGCCATTCCAGAGGGGTTCCAAGATGCGGGCAGTAGTTGTAGTACAGAAACAGCCGATCATCCTTCTTCACGGCAAACAGATACTTGTTCAATACTTCGAAGCCTTTCGAGGCGCCTTCTTCGATATCGTGTACGTGACACAGCGTAATCATTGACCATCTCCCTCAGCCATCAGGCCAGCGCCTGAGTGAAGTCAGCCAGCAGGTCCTGGATGTTCTCAATACCGACTGCCAGTCTGATCATGGAGTCCGGTATGCCCATGGACGCGCGGCGCGCCGCGCCCATTTCGAAGAAAATGGTATGTGCCACGGGAATCGCCAGTGTACGGGTGTCCCCAAGATTGCTTGAGGACACGACAAACTGCAGGCGATTCAGGAAATCGAAACAGTCGATCTCCTCTGCAAGCTCTATGCTCATCAATGCACCGAACTGCCCGAACAGCGCCGCGGCCCGAGAGTGCTGAGCGTGGCTCTCGAGACCAGGATAATTGACCTTGCGTACGCGTGGATGCGCTTCAAAGAAACGAGCAAGTGTCAGCGCATTTTTGCAGGCTCGTTCCACGCGCAACGAAATGGTTTCCGAGCCCAGTGCCAAGGTGTGCGCCGCTTCTGGTGCCAGCGTTGCACCAAAATCCCGCAGGCCCTTCTTCTTCAGCTGGGTCATGCCCCAGGTGCTGGAAGGCCCGGTCTTGTAGTTGTCGTACAGATGGGGGTAATCCTTCCAGTCATACAAACCGGTATCTGTCACCGCTCCACCGAGCGCGTCGCCATGTCCGCCAAAAAATTTCGAGAGAGAATTGACGATGAAAGTGGCGCCGACGGTTCGCGGACTGAACAGCCACGGGGTCGTGATGGTGTTGTCCACCACAAAGATCACATTGTGCTGCTGGCACAGGGTGCCAATGCCTTGTAGATCGGCGATCTGCGTGACGGGATTCGCGATGGTCTCCACAAAGACGAGGCGCGTCTCCGGCCGCAGCGCTGCCTTTACGGCACTGCAGTCAGTAGCGTCGACGAAACTGACCTCCACTCCAAAATTGGTGAAGGTGTTGAACAAGCTGTTGGTATTGCCGAACAGAAAGGCACTCGCAATGACATGGTCACCCTGACGCAGCAGTGAAAACAGAATCGAACCAATGGCCGCCATGCCTGTGGCAAATGCGACAGTCGAATGCCCCCCCTCCATGCGCGTGATGCGGTTCTGCAAGGCGTTGACTGTGGGATTCTGCTGACGGCCATAGTTGTAGCCGTTCTTTTTCCCCTGGAAAACCGCTGCAAGATCTCGAGCGTCCTCGTACTCAAAGGCAATCGAAGTATGAACGGCTTTGTGAAGGCTGCCATGCTCAGGTTTGTCGCTGCGGTCTGAGTGCAGGTTGACGGTGTCGAAATGCGCTGACTTTTCGTTGGTACTCATGATGCAAAGGTCCTGACCTGACTCGTCACTAAGGATTCTTGAAGGCGTTGCCCTGACAGGCGGCAGGCCCGGCAGTATATAAGAGAGCCCGGAATCTGAACACAGGACTCAGTGCGTCTTGTAAATCGGCAGTGCGGCTAGCTGGGCATCGATGGCGTTCAGCCGCTCCCTGTAAGCGGGGCTGGTTCGGTCCCGATACTGCTGCAGAAAGTCCTCTTCGCTGAGGCCGGCATTGTCGCGCGTGACCGGTGGCATGTAGTCAGTCTCGGCCGTGGCTTGCCCAAGACTGGCCTGCAGGCGCCTGGCGGAGCTGGCACTTTCAGTAGCGGCACTGCCAAACGCTACCCCTGCCATGTTGGCAGTCAGATCGCTGAAGCTGAAGCCGGACC
>CAMCRC010000059.1 GCA_945877175.1 Klebsiella pneumoniae | reverse complement strand
TCCTTGTCCCCATGGCTGCGCCGCAAGAACAGCAACAACGTGTTCTTGTCGTCGTTGGAAATGGAATCGTCTGCCTTTGTATGGGGCAGACCCGCTTCCTTCACCTGGGAAAGAAGTCTCTCGACTGAAACTCCAACAACCTTGGCGAGTTCACTGACTGTTACATCTGCCATTTACCTACTCCTGATTACCCTTGCCGCCTGACCCAGATTCTTTTCCTGCCTGATCCATTCTGCGCTCGCTTGCGCTTACGCGAACCAGGGCGCTCGCGCCGTCATGATCAGCTTGCCTGCACGCTCTTCATCCATTCCGTCTATGTCCATCAGTTCGTCGATGGACTGCTCTGCCAGATCTTCCATGCAGAGCACGCCCTTTCTGGCAAGCGCCAGCGCCAGCGTGTCATCCATGCCATCCATATTGATCAGATCATCGGCGACTTTCGCACTGGACAGCCCTTCTTCCGATGCGATGGCCTGTGTGAGCAACGCGTCTTTGGCGCGATTGCGCAATTCATTCGCGATGTCTTCGTCGAAGCCGTCAATACTGAGAATTTCTTCCAGCGGAACGTAAGCGATCTCTTCCAGAGAGGTGAAACCTTCGCTCACCAGAATCTCCGCGATATCTTCATCCACATCCAGTTTGGCAACAAACATTTCGACGAATCCGCTGGTTTCCTGCTGCTGCTTCTCGGCGGCCTCGGCAACGCTCATCACGTTGATGGTCCAGCCAGTCAGCTCGCTGGACAAGCGCACGTTCTGACCGCTGCGACCAATGGCCTGGGCCAGATTTTCTTCTTCCACGGCCACATCCATCGTGTGGCTGTCTTCGTCCACAATGATGGACGCCACTTCGGCCGGCGCCATGGAATTGATCACCAGCTGCGCGGGGTTGTCGTCCCAGAGAATGATGTCGATACGCTCATTGGCCAGTTCGTTGGACACTACCTGCACACGCGAACCGCGCATGCCAACACACGCGCCTACCGGGTCGATACGACCATCATTGGTCCGTACGACGATCTTCGCGCGTGAGCCTGGATCACGTGCCGCAGCCTTGATCTCGATGACTTCTTCCGCGATCTCGGGCACTTCAATCTTGAACAGCTCGATCAGCATGCCCGGGTCGGTTCTGCTCAGAAACAGTTGGGGGCCACGTGGCTCTGATCGGACATCCAGCAACAAGGCACGGATACGATCTCCTACGCGGAAATTCTCACGCGGGATCATGTGTTCACGCGCCAGCAAGCCTTCTGCATTGCCTCCCAGGTCCACCAGAACGCTCTCTCGGGTCACTTTCTTGACTGTGCCGGAGATCAGGCCGCCGATCTTGTGGCGATACTCGGCGATAATGATGTCGCGCTCAGCTTCGCGCACTTTCTGGACGATGACCTGCTTCGCAGTCTGTGCCGCAATACGACCGAATTCGATGTTTGCGACTTTCTCGTCCCAGATGCCTCCGAGCACCACATCAGGATTGATCAGCTGGGCATCTTCGAAAATCATCTGCGAGCCTTTCCCTGTGTATTCTTCATCGCTCACGATGTTCCACACACGAAATGTCTCGTACTCGCCAGTCTTGCGGTCAACACGCACGCGACAAGTCATTTCGTCATCTTCATAGAATTTCTTGGTAGCAGTGGCCAGCGCGGACTCGATAGCTTCGAAAATTACCTCGCGCGAAACGCCCTTCTCATTGGAAACTGCATCCGCGACCAACAGAATTTCTTTACTCATCATAATCGTGTCACCTTACTCCAGAGGTCTTCTTGTATTCTGCCAATACCCGTCTCAAAGCGGGCGCTGTCACCGTCGGAATCCCGACCACTCAAAAAACCAGATTAGCCTTGTCAATTGACGAGAAGGGAAAGCTTACTTCTTTCTCATCGACCAAGAGGCAGACACTGTCAGCCTCTGCTTTCTGAATTACACCTTTGAACTTTCTGCGTCCATCCAGAGGGGCACGCAATCGCACATTGGCCACACTGCCAATGAAGCGGGCAAAATGGGCCAGAGCGAACAATGGCCGATCCATGCCTGGCGAGGAGACTTCCAGTGTGTACTCCCCCGCAACCGGCTCTTCCACATCCAGAATTCCGCTGATCTGACGACTGACGCGCTCGCAATCATCAATTGAAATGCCCTCGTCGCCTTTGTCGATGTAAACGCGCAGGATGCTGCTGCGTCCCTGCCCGATCTGGTCGACACCCCACAGCTCGACGCCAAGCGCCTCCACTGTCGGGCGCAAAAGATCTGCTATCGCGGCAATATTATTGCTCAATACCTGCTCCACTCTTGTGTTTGCTGTCGATCCGCAAAATCACTTTCCACAAATAAAAAATGGGCCAGCGGCCCACTCCTGAAATCCTGATTTATGCATCGACAAGCTCTTTCGAACTTGACGATGTGGAGCAAAACAGCCCGGCATTCCGGCACCAAAATCGCGCCTAACAAAAAGCCCCTGATGGGGCTTCGATACTGCAACGCATAGCGTCTCCTGCTGCCTGCATGAACTGCCAGAGAACCATGCTGCATTGAATCGGGAAGATCTGCGATCCATTCCCGAAGTTGGTAGCGGGGGCAGGATTTGAACCTACGACCTTCGGGTTATGAGCCCGACGAGCTGCCAGACTGCTCCACCCCGCAACAAATCGTGAATTCTGAAGTGTCACTTGCTTTTTTGACCGACACCTCTGGCGAGTGCATCGGCTCCCTGCTTCGTTCTCAGGGGCCGGAATTATACTGAGGCACCTTCGAAACGGTCAAGCAAAAGCGCTGAAAACCTTTAAAATCGCGCGCTCCAAGCAATACTTCTTGTGTTTGCTGCATTTGGTGCCGAAGGCGAGACTTGAACTCGCACGACCATAGGTCACTACCCCCTCAAGATAGCGTGTCTACCAATTTCACCACTTCGGCTTTAACTCTTTGAATCTTCGAATCTTCAGTGCGATGAGAACGCTCGCAGGATCAATTTCCTGGTGCAGGCACGGGCGCCTGCTCAGGGATGACGGGAACATCGCCTGCCGCAGCATCATTTGAGGTATCTACCTGCGGTACGTCACTCAGCGGTGCAACAGGCTGCGTCAGAAGATCTGGATTGAGGATTGGCAAACCATCAACCACACCCGCACTGGTGTTCTGCTTTGCAAAAATCGCCAGTGTCAGACTGGTGATGAAGAATATGGTCGCGGCGACGGAGGTTGATCTTGTCAGAAAATTGCCTGTTCCTGCACTGCCAAAAACTGTCTGCGATGCTCCGCTGCCGAACGCAGCGCCTGCATCAGCGCCCTTGCCCTGCTGCAGAAGCACCAGCCCAACAATCGCTATAGCAACGATCACATGCACTACGACCACTAAGGTTTCCATTGCTCGCTCACACTCTTGCAAATTGTTATGAATTCTTCAGGCTTGAGAGACGTGCCGCCCACCAAGCCACCGTCGATATCGCTCTGCGCAAACAACCCACGCGCATTCTCCGCATTTACACTGCCACCGTAAAGAATCCTGGTTCTGGCAGCCAGGTCTACACTGCTTTCGCGCAACAGCCCCCGGATAAACCCGTGCATCGTTTGCGCCTGGCCAGGACTCGCCGTCAGGCCCGTGCCAATTGCCCATACGGGTTCGTACGCAAATACTGAGTTCAGCAAGGCTGACGCATCACAATGCTGCAAAATGGCGTTGACCTGCCTTGCCACTACGGAATCTGCATTTCCAGCTTCGCGTTCTTCCAGCGATTCTCCCACACAGATTATTGGGGAAATTCCGCTGTCCAGCGCAGCTGCGCATTTGCGCGCCACTTGCTCATCCGTTTCACCTGCATCGCGACGACGCTCGGAATGCCCCACTATCACAAACCGGACTCCGAATTCGACCAGCATCGCGGCCGCTACTTCTCCGGTAAAGGCACCTGCGGCTTCCGCATGGACATTCTGCGCACCCAATTGCAAGCCAGTGTGCCGCAACAAGCCCTGGCTCAAGGAAAGATAGGGAGCGGGCGGGCAGACCACCACTTCCACACCATCCTCGACCGCACCAAGCTCCTGAACCAGTCTCTGCAACAGCCCGGTTATCATGACGCCGGAGCCGTGCATTTTCCAGTTACCGGCCACAAGACTTCGGCGCATTCACATCACCTTGTACAGAGGATAGTGCCTGACGTAGGGAAAACGGGGCGCCAATATAACCAAGATGCCTGGTGCTTGCAACCAGCCAGAGCCTTGCCTCTGACTCATGCGTGCATCTTGACCTGCTGAGCCAACTCCTCTGCCAGGCGCTGGACAAGGCCGGCATCTTCACCTTCCACCATGACACGCACTACCGGTTCTGTCCCTGACGGACGCAACAGCACACGGCCTTTGCGCCCGAGAGTCGCCTCGACTGACGCGACGGCGTCACGAATCGCAGGAACCGACTGGAGATCCTTCTTGTCCTTCACTCTCACATTGATCATGGTTTGCGGAAACTTGACCATCTTGTTACGCAACTCGTACAGACTTGCACCACAACTTATCATCGCATACAACGTCTGCAAGGCTGACACGATGCCATCTCCCGTCGTCGAGACATCCAGACAGATGATGTGCCCTGAAGACTCGCCGCCAAGCTGCCACTGACGCTGCTTGAGCTCCGCCATGACGTAACGGTCACCAACGGCAACCCGCACAAAAGGAATATCCAACGCTTCAAGGCCCAACTGGAGACCCAGATTGCTCATCAATGTCCCCACCACGCCACCAAAATCCACGTTGCGACGGCGCTTGTCCCGGGCGATTACATAAAGAATTTCGTCGCCGTCTACAACATTGCCAAGGTGATCAACCATGATGAGGCGATCACCATCGCCATCAAATGCCACACCCAGATCCGCCTTTTCAGCAAGCACTTCGCGAACCAGAGCATCGGTGCAGGTGGACCCGCACTGATCATTGATGTTGAGGCCATTGGGCGAAGCACCGATAGTCTTGACGGTTGCGCCCAACTCCTTGAACACGTTACTTGCAATGTTGTAAGTGGAGCCATTGGCGCAGTCCACCACCAGCTTCATGCCGGTCAGCTTGATCTCCGATGGGACGGTTCCCTTGCAATACTCTATGTAGCGGCCGCTGGCATCGTTGATCCGCGATGCCTTGCCGATCAGCTGCGAATCCACAGTAGTAATGGCACGCTCGAGGTATGCCTCTATGGCGAACTCCATTTCGTCCGGCAACTTGGACCCGTCACCTGAGAAAAACTTGATGCCATTGTCTTCGAAGGGATTGTGGGACGCGCTGATGACAATGCCCGCCTGCGCATGAAACGTGCGCGTGAGATAGGCCACTGCAGGGGTAGGCATAGGCCCGAGAAGATTGATGTCGACGCCAGCCGCGGTAAGGCCTGCCTCGAGAGCCGCTTCAAACATGTAACCAGAAATACGAGTGTCCTTGCCGATCAGAATCTTGCTGCGCGCTCTATCCGAGTTTGCGAACACTTTGCCAGCTGCCCAGCCCAGCTTGAGCATGAAATCTGGCGTTATGGGATGCTCGCCGACGCGACCCCGAATTCCATCAGTGCCGAAATACTTCTTTTCCATTTTCTTGTTTTTCATTCCTGGTCCTGCAACTTATTCAGCGGGCGCCCTCGACGGCGCAGTGAATCTTGATGGCATCGACCGTCGGTGCCACATCGTGTGTGCGAATGATGGCTGCACCACCACGCAGAGCCAGCATTGCCGCGGCAACACCAGCATGAACTCGCTCATCGACGGGACGACCAGTAACCGCCCCCAGCATCGATTTGCGTGAAATGCCGGCCAGAATCGGCAGGCCGAGACTCTTAAAACAGTGCAGGCTCTGCAGCAGCAACCAATTGTGCCTCACCGTCTTGCCAAAGCCGAAACCTGGGTCGAGGATCAGCCTGGAACGGAGTATCCCAGCTGCTTCGCAGACTGCAATCCGCTGCCGCAGGAATGCCAGAACTTCTTCGACCACATCATCATAATGGATTTCCTGCTGCATCGTGCCGGGCTCACCCCGCATATGCATCAGGCAGACAGCTGATTTGCCGGACGAAACAGCAGCCACGGCGCCGGGGCGCTGCAACGCCCGAACATCGTTCACGAACCCTGCACCCGCCGCAACTGCTGCCAGCATCACACCGGGCGTGCTGGTATCAACAGAAACAGCGACATCCAGACGATCCTGAATCGCTTCGAGCACTGGAATTACGCGGTCCAGTTCTTCCTGCTCAGACAATGGCCGGGCGCCCGGTCGCGTGGACTCTCCGCCAATATCCAGAATCGTTGCCCCCTCAGCCAGCATGGATTCAGCCTGCGCCAGCGCCTTGTCGATAGAGACCGTAAAGCGGGAGGATGGGGTGTCAGTACGGAGCTTGCCGCCATCAGAAAACGAGTCGGGGGTGACATTCACGATACCCATGACCACAGGAACAGAAAGGTCGATGACTCTGTCACCGACCTTGAGGGAGTTGCCGTTCACTCGGATTTCCTGAAAAACGCCAGTCACACTTCGCTGGCCGGGCCACCGATAGGACTGTCCGGAGCCGCGCCGGACGCACGACCACTGGTGCGGGCAGAGCCCGATCCGTTGTCATTGTGAGACCAGTCAGCCGGTGGACGTGGTTTCTTGCCAGCCATGATGTCTCCGATCTGGTCTGCATCAATAGTCTCGTATTCCAGCAATGCGTCCTTCATGAGCTCCAGCTTGTCGCGGTTCTCCTCAAGGATGCGCTTCGCTCTGCCGTAACAGTCATCGATAATGCGCTTGATCTCTTCGTCGATGATTTTGGCAGTCTCGCCGGAATGCGCCTTTGAATGAGAGGCTGACGATCGCCCCAGGAAGACTTCGCCTTCGTCTTCGGCATACATCAAAGGCCCAAGCTTCTCCGAAAGCCCCCACTTGGTAACCATGTTGCGGGCCATGTCCGTGGCGCGTTGAATATCATTGGATGCACCAGTCGTGACGCCTTCGGTACCGAGCGTCATTTCTTCTGCAATGCGGCCGCCGTAAAGGCTGCAGATCATGCTCAGAATGCCTTGCTTGCTCAGACTGTAACGGTCTTCTTCGGGCAGGAACATCGTGACGCCCAAGGCCCGGCCACGCGGAATGATGCTGACCTTGTAAACCGGGTCATGCTCCGGCACGACCCGGCCAACGATGGCGTGACCCGACTCGTGATACGCAGTATTGAGCTTTTCCTTGTCCGACATGACCATGGATTTGCGCTCGGCGCCCATCATGATCTTGTCCTTGGCTTTCTCGAACTCTTCCATACCAACCAGCTTGCGATTGCCACGCGCTGCGAAGAGTGCCGCCTCATTGACGAGATTGGCCAGATCGGCACCTGAAAAACCAGGTGTACCACGGGCTATCACGCTGGCATTGACGCGGTCGTCGATCGGTACCTTGCGCATATGGACCTTGAGAATCTGCTCGCGTCCGCGAATGTCCGGCAGACCCACCACAACCTGACGATCGAAGCGACCGGGACGCAGCAGCGCAGGGTCCAGAACATCAGGACGGTTGGTGGCAGCAATCACGATGATGCCGTCATTGGCCTCGAAACCGTCCATTTCCACCAGCAACTGGTTGAGTGTCTGCTCACGCTCGTCATGTCCGCCGCCAAGGCCGGCACCACGGTGGCGACCCACGGCATCGATTTCGTCGATGAAGATGATGCAGGGAGCCTGCTTCTTGGCCTGGTCGAACATGTCACGCACGCGGGACGCACCGACACCAACAAACATTTCCACGAAATCAGAACCGGATATGGAGAAGAAAGGCACTTTCGCTTCACCGGCAATGGCCTTGGCCAGCAACGTCTTGCCCGTACCGGGCTGGCCCACCATCAGGATGCCCCGCGGAATCCGCCCGCCCAGGCGCTGAAACTTGTCCGGCTCGCGCAGGAAATCCACGAGCTCCTTTACGTCTTCCTTGGCCTCGTCAACGCCCGCCACATCGGCAAACGTCACTTTGATCTGATCTTCACCCAGCAGCTTGGCCTTGCTCTTGCCGAAAGACATGGGCCCGCCCTTGCCGCCCGCGCCCCCGCCCTGCATTTGCCGCATGAAGAAGAAGAACAGTCCAATAATGATCAGGATAGGAAAACTGGCCACAAGCAGCTGAGACCAGATGCTTTGCCGCTCGGGTTCGGACCCCACTATCTCGACGCCATTGTTGAAGAGATCGTTCATCAACTGGTCATCGCCGATCATCGGAATGGTCGTAGTGAACTGCGTGTTGTCCATCCGCCGCCCGGTGACTGAGATGCCGGCAATCGTGACGGATCGCACCTGACCAGCACGCACTTCCTTCACGAAGTCTGAATAGGTCACGGAAACGCTGCTTGTCTCCTGGTTGATGTTGTTGAACACCGTCAGGAGCACTGCTGCGATGACCATCCAGAGGAGTAGATTTTTTGCCATATCGTTCAAGGGAATTTCCCCCATCTCAGTTAACACAAATGTGATCAGAGGCTCAAAGGACCCTGAGATTGCCAATTCCATTGCAATGTACGTTCATCGCGCAAATTCCGGATCAGGCACACTACCCAGCATATTGGGAGTCGAGATCGATATTACAAGATCGATCCGTGAAAAGTCCAAGCAATGCCGGACAAGTGTGGAGCCAGGCCGGTTGTGTATTTCCCGGGCTGGGCTACAATGGCCCCTCTTTTGAAACAGGGCCCCGCCCGCTGACAGACGCGACACTACTATGACATTGGCTGCACCGGATAAAAAACGCTTTCGGACCATTGCACACAATCTTTCGCCGATTGTGACTATTGCCCAGAAGGGACTCACAGAGAGCGTCACCGATGAAATCGAACGCGCGCTGAGCGAGCACGAACTGATCAAGATCAAGATCTTTGCCGCTGACCGTGATTCCCGTCGCGAGATTATTGTACAGGTGAGTACACAGGCTGGTGCCGAGCTGATTCAGAGCATTGGCAATATTGCCGTTCTGTATCGAGCTTCCGCGAAGCCCGATCCCCGACTTTCCAATATTCTTCGCCACAAGGCGCACTGAGGCAGAGTAGCGCGTCGAGCACTCTCAGAGATGCTCTACGGCCTCGATTTCGTATTCGATATCACCAGCCGGCGCCTTTACAACTATCTCGTCACCCACTTCCTTGCCCATGATCGCACGGGCGATGGGAGACCCAACCGATATACGACCTGCACGCACATCGGCCTCATCTTCGCCCACGATCTGATACACCACGCTGGTATCGGTTCCCAGATTCAGCAGGGTGACCGTCGTGCCGAATATCACACGACCGGTACGGGGAATCGCACTCACGTCGATGACTTCAGCATCGGCAAGCTTGCCTTCAATCTCCTTGATGCGACCTTCACAGAAGCTCTGCTGTTCGCGCGCCGCGTGATACTCCGCGTTTTCACGCAGATCGCCATGCTCGCGCGCATCGGCAATCGCCTGGATGATCCGGGGGCGCCGTGCACTTTTCAACTCGTTCAGCTCTGCACGCAGTCGCTCTGCGCCGGCGACCGTCATCGGGACTTTTCTCATAATTCCGCGTGCAGCTCCTGAATCGTGTAGACGGAAAGCTTGTCACCGAAAAGCAGCGCCTCACAAACAGCCAGAGCTCCAGCGATGGTGGTCGTACAGGCCACGTCGTGACGCAATGCTGTGCGGCGAATGATGGACGAATCGGCGATGGCCTGTTTCCCCTCGGTGGTGTTGACTACCAGCTGTACCTGATCATTCTTCATCATGTCTACGATGTGCGGACGGCCTTCGTTGACCTTGTTCACAAGGGTCACCGGCAGCCCGGCAGCCGCTATGACGGCCGCTGTGCCCTGCGTTGCAATCAGGTTGAAGCCCAGGTTGTCCAGCTTCCTTGCCACTTCCACAACGCGCGGCTTGTCAGCATCGCGCACGCTGATGAACACCGTGCCACTGGTCTTTATCTCTTCTCCTGCTCCCAGCTGTGACTTGGCAAAAGCCTCTGCGAAAGTGCGACCGACGCCCATTACTTCGCCTGTGGATTTCATCTCTGGTCCAAGAATCGGATCGACACCAGGAAACTTGTTGAAGGGGAACACGGCTTCCTTCACAGCGAAGTTCTTCGGCACGATTTCCTTCGTGAAGCCCTGCTGCTTCAGTGTCGTGCCCGCCATGCAGCGTGCCGCGATCTTGGCCAGGGATACTCCGATGCACTTTGAAACAAACGGCACTGTACGCGAAGCACGCGGATTCACTTCAATGATGTAGATCTCGCCGTCCTGATAGGCAAGTTGCGTATTCATCAGGCCGATGACGTGCAGCTCTTTGGCCAGCAACGTCACTTGTTCACGAATGCGGTTCTGCACGTCCATCGGCAGGTTGTAAGGTGGCAGCGAGCAGGCGGAGTCACCGGAATGCACCCCTGCCTGCTCAATGTGCTGCATGATCGCGCCGACTACAACCTGCTCGCCGTCGCTCACCAGATCCACGTCGATCTCGATCGCAGAATTGAGGAAGTAATCCAGTAACACCGGGCTTTCATTGCCGACCTTCACAGAGGTGCGCATGTAGCGGCGCAGCTCTTCTTCGTTGTAGACAATCTCCATGGCGCGCCCACCCAGAACATAGGACGGACGCACAACGATCGGGTAAGTGATCTGCTCAGCCGCGGCGATACTTTCCTCGACGCTGCGCACAATGCAGTTCGGTGGCTGCTTGAGGCCAAGTTTGCGGATCAGCTGCTGGAACCGCTCGCGGTCCTCCGCCAGATCGATGGCATCAGCAGAGGTGCCGATAATGGGCACTCCGGCTGCCTCGAGACGCGTCGCAAGATTGAGTGGTGTCTGACCGCCAAACTGCACGATGACCCCATGTGGCCGCTCCAGAGCCACGATCTCCATGACGTCTTCGAAGGTCACTGGCTCAAAGAACAGGCGATCAGAAATATTGTAGTCGGTGGAGACTGTCTCCGGGTTGCAGTTGACCATGATGGTCTCGTACCCGTCTTCACGCATCGCCAGTGCGGCATGGACGCAGCAATAGTCAAACTCAATGCCCTGACCGATCCGGTTCGGACCGCCGCCCAGCACCATGATCTTCTTGCGGTCGGAAGGCAGCGCTTCACACTCTTCTTCATAGGTGGAGTACATGTAAGCTGTCGCCGATGCGAATTCCGCCGCACAGGTGTCCACTCGCTTGTACACCGGACGGACATTCAAGGAATGACGATGCCGCTGCACACTCAGCTCAGGCACTTTCAGCAATGACGCAAGACGTGAGTCGGAGAAGCCCTTCTGCTTGATGCGGAACATCGCGTCCTTGTCGATATCGCCCAGCGTCAACGCCGCAATGCGGGCCTCTTCCTGGATGATGTCTTCAATCTGGACGAGGAACCACGGATCCACGCCAGTAAGCTCGGCAACGGTTTTCACTGACCAACCCTGACGGAACGCATCACCTATGTACCAGACGCGCTCGCCACCGGCATCCATCAGCTCGCGCTTGAGTATGTCCATGGCATCGCTCAAGCCAGTGTCGAGAATCGGATCGAAACCCGACACGCCCACTTCCAGTCCCCGTAGCGCTTTCTGGATTGATTCCTGGAACGTGCGGCCAATGGCCATCACTTCCCCGACGGACTTCATCTGCGTGGTAATGCGGTCATTGGTCTCAGGAAATTTTTCGAAGGTGAAACGGGGAATCTTGGTGACGACATAGTCGATTGCCGGTTCAAAGGACGCCGGGGTGGCCCCGCCTGTAATTTCATTGCGCAGTTCATCCAGCGTATATCCGACAGCAAGCTTGGCGGCAACGCGGGCTATCGGGAATCCTGTGGCTTTGGAGGCAAGCGCGGAGGAGCGCGACACGCGCGGATTCATCTCGATGATGACCAGGCGCCCGGTACGCGGACACATGCCGAACTGCACGTTGGAACCACCGGTTTCGACACCGATTTCACGCAAAATGGCGATCGCAGCATTGCGCAGGATCTGGTACTCCTTGTCCGTCAGCGTCTGCGATGGCGCCACGGTAATCGAGTCGCCCGTGTGCACGCCCATGGCGTCGAAATTCTCGATGGTGCAGACAATGATGCAGTTGTCCTTGCGGTCACGCACAACTTCCAGCTCGTATTCCTTCCAGCCAATAAGCGACTCGTCGATCAACAATTCCTTGATGGGAGACAAATCCAGTCCGCGGTTACAGATCTCGATGAACTCTTCCTTGTTGTAGGCGATGCCGCCGCCGCTTCCACCAAGCGTGAAGGATGGGCGGATGATGCACGGGAAGCCCACCTTGTCGAGCGCAGCGAAAGCTTCTTCCATGTTGTGCGCAATGCCGTGTGCAGGTGTCTCGAGCCCTATCGATTTCATGGCGCGATCGAACAGCTCACGATTCTCGGCCTTGTCGATGGCCTCACAGCTGGCGCCGATCAGCTCGACATTGTATTTGGCGAGCACGCCGTGGCGATTCAGGTCCAGAGCGCAGTTAAGTGCTGTCTGCCCGCCCATGGTCGGAAGGATCGCGTCGGGCCGTTCGCGGGCGATGATCTTCTCGACGATTTCCCAGGTCACCGGTTCTATGTAGGTGGCGTCCGCCATGGCGGGGTCGGTCATGATCGTCGCCGGGTTGGAGTTGACCAGAATGACGCGATACCCCTCCTCTCGCAGCGCCTGGCAGGCCTGTGCTCCGGAGTAATCGAATTCACATGCTTGGCCAATGACGATCGGGCCGGCACCGAGGATAAGGATACTGTTTATGTCGGATCGTTTTGGCATATTCAAACCGTAGGTTCTGGCGCGGCCGCACGCATGCGCGGCTGCTTGTTTAATTTTCGCAACCCGGCCATTGAGGCCGGGCATGACTGGGTCTAGCGACCGGCTCTTGTCTTCATCAGATCGATGAAGTGATCAAAGAGCGAGGTGATATCGTGCGGGCCGGGGCTTGCCTCAGGATGACCCTGGAATGCGAACGCCGGCTTGTCGGTTCGTTCTATACCCTGCAGGGTGCCATCGAACAGCGACCTGTGGGTGGCCTTCAGGTTTGCCGGCAGGCTTGCTTCATCTACAGCGAAACCATGGTTCTGACTGGTGATGGAAACTGCTCCATCCGCTATGCGCTGCACCGGGTGGTTGGCACCATGATGGCCAAGACGCATCTTCACCGTGCTGGCACCGCAGGCCAGCGCCAGAATCTGACAGCCCAGACAGATGCCGAAAACCGGCAGGTCGGTCTCCAGAAATTTGCGGGTTGCGGCAATTGCGTAATCACACGGAGCAGGGTCTCCGGGACCATTGGAGAGGAACACGCCATCTGGATTCATTGCCAGAACGTCGTCCGCGGGCGTCTGCGCAGGGACCACTGTCACTCGGCAATTGCGCTCTGCAATCATGCGCAGAATGTTGCGTTTGATACCGAAATCGTAGGCGACAACGTGGAAAGGTTTTTCGAGAGTTGCCGGCTGGTGCCCGCTTTCCCATTGCCAGACACCTTCGTTCCATTCATAGGCCTGCTTGACGCTTACTTCCTTTGCCAGGTCCATGCCCTTGAGACCAGGGAATCCGCGCGCTTCTTCCAGAGCGCGGGCTTCGCCGAACTCCTCGAGGGCCTTGCCCGTCAGCAGACAACCATTCAGCGGGCCCTTGTCGCGCAGAAGTCGCGTCAGGCGACGCGTGTCGATATCTGCTATGGCGACAACGTTGTGCGCGCGCAGAAAGTCTTCAAGGGTCTGCTGATTGCGCCAGTTGCTGGCCATTCTCGACAAGTCGCGAATTACCAGCCCGGAAGCCCAGACATTGTCGGACTCGTTGTCTTCATCAGTAGTGCCGGTGTTGCCAATATGGGGATACGTCAGAGTGACGATCTGTCGTGCGTAGGACGGATCAGTGAGAATTTCCTGATAGCCAGTCATGGACGTGTTGAATACGACTTCCCCGCTCGAAATACCGTGAGCCCCGATGGCGCGGCCGCGAAAAATACTGCCATCTTCCAATGCCAGTACGGCTGAATTAATCAATGCAATCTCCAGAAAAAACGCAAAATCCGGGTGAAAAAAAGCGGAATGAAACAAACGCTTCATTCCGCCCTTCTGTGAATCCCGTTATGTGCTCAGATGTAAACATACTGAGGCCGCATTGTAAGGGAACATGACAAGCGGTGTCTACGAAGGTTTCCGACTCACATCATTCTGATCCAAACAGAACATCATCGATGGAGTACAAACCCGGCGCCTTGTCCTTGAGCCAGGCCGCAGCACGGACCGCGCCCTTGGCGAACGTCATGCGGCTGCTGGCCTTGTGCGTGATCTCGATGCGCTCACCAAGCCCGGCGAAAATAACGGTGTGATCCCCGACAATATCGCCGGCTCGGATCGTTGCAAACCCGATGGCCTTGCGGTCTCGTTCGTCGCTCATGCCCTCTCTGCCATAAACGGCCACCTCGGCAAGATTGCGACCCAGCGCGTCGGCAATCACTTCCCCCATGCGCAATGCCGTGCCGGAAGGCGCATCCTTCTTGAAGCGGTGATGCGCCTCGACAATTTCTATGTCAACTTCATCGCCAAGCACTTTGGCTGCCATTTCCAGCAATTTCAGACACAGATTCACACCTACACTCATATTGGGCGCGAAGACGACGGGAATCTCCATGGCGGCAACGGCAATCTGCTGTTTCTCCTCTGATGTAAAGCCAGTGGTCCCGATGACTATCGCCCGGCCGAGTCGGCGACAAATCTCGAGATGTTCGAGGGTGGAAGTGCGAGACGTAAAATCAATGAGCACGTCGAACGCCTCAGCATGCGCAGCGAGATTGGTGACGGCAGGCACGCCGATATGCTGTACCCCCGCCAGCAACCCCAGATCAACACCCAGTGCGGGGTCGTCGGACAACACAGTGCCCAGCGCTACGGTCAGGCCGGATTCGCTTTGCATAACAGCGTCGATCAGCGTTTTTCCCATTCGTCCGGCGGCACCGGCTATCGCAATTCTTGTCATTGTCCATGTCCATCCAGCATATCGGGGACGCGATTATAGCCTTCCCAACTGCCGCCGGCCAAAAACAATCAGGACTTGCCGCCCCCCTGCGAATTGGGCAAACTCATCTTCCGGCTGGCAAGCCCCAGAGACAACGTTGTTTGTAATTGATTTGCCAGCAAAAACTCACCTGTACTAGAGCTTCTGGCATACCGAAAAGAAATGAGCGAAACCCCGGTCTTGGAAGATAGACTCAAGAAAGAGCGCTACGAAGCGCTGGTCGACGCCTTGTACCAGGACGTCTATCGCTATGCCTACTGGATTTGCAAGAACAGTGCGCTGGCCGAAGATCTGGTGCAGGAAACTTTTCTGCGTGCATGGCGGTCTCTGGACAGTCTGCAGAATGACAAGGCCGCAAAGGCCTGGCTGTTCACCATTCTGCGACGAGAAAATGCGCGGCTTTACGAGCGCTATCGTCCGGAGCTGGTTGACATAGAAGATCAGTCAATCGCCGACTCAGACGAGAATGAACCCGATCAACGCATGGACCGTCGCCTGCTCCACGAGGCTATCGCCAAACTGGAAAAGGACTATCGCGAACCTCTGATGCTGCAGGTTATTGGTGGCTTCAGCGGCAAGGAAATAGCGGAAATTCTTGAGCTCAACAACAACACCGTGATGACTCGCCTCTTCAGGGCGCGCGGAAAGCTCAAGCAGGTTTTCTTTCCGAATGCGCCCATCACGGATGACTTTTCTGGAGATGACACGTTCGACGAGCAGGGCTGAGCCTCTGCGCGCGAATTGCCACTATTGAACATGAAAGGGGTTTGAACCCCGACAAGAGTCAAGAATATGGATGACTTCGAATTCAGGAAACGCGCCCTGGCCAACCCCCACGACACGAATGAAGACTTTGCCGCCGCTGCCAGCACAAGCCCGGAGCGTGCCAGACTACTACAGGATCTACAGGACCTTGACGCACGAGTCAGCGCCATAGTGCACTCTGTACAGGTGCCACCAGGCCTGGCTGATCGACTGAAGGCCAAGAGTGGCACAGCAACAGTCACGGCGATGCCAGCGCGCTCGCGCTACCAGCGCTACTACGCCATGGCAGCCAGCCTCGTCATCACGGTGGGCGTCATCATGTCCTCCGGCCTGGG
>CAMCRC010000058.1 GCA_945877175.1 Klebsiella pneumoniae | reverse complement strand
TCGTGCAGTACAAGTTGGTCTGGTTTCCGTTCTGGCAGTCATGTCAGGTTCACTGTCCGCTGACACCTCCAAGCCGGTCGTCATGCAGCTGGCTCAGCTGTCTGAGAACTTCGACGTGGAACGCGCCTACATGCAAAGCTGCTGGGCCTGCCACAACAGCGGCGCCGCCGGTGCTCCGAAAGTCGGTGATGCTGCCGCCTGGGCTCCACGTGCAGAGAAAGGCATCGATGCGCTGCTGGCCACTGCCATTGCCGGTATCAATGCAATGCCTGCCAAGGGCATGTGCTTTACCTGCACCAATGACGACCTGAAAGCGCTGGTTCAGTACATGGTCGACAGCAGCAAGTAAGCAGTAAGCTTATTGTGGGAGCGGGCTTGCCGGCGAGAGTTCGCTTGCAAGCAAGCTCCCACATTTGTAGGAGCGGGCTTGCCCGCGAAAGATCGCAATTAGTGTAGGAGCGGGCCTGCCCGCGAAAGTTCGCTTGCAAGCAAGCTCCTACAGTTCCAGCCCTCTACAGTTCCAATCCCCCGCTCCATCAGTCTGGATCAAACAGTCCCATCAGCCCGGCAATTGCCGCGGAACCCTTCTCTTTCTTTTGCTCCGGCGTTGATTCGCTGCGCCCTTCCCAATCCAGCAATTCCTGCGGCAGTTCATCCAGAAACCGGCTGGGCGTTGTCGTGATCACTTCGCCAAACTGCTTGCGCTTGCGGGCCAGTGTGAATGCCAGTCCCTGCTGGGCGCGGGTGATGCCCACATAGGCCAGCCGCCGCTCTTCCTCGATATCGTCGTTCTCGACACTGGTGCGATGTGGCAGCAGGTCTTCTTCCATGCCCATGATGTAGACGTAGGGGAATTCCAGCCCCTTGGCGGCATGCAGTGTCATCAGCTGCACCTGATTGTTGATGTCTTCCTCTTCCTGGCGTTCCAGCAGGTCGCGCAGGATCAGCTTGTTGATGGCGGCCTCGATGTTCTCCTCGCCCTCATCGTCATCCTCAGCTGCTTTGGTGAGACTCTTCTGCAGTTGTTCCAGCAGCAGCTCCACATTGGCGATGGCGCGAATGGCTGCCGGCTCAGAGCTGCTGGTCTGCTGCAGCCAGCCTTCGAAGTCCATGTCGCTGAGCATTTCACGAATCGCCGCGATGCTGTCGCCGCGCTGCGACTGTTCGCTGATGTGATTGATCCATTCCGCGAACTTTGTAAGGCGCAGCCGTTTCTTGTCCTCCAGGAACTGCCCGAGGCCGATCTCGGTGCTGGCGCTCAACAGCCCGATGCCGCGTTCCGTTGCATAGGAGCCAAGTGCCTCCAGAATGGAAGGGCCGATCTTGCGACGCGGGGTGTTGATGGCACGCAGAAAGGCATTGTCGTCGTCGGGGTTGATCAGCAGGCGCAGATACGCCATCACGTCCTTGATCTCGCTGCGCGAAAAAAACGAAGTGCCACCTGTAATCTGATAGGGAATCTGGTTGGCCTGCAGTTGCAGCTCCAGCGCTTTGGCCTGGTGATTGCCGCGATAAAGCACGGCGAAGTCGCGGAAACGCAGCCGCTTCGTGACGCAGTTGGCGAGAATCTCGGTGGCGATGCGCTCCACTTCTGCTTCCTGCGTTGGCGCGACGATCACGCGCAAGTGATCACCGACTCCCAGCTGGCTCCACAACTTCTTCTCGTACAGGTGTGGATTGTTCGCGATGAGCGTGTTGGCAGCAGTCAGAATATTGTTTTTGGAACGGTAGTTCTGTTCCAGTTTGATGAGCTTCAGACTGGGATAATCCTTCTCGAGTTGAATCATGTTCTCGGGTTTGGCGCCGCGCCACGAGTAGATCGACTGGTCGTCGTCGCCCACCACGGTCAGTCCGTTGCGCGGGCCCACCAGCAGCTTCACCAGCAGGTACTGGCCCGTGTTGGTGTCCTGATATTCGTCCACCAGCAGGTAGTGGATGCGGTTCTGCCAGCGCTCCAACACGTCTCTGTGAGTCTGGAAAAGCATGACAGGCAATAGAATGAGATCATCAAAATCCACGGCATTGAAAGCCGCGAGATGGCGTTGATACTGCGTGTAGACGCGCGCCGCGAAGACTTCCTCCGGCTCGGCTGCCAGCAGATTCGCCTGCTCTGGCATCACCAGCTGATTCTTCCAGTTGGAGATGGTGCTCTGCAGAAACTTGAGCTGCTCGTCACTCAATTCAGAATCCTTGTGCAGTAGACTCTTCAGAAGTGACTGACTGTCCTGGCTGTCAAAGATGGAAAACCCCGACTTGAAGCCGAGTTTCGCGTGCTCCTTGCGAATGATGGTCAGGCCAAGATGGTGAAACGTCGAGATAGTGAGGCCGCGGATATTGCTGCCGCCCTCGCGCTCACGTGAGAGTTTTCCTACACGCTCTTTCATCTCGCGCGCGGCCTTGTTGGTGAAAGTCACCGCTGCAATCCGGTGGGCCGGATAGCCACACTCGTTGATCAGATAGCTGATCTTCTGCGTAATGACACTGGTCTTGCCGCTGCCCGCACCGGCGAGTACGAGCAAAGGGGAGCTGATGTATTTCACAGCTTCCAGCTGACGGGGATTGAGTTTGTTCACAGGGAGTTAGAAAAAGTCATTACTGGCAATGGGTTGGCGTGTTCCCTATTATATACACCCGAACCCCGCATGCCTTGAAGTGAATGGATTATTTCAGGGCGCAAAGATTTTCATGCAGGAGCGCACTTTGCGCTGAAGGTTTTCGGCGTTAGAGCCGATAACAATATTCATATTGTTGTTTCGTGGAGCAGTGCAGTGCGAATACTGCTGATTGCCGATCAGGACGCCGAGTACAAGCAATTCGAGCGACTGTTGGGCAGCATAGAAGGTGCCAGGCATCAGTTGACCTGGTGTCAGGCAGATATCATTGTCCTCGAAGCGACGCTGGTAAGCTCTTTCCATGTGATCCTGTGGGGTCGGGTGTCTGAAGCCCGGCTCTCCCGCAAGCTCCTCGCAGAGCTCAGCCATCAGAAAGTCAAAGCTCCCATCATCGTCATCACAGACCGATTGCCTGCCGGAGCGGATGCCGAGGCGTGTGCCCGCGGCGAATCCGACATTCTGTTGCGCGATCAATTGACTGCTCCGCTGTTGGCCCGAGCCCTGGCGCTGGCGGTGGCCGTGGAGCCCGCTGCTGAAATGGTCCTTGCCGCGCGCAATGTCGACCCCCTGACAGGGCTGATAAATCGCAGCGAATTCCGTGACCAGCTTGATCGCGTGCTGGCCAATGCCACGACGCCCGAGTCCGTCGGCCTGCTGCTCGTTGACGTGGATCAGTTCAAGAAAGTAAACGCTTCCTACGGACAGGGCGCAGGCGATGCCTTGATTCAGCTGATTGCCGAACGCATCGCGACCTGCCTATCCGCGCATCATTCCCTCGCCCGCATCGGAGGCAATGAGTTTGCGGTGGTGTATCAGAATGCACTGGGGTCTGTGGAATCCGAGTGTCGTATCAACCTCGAGCGCATCCTGCAGGCCATGGCCAAGCCCTTCCCGGTGGCACAGCATGCCATTCGCATGAATGTCAGCATGGGCGTTGCCATGAACAAGGAGGCCGGCATGTCGGTGGATGTCATGCTGGCCAATGCCGACATGGCCATGCGCATTGCCAAGCGTGAAAAGGGCAGCAACTACCAGTTCTACACCAAGGATATGACTGACGCGGCACAGAAGATTCTGCGTCTGGAGGCCGAAATCCGTCGCGCCATCCGCAATGAGGAATTCGTGCTGCATTACCAGCCACGCATCGATATCACCAGCAATCGTATCGTCGGTGCCGAAGGGCTGGTGCGCTGGCAGCACCCCAACCGGGGTTTGCTGCCTCCGGCCGAATTCATCGCGGTGGCCGAAGAAAGCGGGCTGATCGTGCCGCTGGGATACTGGGTCGTGCATCAGGCCTGCAAGGACCTGAACGAGCTGACGTCGAAGGGCTATGACGACATACAGCTGGCGGTCAACGTGTCCTTCAAGCAGTTCCAGGACAAGAACTTCGTGCAGACCGTGGCCAACATCATGAACAAGCACAAGATCACCGAGGGGCGTCTGGAGTTCGAGCTGACCGAAACCACCATGATGATCGAAGGGCAGGCCGTCGATCAGAGCCTGCGGCGTCTGAGCGAGCTGGGCATCGACATCTCCCTGGACGACTTCGGCACCGGCTATTCCTCGTTCGCCCACATTCAACGTCTGCCCATCTCGGTGCTCAAGATCGACCGCTCCTTTGTGGGCAGCGTCACCACGAATGAAGACGACGCCACCATCGTCAAGGCCATCATCAACCTTGCCCACAGCCTGAACATGCAGGTGATTGCCGAAGGCGCCGAGACTGCCGAACAGGTGGATTTCCTGGCTAAAAACCACTGCGACCAGGTGCAGGGCTTCTTCTTCAGCAAGCCGGTGACCTTCGCCGACATCAAGGAACTGCTGACACAGGACGACTTCGTCGACCGCCGCATCCAGTCCGTCCTCGCCCTTGGCGGCGCCCTGCGCTGAGCCTTCGCCTTGCCAGAATGCCTGGCGTGCTCTACACCTTGAAGGAGCGCACAACGCGCTTCCCTTCCACCAGACACCGCTCACGGATGGACGCATGTCACTGGCTGTTGTTTACACCCGCGCGAACATCGGCATCGACGCCCCGCTCGTCACTGTCGAAACCCATTTGTCCAACGGCCTGCCCTCCCTGGCCATCGTCGGGCTCCCCGAGGCCGCGGTGCGCGAGAGCAAGGAGCGAGTGCGCAGTGCCATCCTCAACGCCGGGCTGGAGTTTCCCACGCGGCGCATGACCATCAATCTGGCGCCAGCCGACTTGCCCAAGAGCGGTGGACGCTACGACCTGGCCATTGCCCTCAGCATCCTGGCGGCGTCGGGGCAGATTCCTGCACCGGGGCTGGCGGATTACGAAGTGCTGGGCGAGCTGGCCCTGAATGGTACTTTGCGCGCCGTGCACGGCGTGCTGCCCGCCGTGCTGGCAGCGCGGGAGCAGGGGCGCACGCTGCTGCTGCCGGCTGTGAACAGCGCAGAGGCTTCGCTGGTGCGAGGTGTGCGTGCCTTGGCCGGCGCGCATCTGCTGGAGGTGTGCAACCAGCTGCGGACGGGCAAAGGCATGCAGCGCTGCGAATTTCAGGAACCGCCGCTGATGGCGTCAGAGCGTCACGAGGGCACACGCTTTGCCGACATCAAGGGCCAGCACGCTGCCAAGCGTGCGTTGCAGGTGGCCGCGGCCGGTGCCCACAACATCTTGTTCATCGGTCCGCCAGGCACGGGCAAGACGCTGCTGGCCAACTCTCTGGTGTCCCTGCTGCCGCCGCTGGACGAAGCCGACGCGTTGGAGGCCGCCGCAATCAAGTCCATTGCCCGGCGGCCCATAGACGCCGCGCGCTGGCTGCAGCCCGAGTTTCGCGCACCCCATCACACGGCCACCAGCATCGCACTTGTGGGGGGCGGCGCTCAGGCCAGCCCGGGCGAGATCACCCTGGCTCATCGCGGGGTGCTGTTCCTCGATGAACTTCCCGAGTTCAACCGCAGTGTGCTGGAAGTGCTGCGCGAGCCGCTGGAGTCCGGCCACATCACCATCAGCCGTGCCAGCTATCGCCTGCAACTCCCTGCCAATTTTCAGCTGGTGGCGGCGATGAATCCCTGCAAGTGCGGCTACCACGGCGATCCCGACGGCCGTTGCCGCTGCACACCCGAAGGCGTCCAGCGCTATCTGGAAAAGATCTCCGGCCCCTTGCTGGACCGCATTGATCTGATCGTGGAAGTGCCCCGCCTTGCACCCCACGAGCTGCGCGCCGTGCGCGAATCCGCACCGACCAATGATGCCAGCGGCAGCCAGCAGAACGTCGCCCGCATTCGCGCGTGCCGGCACTTGCAAAAACAACGCAGCGGCAAACTCAACAGCGACATGAGCGCCCACGAGATCGAAACCTTCTGCGTGCTTGACGACGTCAGTGAACAATTTCTGGAACTGGCTGTCCAGAAACTGAAACTCTCGGCGCGCGCGCATCACCGCATTCTCAAGATCGCGCGCACGATTGCGGACATGGACGGGCGCGAGGCAATCGCGCAGCAGGACCTGGCGGAAGCGATCTCGTACCGGCGGGTGGAGAGGTTCTTCAGGGGGTGAGAGACACCGATGGCCAGGATTGTCGCAAGCGCGCTGTTTATGATACTCTCAATCGTACTATCTACAGTGCTATAGACGCAGGAGCTTGCACGATGCATTCGGTAACAGCCAATGAATTGAAAACCAAAGGAATTTCCATTGTGGAAGCGCATCTGAAGCACCAGGAGGAAGTCATGATCTCCGTACGTGGGCAGGATCGCTACGTGGTAATGGATATCGAGAAGTATGCAAAGCTGCGCGAATACGAGCTGGCAGCGGCTTTGCAGGAAGCGCTTGCCGATTTGGAAGCGGGGCGAATCCATACGGAGAGTGTTGCGGATCACATCAAGAGGGTGACTGATGGCATACAGGCTGATCTATCCTGAGAGCTACGTCAGGAAAGCACGGAAGTTCCTGAGCCGACACCCTGAGGTGCTCGGGCAATATCAGAAGACTCTGGCACTGCTGGAGGTCAACCCGCAGCATCCGTCGTTGAGACTTCACCCCTTGCAGGGACGCCTGACCCGCTTGCACTCCGTGTCAATCAACAGGAGTTACAGAATAGTGTTGACCCTGTTTCTGCAAGGGAGCGAAATCATTCTTGTGGATATCGGAAATCATGATCAAGTGTACTGAACGTATAATTTCTGCCTAAGCGTCACAGCGCACCGAACTCCCTTCGCCTCATCCGTATTCTGAGTCTCCTGCCTGTTCACCGATCCGGAAAATTCTTCCGGGTCCTCGCAGCCCTGGAGATCATCATGAGTAAGCCAGACATGCATTCATCGAATTCGCCCCGCACTTCGACCATCGCCGGCATCAATGTTGTCACACCCGCCTCGAAAAGCCCTGATGAAAAATCGCACTCCTTGCGCGTTCAGAAACTCTCCGGTCAATGGAAGCAGTATATGGGCTCGGCCAAAGTGGCCTGGGGAAAGCTGACGCAGGATCAGCTCATGCAGACAGAAGGGCAGTTCCAGAAGCTGGTCGGACTGGTGCAGGAAAAGTATGCCGTCAGCAGGATGGATGCTGACAAGCAGGTGCGTGCGTTCATGGACAAGCACGTCATTTGAGAATTCCCGGCCTGTCTCCCGCGACGGGCCCGTTCATTTGGCCACCCTGAACGCCTTGACCGCCCATTGTTACGCCTTTCCGGGGTTTCCCACCAAGGCTTCCAGCCGCGCCATCTCTGCCTCGAGTTGAGTCAGCCGTTCTTCTGCACGTGCCAGTGCGGCGGCCTGCGCATCGAACTCCTCCCGGGTCAGCAGGTCCAGGGACGCGAAGCCCTTCTGCAGAACGCTATTCACCGTCTTCTTGATTTCTTCGCTGGCGGCGCCGGCCTGGGGAAGCAGGCGCGCGATCTGCTGAGTGAGGTCTTCGAAGAATTGTGTGTTGATCATGGGATGGCCTTTGGTGATGGTGGATTGAGACACTCCGGATTGTAGCCCAATGCCCGCGGAAGGTGCACGGTATGCGCCACGCAAGGTCGTGTGCCCGAATGCGCGCGTGCGGTGGCGAGCCAAAACGGTGCAGTGAGCAGGATTATCGTTTGCGCATCCCTGCAGTGCTTGCTTTTGCTTCCTGGGTAGCGAAATTTCAAGTCTTTGTTTTTACGCAAATATGTCACATTCAAGAGGCTGAATTCGGAAATAGGCACGCATTATGCTTCAAGGAAAGTGTACATCGCTGCGAGCGTCCACGAGAAACACAAAACGCCGCAGCGCTGCTTCTGACCCTCGAGGTCAAACACTTACTACAACGTCATGGAGTTACTCTAAATGAAGAAACTTACACAAGCATTGCTGGCCGCCGGATTCATGTCTGCAGCATTCGCTGCCAGTGCGCAGGAAGCGTCGATTGCTGGCAACGTGGCAATCAAGACTGACTACATCTACCGTGGTATTTCCCAGACCAGCGGTGGCTCAGCAATTCAAGGTGGTTTCGATTACGCAAGCGAATCAGGCTTCTACGTTGGTACCTGGGCTTCCAGCATCACGTTTGACGACAGCATCGAGCTGGATTATTACGGCGGTATCCGTGGCAGCTTCTCTGAAGAAGTCGGCTACGACTTCGGTGCCCTGTACTACGATTATCCGGGCAACAGCAACGACGACTTCCTTGAAGTCTATGGCAAATTCACCTACGCAGGCTTCCTGGCCACCATCAACTACTCCGACGATTTCTTCGCTGGCGTAGGCGATGCCATGTACTACACGCTGGACTACGGCGTGCCGCTCGGCAACGACATTTCTCTGGGCCTGCACTACGGTCTGCAGACATTCGACAACGATGTGTTTGGCGACGAAGATGCGTACTCCGACTACAACGTGTCTCTGACCATGCCCTTCTCTGGCGTGAATCTGTCACTGATGTACAGCGATACCACGCTCAGCGAGGCAGACTGCTTCGGCTCTGAAGACTGCAGCGCTGTTGTTGTCTTCGGCATCGCCAAAGCATTCTGATGATTACGGATCATGATCGCCCATCGCGAAAATGATCTGCTGAACGACTCTGCGAAAGGCCCGCCAGCGTTGCGCTTGCGGGCCTTTTGTTTTCTGCGCTCAGCGCAGATTCTGCTGCCCCTTCCAGTCAAACGCACAGCATTGGTGCGACTGATTGGTGAATGCGTCATATCGGTGCAATTTCGGGGCATGCGCTACTCACATCCAACCCACATTGTGCGCGGCATCACGTATCACACTGTAATGAAACAGTTTTTCCTTTGTGGCACGCGCCATGCATCTAGTCGACTCAGGTGTATCTGCACTGAATCGGCGGAGCAGATATTAAAAAGGTAAGGAGCAAACACATGAAGTTAGTAACGGCAATTATCAAGCCTTTCAAATTGGACGATGCCCGTGAAGCACTCTCAGAAATCGGAGTGCAGGGTATTACCGTGACTGAAGTGAAGGGCTTTGGCAGACAGAAAGGGCATACCGAACTTTATCGCGGTGCAGAGTACGTAGTGGACTTTCTGCCCAAAGTGAAGATCGAAGTAGCGATCGGCGACGACCTGCTTGATCAAACGCTGGAAGCCATCACCAAGGCGGCGAATACAGGAAAGATCGGCGACGGCAAGATTTTCGTCACCGACCTGCTCCAGGTCATTCGCATCCGGACTGGTGAATCTGGCGAAGAAGCTGTGTAAGGCAACAACGACTACTTAAATCAATCAGGCGTCAAGAACTCGATACGGGTTCGGAGGTATCAAGGTGGAAGACCAAATTTATCAACTGCAGTATGCACTCGACACATTCTATTATCTGGTATGTGGCGCATTGGTCATGTGGATGGCCGCAGGCTTCGCAATGCTGGAATCCGGCCTGGTGCGAGCCAAGAACACCACGGAAATTCTGACCAAGAACATCGCTCTCTACGCGGTAGCCTGCATCATGTACATGGTGTGTGGCTACGCAATCATGTACGGCGGCACCGTGTTCCTGACGGGCATTGACGGCGGCGACACACTGCTGGCTGACGCGCTGGCATCCAAGGCAGAAGAAGGGTTTGAAGGCGGTGCGGTGTACTCCGGCGCATCCGACTTCTTCTATCAGGTGGTGTTCGTCGCAACCTGCATGTCGATCGTGTCCGGTGCAGTGGCTGAGCGCATGAAGCTGTTCGCGTTCCTGCTGTTCGCTGTGGTCATGACTGGCGTGATCTATCCGATGGAAGGCTCCTGGACCTGGGGTGGCAATGCGGTATTCGGCATGTACACACTGGGCGACCTTGGCTTCTCCGACTTCGCAGGCTCAGGCATCGTTCACCTGGCAGGCGCTGCTGCAGCACTGGCTGGCGTGATTCTGCTGGGTGCTCGCAAGGGCAAGTACAGCGCAGACGGCAGCGTGAAAGCGATTCCGGGTTGCAACCTGCCAATGGCAACACTGGGCACCTTCATCCTCTGGATGGGCTGGTTCGGTTTCAACGGCGGTTCCGTCTTGAAAGTGGCCGATGTGGCCAATGCCAACGCAGTTGCGATGGTGTTCCTGAACACCAACGCTGCAGCGGCAGGCGGTCTGGTTGCCGCGCTGTTAGTAGCTCGCGCCCTGTTTGGCAAGGCTGACCTCACCATGGCACTGAACGGCGCACTGGCTGGTCTGGTGGCCATCACGGCAGAACCCTCCACTCCAACTGCTCTGCAAGCCACCATCTTCGGTGCGCTGGGTGGCGTACTGGTAGTGTTCAGCATCATCTTCATGGACAAAGTGAAGATCGACGATCCTGTCGGTGCGATCTCCGTACATGGCGCGTGTGGTCTGCTGGGCCTGTTGCTGGTACCGATCACCAATGACGGCGTGTCCTTCTCCGGCCAGATCATCGGCGCACTGACCATCTTCATCTGGGTGTTCGTCACCAGCATGATCGTGTGGTCAATCCTGAAGGCGGTAATGGGTATCCGCGTCAGCGAAGAAGAAGAAGCCATGGGCTGCGACGTGGCCGAGTGCGGACTGGAAGCGTACCCGGAGTTCACCAAGTAATACTCGCTGGAAGGTATCGAAAATTTGAAAGCGCCCTGCGGGGCGCTTTTTTTTGCGCTGGAAAAAACGCGCTGGTCAGCGCAGGTCGCCCCACAGGTGCTGAGCCAGTGCGATGGCAATCACCGGTGCTGTTTCGGTGCGCAGCACACGTGGTCCGAGTCGCACCGGCTGAAAGCCTGCCGCACAGGCAGTCTGTACTTCTGCATCGGACAGGCCGCCTTCCGGACCGATCAGTAGCGTCACATCGGAAGGAGTGGTCGTGTAGCTCATGCCGGATGCGCCACGATGATCGAGCACGAAGCGGGCGCCCTGGTGTTCCCGGGCAAGCCATTCCTGCAGCGAGACAGGCGCCAGCACCTCGGGCACGGAGCAGCGCCCGGACTGTTCACAGGCGCTGATGGCGATGCGCTCCAGATGCTGCAGCCGATTGTCCACGCGGTCGGTCTTGATCTTCACTTCGCAGCGTTCGGTCAGCAGCGGGGTAATGCTGGTGACGCCCGCTTCGGTGGCCTTCTGCACCGCATAATCCATGCGTTCACCGCGAGACATACCCAGTCCCAGGTGAATTCGCAGAAGCGGATCGGAGTGACATTGACGAGCCTCCAGCAGTTGCACGGTGACTGTGCGTTTGTCGACCTGGGTCACTTCGGCGAGGTGTTCTCCATCTCGTCCGTTGAACAGGGCGACCTGCTCACCGGGCCGCATGCGCAGCACCTTGCCGATGTAATGGGCGACATCGTCTTCCAGAACCACGGCCGCGCCGCTGTGCAGTGCCTGTGCCGTGTAGATCCGGGACAGGCGCATTTCAGCGCGCGCTCAGGCCGAGGTTGTGCCAGATGGCACTGACCGGACCGGCCTGGTTCATGGTGTAGAAGTGCAGGCCGGGCGCTCCGCCGTCCAGCAGCGCGTCGCACAGCTGCGACACGACTTCGATGCCGAATTCGCGGATGCTGTCGGCGTCATCGCCATAGGCTTGCAGACGCTGCCGCACCCAGCGTGGAATCTCCGCGCCGCAATTGCTGCTGAACCGGGCCAGGTTGGCGTAATTGGTGATGGGCATGATGCCGGGCACGATGGGAATCGTGATGCCCATGTCCTGACACCGTTCGACGTAATAGAAATAGGCGTCGGCGTTGTAGAAATACTGGGTGATGGCGCCATTGGCACCGGCATCCACTTTCTTCTTGAAGAAGTGCAGATCACTTTCGTAGCTGTCTGACTTGGGGTGAATCTCGGGATAGCACGCCACTTCGATGTGGAAGTGATCGCCGGTGTGGCGGCGCACGAATTCCACCAGCTCATTGGCGTAGTAATAACTGCTGGTGGCACCGGTACCGGACGGGATGTCGCCGCGCAGCGCCACCAGGCGGGAAATGCCCATGGCCTTGTAGACGTTCAGCAGGGCGATGATCTCGGCCTCGCTGGAGCCGCCGAATGACAAGTGCGGGGCAACGTTCGAGCCCGCCTTGTGGATGGCCTCCACCGCACTGCGTGTGCCATCGCGGGTAGAGCCTCCGGCGCCATAGGTCACCGAAAAGAAGTCCGGATTGAGCAGCGCCAGCTGGCGATGCACTTCACGCAGTTTTTCTTCGCCGACTTCCGTCTTGGCGGGGAAAAACTCGAAGCTGAAACGGGTCTGCTCGCTGCTGCCGGATTGGGGTGTTGTCATGACTTGTTGCTCTGGAAGATGTGCTTTCGAAAAGTGGTGGTTGAGAAAGTTCGCTGGCAGGCCAGCTCCCACGGTCGCCTGGATAGTTCGCGGGCAAGCCCGCTCCCACTATGCCCGCTCCCACTGTCTCTGTGGGAGCGGGCTTGCCCGCGAACATTTCAGTTCTCAATACTTGTAACTGTCCGGCTTGAACGGCCCTTCCACATTCACGTGGATGTATTTCGCCTGATCCGGACGCAGCTTGGTCAGCACCCCGCCGAAGCCACCCACCATCAGCGCAGCAACCTGCTCGTCCAGATGCTTGGGCAATACTTCCACCGTGATGTTGTCCTTCTTGAAGTCCGGTGACAGCGACGCGAAGCCCTTCTCGTACATGTAGATCTGGGCAATGACCTGGTTCGCGAACGAGCCGTCCATGATGCGTGACGGATGGCCGGTGGCGTTGCCCAGGTTGATCAGGCGGCCTTCCGAGAGCAGCAGCAGGTAGTTGCCCTTGTCCTTCTCGGCATCGCCGCGATAGACCTTGTGCACCTGCGGCTTGATCTCTTCCCACGTCCAGCTCTTGCGCATGAAGGCCGTGTCGATTTCGTTGTCGAAGTGGCCGATGTTGCAGATGATGGCGCCATTCTTGACGCTCTGCAGCATGTTCTTGTCGCACACGTCGATGTTGCCAGTGGCCGTCACGATCATGTCGAGCTTGCGCAGCAGCGCCTGGTCGATGTCTTCCAGGCGGCCGGTGTTGTTGCCGTCGATGTACGGCGACACGATCTCGTAGCCATCCATGCAGGCCTGCATCGCGCAGATCGGGTCGATTTCCGCAATCTTCACGATCATGCCTTCCTGACGCAGGCTCTGGGCAGAGCCCTTGCCCACGTCGCCATAGCCCACCACCAGCGCCTGCTTGCCGGACAGCAGCATGTCGGTGCCCCGTTTGATGCCATCGTTCAGGCTGTGGCGGCAGCCGTACTTGTTGTCGTTCTTGCTCTTGGTGACCGAGTCATTGACGTTGATGGCCGGTACTTTCAAACGGCCCTCCTCCATCATCTCCAGCAGACGGTGCACGCCCGTGGTGGTCTCTTCAGTGATGCCATTGATGCGGTCCAGCATCTGCGGATACTTGTTGTGCACCATGCCGGTCAAGTCGCCGCCATCGTCCAGAATCATGTTGGCATCCCATGGCTTGCCGTCTTTCAGAATCGTCTGTTCCACACACCAGTCGCCCTCTTCCACGGTCTGGCCCTTCCAGGCGTAAACCGCGATGCCTTTGGCGGCGATATAGGCGGCTGCGTGATCCTGCGTCGAGAAAATATTGCAGGACGACCAGCGCACTTGCGCGCCCAGTTCCACCAGGGTTTCGATCAGCACGGCCGTCTGAATGGTCATGTGGATGCAGCCCAGAATCTTTGCGCCGGCCAGTGGCTGACTGGCCTTGTAGCGTGCGCGCAGAGACATCAGCGCGGGCATTTCGGCCTCGGCGAGAATGACTTCCTTGCGACCGAACTCGGCCAGGGAAATGTCGGCTACTTTGTAATCGTGCTTGCTCATGAATGAATCCTGTCTTTGTTGATAAATGAATAATGCAATCAGAGTCCGGCAGCGTCGCGCAGTGCGGCGGCCTTGTCGGTTTTTTCCCAGGTGAAATTCTCTTCTTCGCGGCCGAAGTGGCCGTAAGCTGCTGTTGGCAGATAGATCGGGCGCAGCAGGTCGAGCATGCGGATCAGACCCTTCGGACGCAGTTCGAAGAACTCGCGGATCAGCTGCACGATGCGGTCTTCGGAAATCCTGCCGGTGCCGAAAGTTTCCACGCTGATGGACGTCGGTTCCGCCACGCCGATGGCGTAGGACACCTGAATCTCGCAGCGGTCGGCGATGCCGGCAGCCACGATGTTCTTCGCCACATAGCGCGCCACATAAGCCGCTGAGCGGTCGACCTTTGACGGATCCTTGCCGGAGAAGGCGCCGCCGCCGTGACGGGCCATGCCGCCGTAGGTGTCGACGATGATCTTGCGACCAGTCAGTCCACAATCACCGAAGGGGCCGCCAATGACGAAGCGGCCGGTCGGGTTGATGAAGTACTTGGTGTTCTTGTCCAGCCACTCCGCCGGCAGCACGTGTTTGATGATCTCTTCCATCACGGCTTCCTGCAGCGGGCCCTGGGCGATGTCCGGGCTGTGCTGGGTGGACAGCACCACAGCGTCCACAGCGACAGGCTTGCCATTTTCGTAGCGGAAGGTGATCTGGCTCTTTGCATCCGGACGCAGCCAGGGCAAGGTGCCGTTCTTGCGCACTTCTGCCTGGCGCTGCACCAGACGGTGGGAGTAGGTGATCGGTGCTGGCATCAGCACCTCGGTTTCATTGGTGGCATAGCCGAACATCAGGCCCTGGTCGCCGGCGCCCTGTTCGTGATCGGGGGTGTCATCCACGCCCTGGGAAATATCCGGCGACTGTTTGCCAATGGCGTTGAGCACGGCGCAGGACTTGCCGTCGAAGCCCTTGTCGGAGTGGTCGTAGCCGATGTCGCATACGATCTTGCGCGTCAGCTCTTCGATGTCGACATAGGCTTCGGTGGTCACTTCGCCGGCCACCACCACCATGCCGGTCTTGATCAACGTCTCGCAGGCCACCCGCGCCCTGGGGTCCTGGCGCAGAATCGCATCGAGGACGCCGTCGGAGATCTGGTCGGCCATCTTGTCGGGATGTCCCTCGGAGACGGATTCAGAAGTGAAGAGAGAAGTGGCCATAGTGTTTTCCTTTTCTGATCATTGTGGAGTGAAAGTTCGTGCAATGGATGAAACGTTCTGACGAAAACCGGTTTTCTGGAACACGCACATCTGGATCTGGAAGCCGTTGCGCAGGCCGAGGAACACGCTGGGCCCGATCTGCAGCGAGGCCTGCAGCGCCCATGCGTTCATGTCCTGAGCGTCGAAGCCCAGCCACAGGTCGCCACAGGAATCCTTCACCCAGTCCTGATCGTGCTGACACAGATCGACGATCAGCAGCATGCCGCCCTCATTGAGCAGGGCCTGCGCATGCTGGAACGCCTCGTGCGGGGAAGGCAGGTGGTGCAGCACCATGTCGAACACAATCAGGTCGCAGCGCAGGTCGAGCTCCAGCGCCTTGTGGGTGTCGCCAAGAATGAACTGCACATTGTGCAGCCCTTCGGCCGCCACGGTGCTGCGCGCGCGGTTGAGCATCTCGGCGGCGTTGTCCAGGGCGATGACGTTCTTGAACTGCGCGGCCAGCAGTGCCAGCAGCTCGCCTTCGCCGGGACCGACTTCCATGACGCGTTCCTGAGATGTCAGGTCCAGCTGTCGCAGCAGATCCAGAAGGCTGCTGGTGTACTGGGCATGTTCGGCCACCAGGCCCTGCTTCTCGCGGAACTTGTCGGCATGGCGCGTAAAGAATTGCAGGGACTGTTCCGAGCGCTCCTGTTGCACGCGGTTGAGTCGCTGCAGCAGATCAGTGCCCAGCGGCACAAGGTCGATGGCGTCGAAGGCGCTTTTCTTGAAAGCCAGCAGCGGGTCGTCGGCGCACAGCAGCGGGCGGCGGTAGAAAATGGTGTTGCCCTCGCGTCGCGTGCTCGCCAGGCCGGCAGTGGCCAGAATCTTGAGGTGATGACTGAGCGCGGACTGGCGGATGTCCAGGATGTGGCAGATCTCCAGCACCCCGAAGGAGCTGGTGCGCAGCAGTCGCAGGATCTCCAGGCGCAGGCTGTCCGCCAGGGCCTTGCAGACCAGCGTGAGCTGATCGCCGTCCTCGGAGGCTGCGCTGTCGGTCTTGAGGAGTGCGGGGGTGTTCACGGCACGGTCCTGGGGGTTGAGTGGCTGGTGACTATAACAAGGGTTTGGGGCTATATCAAAATTATTTGATATAGATTGCAGGAGCTGGGTTGAGGGCCGTGCCGCCTCCGGGCCGGCGGACACGCTGTGAATACATCCGTG